>CAJWGB010000096.1 GCA_913031625.1 uncultured Planctomycetaceae bacterium | reverse complement strand
TGTTAAGAAACGCCACCAGTGCGTCTGCAGCAGAGTCTCGTGCCTGCGGCGGAAGAGCATCAAGCAGAGCGGGCATTGCCGTTCCGCGTTTCATGGAGTGTGGGCTGAGAATGAACGCCCGCATCCAGTCCGCATTGAGTCGGCGGCCGGCTCCGTTAAGACGAGGCCCCCGGCGAGGCTTGAGCAATTCTGAGTGAGTTTGATGGCAGGCCGTACAGCTGAGCTCACTCACTAACAATCGCCCCGCCGCAACCTCGTCAATTTCTCGGTGGGCAGCAAATCGATCAACGGCGGCGACAAACGGAGCCACCGATTCGTCCGCTGCAAGACTGGACAGCTGGAGGATGACGATACACAGCGTGATGACGTACTTGGAAAGTTGTTCAACCATGCCCCAAGTCTACCGGACACAGATGAATTCGTCTTCCGTGCGGTCTCTCAGCGGGTCGGCGAAATCAATCCAGGAATCGAGCTCTGATTTCAGGCGTCGGAAGACGGCAGGCATCTCGCTTCCCAAACAGGCGATAACGAAGCTTCGACACGATTGCGTATCCAACGTCTCGAAGTGGCCACGGAATGACCCAGAGAAGCATTCCAAGTAGTTTCCAGCGTCCACCAAGGCGCATCAGAATTCGGCTGACCGCGCCGGAACGCACCCAGGTGCAACCGTTGTCCGCAAAGACAACGGTTCCCAGCCCGGCCCTGAGCTCAGCAGGCACGAGTTCCTCAGCCGCTGTTCCCTGGAGCGGAGCAAACCGGAACACTCCGTCGGCATCACGATCGAGCAGAAAATCCACGAAGGTGTTGCAAAGCCCGCAGACGCCATCAAAGAAAATGATGGGATTAGTTTCGGTTTGGTGTTTGTCGGCCATGGAATTTGTCCCGCCCCATGATTGTAACCGCCATCTCGCCCCTGAGTTAACACTGGTTTCCCACGCCACTGTCAGTCGGGAACAGATAGAACGTCGAAACTTCCGTTTGTATCACTCGTTTTCATCGACGCACAGGAGTGCAACTTACCGAGCAGGATGGAATTCTCCGAGGGACTTCGAGCCCACACTCCTGTTGAGCATCATCACAGACTCAGACTCTGCAGCAGAAACGGACGGATCACCTGAATCACTTCGGGCAGGGTTACCGAGCATCCCACACGCTGGCAAAACGCTCCCCATTGCGTCTGTTTATCCGGCTCGGCGGCAAATTCATCTGAGAGCGCCACCGGCAGCGCCTGAGGCAACGGTGTCAGCCGTCGTTCAAAGGTCGCGTGGACAGCAGTCTTAAGCATTGCGGGTTCAATCTCGAACTCTGTCGCAAACTTCCAGATATCGTAGAAGTCCTTCATCCGACTGTTGGAAATGCCCAATTCCACCATCGCCTGGAATTTCTCGGCGATCACGGTTTCCATCGAATAGGCCTGAATTTCGGCCTGAGGAAAGTCGAGCAGGGCAGGGTACTTCACCGACGAAGCGTAGGGAGTTACGGTATCGCCAAACCCGATATCCACCTGTAGCCGCAACCGAGCACTACCAAGGCTCGCCGGGACCGTAACTCTGATCCCATGATACTCCTGATTATCCCGAATGGAGTCGGCTGTGATCTCCTGCGGATCAAACAGCATTCCATCATCAGGTACCTCCTGTTGAAGGATCTCCTGAAAGACCTGCAGAAACTTTTCCGCGTCAGCATCACCGGCTCCCAGAAAATCCAGATCTCGGGTTGGTCGATGCAGTTGTTGTGTCCAGCAGTAAAACAGAGTCCCCCCCTTCAGAGTGAAGAGCTCCGCATGAGAAGACACTGATATTCGATACAACAGTCGTTCGAGTCCGAAGCGCGTCAGAACAAGGTTGAAGTTCTCCTGACTGCTGCGAGCAAGATTCTTCAGTTTCTGGCGGACTGACGCGGCTGTGTTGTGAACAGTCAAGAAGTTGCCTCCAGGTAGGGCCTGATTACAGAACTGATTCGGCAAGCCTGAGCTGCTTCCCAAAGATCATCAACAGAAGCCGCTTTTCGACGACGACATTCGCGCAGCGTCTCCATCGCAACATCCATCCCAAGCCGGCGGCGAAAGCGAAAGCAGTCAATGACAGTTCTTGCCACCGAATAGACTCTCACTTCCATTTGCTGGACGTGCGCGCGTTCAACACCCCAATAGAGCATTGGCTGAGAAACACGCACAACTTCAAGGGGAGGGTAGTCGATCGCAGGCATTCGAGCTTTGTGATCAATTGCAATGGTGACTGTATGAGGAATCTGCGTAGTCAGGTTGTGCCATGCCAGTGCCGACATCAGTGCCACCACACCGTGTGGGACTCGGCGGCATACTTCAACCAGATCCTCGTGCTCTCCAAAATCCGCGTCGGGCAGGGAATAAAGGCCTCGACTTCGTCGGGTGAGCTCGCCCTCCTCGCACATCCGACTGAGATAGCTGCGAGGAATCTCGTGTGCAGCCAAATCGCTGGCGCGCAGCAGTCCTCTGGAGCGAGCAAGTTCCAGAATTTGTGCTTTGTGTCGCGAGCGCATGGGATGACATACGAAGGGCAGGGCACCACGGACCGAATACTGGGATTATCGGCCATTCCCGGCCTAAAAGATACGAAATGTCAGCAAATAATCTCAACTGCCGACACATGGGATCATTTATTACATAACCCTATATAAAAAAAGCACTTACAACACACAACAACTTCCTGTACGGCACGGTTCACAAGAGCCAATAATCAGCGTAACCATTTACCAGGAAACACTTTACACTCGATCTAACCTCACCAATCAGTCGCGAATCCTGAGGATTGGATTTGACGAATACGCCGATCATCGGCCCGACAAACGGTACGAGACTGCCTGTACTTGCCCCAGGACGCTGACGTCCCGCTGCTGGCTGCCTCGATCCAGCGACCTTATTTTCTGCGATTCTAATCTCCCGGGATCACGTATCCGGCGACGGTGAATGCGAGATCTGCCCACGGCATTCAGGAGTGGTGGCTTCCATGCACAAAGAAAGTCTGACAGGAAGTTCGCTCCACGTTGCGGCAGGGCATTGGAATCTCCAGGATACGGAAACACAGATTTGCTTCCGCAGAGTGCCACATGGAATCCGAAACTCGGCACCCCATTTTGATAGTGGACGACGAACCCGACGTCCTGTTTTCCCTCAAGAGCCTGTTGCGCCACGACTTTGAACTGCATACAGCAGAGTCGGGGGACGAGGCACTCAGGGTCATGAATGACCATCAGATTCATGTCCTGATGACGGACCAGCGAATGCCCGGTATGACGGGAGTCGAGCTTGTTCGGCGAGTGCGTACTGAGCACCCGGAAGCCATTCGAATCGTGTTCACCGGCTATGCTGATATCAAAGCGGTCGTCGAGGCCATTAACTCGGGAGGCCTGTACCGTTATATCACAAAACCATGGGATCCGGACGAGTTGATTGAGACCCTGCATACTGCGGCCAAACGCTACGTGGCAGATACTGCTCGCCGAGCGTTGTCGAGGGATCTCAGGACGCTGGGAACTGACGCCGAGCAACTCTCCAGCGATCTCTCAGACGAGCGAGTAAGCGAGATCGCATCACGATGCCAATCGCTTGCTGAGCGCGCAGCAGACCTGTTCTGAGCCGGGACCATACAATGGCACAAAAGGAACTGGTCACACTCACAATCCTGGTTGGAACGACCGATCTTTCGTGGTGGGTGGCCGCCATTCGGGACAACGGTGAAGTGCAGCCGCTGCTCCGATCTGAACCAGGTGATCTGGATCGCTACCGAGACCTCTCATGGGACGAACAAACGTCTTTCCTGCGACATCGTTTCTGTAACGTATTGCAGCGAGGCTGTGACCGCCTCTGGGGCCACGGCATGAAAGCCCGGCTGTTTCTGTTTGTGTTGGAAAGCGACTTCCCGCATGCAGAGCCGGAGTTAACAGTTCGCACGGCCGACCATCTGGTTCAGTGGATGTCTCAGCCGCCAGTCATTTTTGTTAAAGGGCCATGGCGAGAGACCGCCGCCGATCCCGAAAGGTTTCATACAATCGCGGGCGAGCTGGATGATTCAGAGTTATCCGCAGTCAGAGCAGCATCTGTGAAGTGTAGAGACCATGATCTCAATAGTGACCAGTGGGAACCGGTCAGTGCTCCGAAGGGTTAAACGCCCCAGACCGCCACGACCCCGGATTTGAAACGAAGTTTACATTGACGGCACCGACGCGTGGCATCTGTTCGCGCGTGCGGTTAGCATTTGACGGTTAATATTTCCGCCCTTTCGGGCGTCCCAGAATCATACCAGAACGACAACAGGGCCTCAGTATGTCAGACAACGCACCTACAGCATCGAATGCTCAACGGCTGCTCTGGGCGGGATTTATGGCAATCCTCGCAGCAGGCGTCGGCTTCAGTATCCGTGCCGGCATCCTCTCCCAATGGGCAGAGGATTACGGATTCACCATGACCGAATTGGGTGCCATTACAGGGGGGGGACTGACCGGATTTGGGCTCATCATCCTGGCCGGATCTTTCATTGCTGACAAAGTCGGCTACGGCAAGCTCATGGCGGCTGCTTTCGTTACTCACGTGATCTCTGCTGCTCTGACTCTGGGTGCTGGTGCAGCATTTGCATCAGGTGGCAAAGAAGCTGCCTTCCAGTGTCTGTACTGGGGAATGTTCCTCTTCGCAATCGGCAACGGCATCTGCGAAGCAGTCGTTAACCCGCTTGTGGCGGCACTGTTTCCAAAACAGAAGACACACTACCTCAACATCCTGCACGCCGGTTGGCCCGGTGGCCTGATCGTTGGTGGTTTGGCTTCCTACGTGATGAATCCGGACGGTGGAGAAGCCGTTTCATGGCAGGTGCAGATTTCACTCTTCATGGTTCCCGTTGTGATCTACGGAATCATGCTGATGGGTCAGAAATTTCCAAAATCAGAAGCAGGCGAAGCTGGTGTCAGCTATTCAGAAATGTTCACACAACTGCTGGCTCCCCTCATGATTTTCCTGCTGATTATTCATGCGATGGTCGGCTATGTCGAATTGGGTACGGACTCATGGATCGGTGAAATCACCGGTTCAATTATGGCCTCCAAACAGAAGGGCCTGTTGCTGTTCGTTTACACCTCCGGCCTGATGTTCGCTCTGAGATTCTTTGCGGGACCGATTGTTGAGAAGATTTCGCCACTCGGCCTGCTGGCAGTCAGCAGTGTGCTGGGAGTCGTTGGTTTGCAGCTGCTGGGCGGAGCAACCACAGTCACCATTTGCGTGATTGCAGCCACAGTTTACGCATGCGGAAAGACCTTCCTGTGGCCAACAATGCTTGCTGTTGTGTCGGAGCAGTTCCCGCGCGGTGGAGCAATCACAATCGGTGCCATTGGTGGTGCGGGGATGCTTTCAGCTGGTCTGCTTGGAGGACCGGGCATCGGCTTCAAGCAGGACTACCATGCTTCTGCTCACCTGCAGGAAAACGCTGAAGAAGTCTATGAACGTTACAAGGCACTCGACGAGAAAGGTGAGGAAGCTGAAAACACGTTCCTTGGATTCTCTGTGGTGGGTCTCGACGGTGCCAAAGTTGGTGTCCTGAAAGACGAAGGCAAAGACCTTGCGAAAGCAGTGAAGAACCAGGAAGAAGTTGCTGAAGGCGACAAGGACAAGAACATCGTGGCACTGGACAAATGGTGGCAGGATGCCAAGGCGACTGCTGAAACTGATAAGGAGCCGCTGGACGCCGCCGCACTTCATGGTGGACGGCAGGCCCTGAAGCTCACCTCTTATGTGCCCGCAACGATGGCTGTCTGCTACCTGATCCTGATCATGATGTTCAAGGCAAAGGGTGGCTATAAGGCCGAGAGCGTGACGGATACCGGAGGAAGTTCTGAAGCCAGCGAAAACAGCTCTGATGAGGACACGGTCTGAACCATTCAGACGTGTTGAGAATTCGAAGCCCGGCCGCCTGCGGTCGGGCTTTTTTCTGCGCGCCGTGTAACGATGGCCAGCACTGCCCTGTTTCGTTTTTGCAACACCTCGCGAGAATCGACAACCAAACGGAGCAGGGCACTGCCGGTGAGTCTGTCCAGCTGCTGTGGAATCAGGAATAGCTTCGCAATTCGGGAACGGCCTGGACTATACTTACACGGCTCATACCCGTCTCGACTGGATATTCATCCGGAGGATGAGCGGCCCGTCGTGCCACTGCCCTGCGGTGGCACCTCCTGTCTGACTTCTTATCTGCTCGTATCACTATCGGAGACTGATCGTGTCTGACGACGACATGATGGTTGGCAGCTACCAGTTGAAAAACTGCATAGCGTCCGGAAGCACAACACAAATCTGGGAATGCAGCGAAGCCGGTTCTCCCATGCAGCTTGCCATGAAGCTCATGTTGGAAGACGCGCGCAAAGATTCCGCGGAAAAGGCGGTCCTGAAACACGAATACAAGATCGGCAACTCACTGGAACATCCGTCATTCCTGCGATTTCATGACCTCGAAGTCAATCGCGACCATGCGTTCTTCGTGATGGATTATTTTCGGTCACCAAGTCTCAAGACTCACATCACAAGCAATCTTGTTGCGATCCAGTCGGCATTCCCCAAGATGTCGCAGGAGTTGGCGCGTGCGTTTCAGCACATGCATGAAAACGGGTGGCTTCATCGGGATATCAAGCCGGACAATGTCCTTGTCAATCGGGCGGGTGAAGTCCGGGTCATCGACTTTTCACTGGCTGCTCGAGTCAAAGGCAAACTGGGCCTGATGTTCGGTAAGGAGAAACGGATTCAGGGAACTCGAACTTACATCGCGCCGGAAACGATCCTGAAGAAGCCACCCACCGTACAGACCGACATGTACAGCCTGGGAGTCTCCTTCTTTGAAACACTCACCGGACAACCTCCATTTGCCGGCGACACACCTAACGAACTGCTGAAGAAGCACCTTAGCGAAAACGTAGTTCAGCCTTCGATTTTTAACCCGAACGTGACCAAGGAGCTGGATGCCATCATTCTGAAGATGCTCCACAAGAATCCGAAGGAGCGTTACGAAGACATGCATGAAGTGGCGACTGCCCTGTCCAGGATCCGGTGTTTCGAACGCGACCCTCTGGAACTGCACGAAGAGAAGATTCAGGCAGAAAAAGACAATGCAGCGATGTCGGTCGATGTCCGACTGGACAGTCGCGCTGATGCTGTCCGAACTGAAAAGGGACTCCCGTCTCCAATGGCGGGACGGAAGAAGGAGAAGAAAGTCGACGCGCGGATCAAACGCGAACAGGATCGAATTCGAGCCAAAATGGCGAAGGAAGAAGCTGCTGCGGGCGGCGCCGCTGACCCACAACCAATGCAACCGCAGATGCCAATGCCGGGGATGCCAATGCAGCCCGGGATGCCGATGCAGCCGGGGATGCCAATGCAGCCGGGGATGCCAATGCAGCCGGGGATGCCAATGCAGCCGGGGATGCCACAGATGCCTCCTCAGCAGATGCCCGGAATGCCGATGCCGGGAGTTCCAGTTCAGGGACAGCCGATGCCACAGCAGCCAGGACCAGCGGCTCAGCAACCTGCCGTCCCTCAGCAACCTGCGGCACCTCAGCAAGCCGCCGCTCAGCCAGTGCAGCCTGCAGCGGCGAGTGAACCGGAAGAGATGACAGAAGACGACGTGATGAACATTCAGATCGAGTAAATCTGAGAGACTCGTCTCTTTCTTCAGCACTTAACGAACACGGCCGAATTCCGCTGGGCTCAGCGACGAAGATCTGGATAGAATGCCGGTCCATTGCTTCTTCCTGCTGATCCCGCTCCAGACATCCTCCCATGGCTCACCAACTCAATTTTGAAACTCCAATCTTCAATCTGAAGGAACAGCTCGCGAAGCTGGAAGCGGAGCCAAATCCGACGCCGGCACTGCTGGACAGCATTCGAAAAATGCGGGTCGAGATCACGCAGATCACTCGTGAGATCTACATGAACCTCGATGCATGGCAAACGGTTGAAGTTTCGCGGCACCCCGAGCGTCCGCAGACAGCAGACTATGTTGAATTGGTCTTCGACGAGTTCGTGGAACTGCACGGGGACAAGGCATTCGGAGATGACAGGGCGCTCATCACAGGATTTGCGAAACTGGATGGTCGCAAAGTAATGCTGGTCGGCCACCAGAAGGGTCGGACGCTCAAGGAACGCAACGAGTGCCTCTTTGGGTGTGCTCACCCGGAAGGCTATCGCAAAGCCATGTCCAAAATGGAAATGGCGGCACGATACGGCCTGCCGATCGTGTGCCTGATTGATACGCCAGGTGCCTACCCAGGAATTGGAGCCGAGGAACGAGGCCAGTCATACAACATTGCAGTAAACCTCCGGGACATGTCGACTCTGGAAGTGCCGATCGTGTGTGTCATCATCGGAGAAGGCGGTTCCGGCGGAGCTCTGGGCATTGGAATCGGGGACCACGTCGCAGTTCTGCAGCACAGTTATTATTCCGTCATCAGCCCGGAAGGTTGTGCGGGTATTCTCTGGAAGAGCGGAGAGCACAAAGACAAGGCTGCTCGAGCACTCAGATTCACCAGCAAAGACCTGGTAGAACTGGGCGTCATCGATGAGGTCATTCCGGAACCACTGGGAGGCGGCCATAGCAATCATCACCAGATGGCAATGTCACTTAAGGCATCTCTCAATGAGGCACTGCAGTCACTGGCTGATGTGCCCGCCGACGAACTGGTCGACAAGCGATACGAGCGATTCCGCCGCATTGGGGTATTTGAGGAGTCCGCCAGCGGGAATGCCGCTCCGGCGTAGAACCCATCAGCTAAAGGGCGGTGGATCTGGGTTTCGGTCTTCCCTGAACTGACAGGGAACGAATCGGTTTCAGTGTCTCACGCGGCCGTAACTCGGCCATTCCCCAACGTCCGATAATGTCCGTTATGTTTAATTACTGGACAAAACCCTGCGTTTTTAGGCGGCCGAATTCCGGCCCCTTTTAGAGTGCCGGCTACCGACGATACTGATCGAGTCGTCGGCGCAGGTTCGAATCAAGACTGAGATAGTCAACCCGGCCAGCCTGGAGTTGACGCAGAATACGTCGGTCGAGCAGCGTCGCGAACCCGGTTCCGGGATCAGGATCTGTGGCCAGACGACGACCAACAGCAAGTTCGAAATCTGCATACCAGTCTTCAATCACCCGCTGGCGAATGTGTCCTGGAACACCCTGGAACGCAGTTGAAGCCCCCCTCAAAAGCCAGTCTCTTTTGTCGCCGTAATGTTCAGCAATCTCACGGAGCATCTGATTCTCAGTGAGCTTAGGAGTGCCCTGCCCTGAAGACGGTGTACTGGTTCCGGACTCACTCCCGGAAATCACGTCTCGAATGACGTCCGGCAATTCGTAATCGAAGTGGCTCGTGACCTGGTCAAGAAGTGCCTGACGACCCTGAGCCGAGGCGTTCTTCCAGTAATCCTGAATACTGTCTCCCATTCTGCTGCGAACGTCGGACGGCAATCTGCGCCAAAGATCATCCAGCCGGGGGCCGTTATCACTCAGCGACGGGCCATTCAGATCTTCGTTCAGCCCATAAAAGCTCTCCGGACTCGCTTCTGTTCCAAGCTCCTCACGCCCCGGAACACCGTGCATCTGCTCCCGAAATTTCTTCAGAGAGCCCTGCAGATACTCGTGGAAAAATTGCGGCTCCAGCGGTTTGACCCAATCCAGGACAGTCCAGGCGATTGGTCCCGTCTGAGATTTCACAACGGAGGGTTTTGTCGCATCCCACGTCACAGCAAAAAAAGTGACGATCATTGCGATGACCCCACCACGAACCAGCCCCAGAACACCACCGAAAAAGCGATCAAGATCTTTGAGCTGTCTGCTTTTGCCAATCGACCCTTCAATCTGCCAGGCAACGGCAAATGAAACGACGGTGAACCCCAGAAACAGCAGAAACATGGCGACCCAGTGTCGCACCGGATTGTCAGGCTCTCCAATTGCGATATGAGGCGTAATCGACGGCGCCAGTGAATCGGAGAATTTGAAACACAGAATAATCGCGGCCATCCATGCCAGCTGCGTGACAAGGCCCCGCTGAGCTCCACGCCATGTGAAGAACAGCAGAATGCCCAGTATTAAGATGTCGAACCATTCCATTTTTGCGGAACCACGGTTTGTAGTCAGACAGCCGGCCACGAATGAGCCGCAGGAAGTATAGAGGGGAGCGTCTTCACGCGGAATATCGATCAAACACCAGAAGCACACAGAATCCGACACCTGGCGAGCACCATTACGGACTCAAATTCACTACTTCATAATGAAAACCGGTGATTCTGTGCACCTGTGAATGGGACGGTCAGGGCCACAGAGCAGGGGACTCAGATTCAGAATTCAGCGTGGATTCGATGAAAGACAACAGCACCAACGTCTGTTCGGTCGTTCACTCCGGATATTTGCAGTTTCCACGTTCTTCCGGATCAGTTGACTTCCTGAATTCGGACCGCGAAAACAGTCAGATCAATCCTCCGCATGGGAACCCACATCGTGACTCACGAAAACACGACCGTTCTGATCACCGGCGGCTATGGCTGCATCGGTGCCGAAGCCACCAAATGGATCCTTCGCAACACGTCTGCCACTGTTATTGCAGCTGGCCGCCGAATCGACTCGGACCGAACCGAACGAGTTTTTCACGACGTCGATCGTCAGCGACTCGTGCCGCAAGCCCTCGATATCCAAAATGCGGGTCAACTTGCCGAATGCCTGAGCGAGCACAAAGTGACTCACGTGGTGCACCTTGCGGCTCTCCAAACGCCCGACTGCAATGCTCATCGAGACCTCGGGCTGCAAATCAATCTGGCCGGCACTCAGTATCTGATTGAGTGCATGAAAACAGCCAGCACACCAATTCAGAGATTCGTGTTTGCCAGTTCAGTCGCTGTGTACGGTGCTCGATCTCACTATCCCGACGGGCAGGTGCCAATGCTGGCCGAACCTCACCCGGTCAACGTTTATGGAGCATGGAAACTGGCAGGCGAGAACATTTCACGGATGTTTTACGAGGAAACGGGCATCCCAACTCTTAGCATACGACCTGGCGTTCTATTTGGCCCTGGACGTGATGCCGGACTCACCTCAACGCCAACCACTGCGATGAAGTGTGTTGCCCTTGGACGCCCCTATCAGATCCCTTACGCCAACAAACAGGATTATCTCTACGCCCCTGACGTAGGTGCTGCCTTCGCCTGCGCAACTCTTGATCCGTTCGACGGGTATGCACGATTCACCCTCCCCAGCCAGACACTGGAAATGCAAACAATTGTTGAGGCAATGAAAGAGGGAGCAGAGGAACTTGGCATGGCTGATCAATTCGAGATCAGCATTGGAATGGACACCGTCCCCTTTATCTGCGACCTGGAATTCGAACCCTTTCGAACCGCTTTCCCCTGCGCGCCGCTGACGCCTATCAAGACCGCGGTTCGGGATTCACTGGCAGTCTTCCAACAACAGGTCGAACGCGGCTGGCTGACGGCGGCAGACATTCCAGTGTAATGGACTTCGCCAAGAACACTGTTCGCAGTTGTAGCCTGACTCTCCAGTCGGGTACTTCGGACTCCATCTGTGTTCAACTGTCGCCCATTGAGAGACGAAGTCAGCGCCACGCTATTTCCAGTGAACTTTCGCATCCGGTACTGCCGCCATAAGACGCCCTGCCCTCTGCCCTCTGTGGTAAATCAAAACAAGCCCACCTTACACCTCGGCGGTGACTCGAAACCGCAATGCTCGCATGCCATCAGGCTCAATCTCACCATCAGCCTGGAACCCGGACTTCTCCAGCACCCGAATGGATGCCACATCTTCGGGCAACACCAGTCCGATGACAGACGTCAGCTCAAGACTGCGAAAGGCAAACTCCACACACGCCAATGCTGACTCCGTCGCAATCCCCTGCCCCCAAAACTCGGGGAAGAACCGATACCCGAGATCGACCTCATCAAGGTCCGGAAGATACTTCAGCCCGCTAAACCCAATCAGCTGGCCGGTTGCCTTGAGGTAGCAGCCCCAGCGACCGAACCCGTAGCGTTCAAAGTCCGGATAGTCGCGAATCGCCTGAGCCGCCTGCTCTTCCGACTCAAACCCAACGTCCCCCGTGAACTTCATAACGTCCGAATTGCTGTTCAATGCATAAAGCGCAGCCGCGTCAGCTTCGGTCTTCGCACGGTGAGTCAGTCGTTCCGTTTCCGGTCCCGCAAGAAACATGGCAGCCCCGCTTCGCTGTAGCCTGACTCTCCAAGTCGGGTACTCGAGATCGATCTACGCAATAATACCCTCAATCGGATCCCCAAAATCCTGCTCCAGACGCTTGTGGCCGGGGACCTCCATCTGATGAGCGTCGAGTCCCAATTGCTTCATCAGAGTCGCATGCACATCAGTCACATAGTGTGGTTTCTCAGTCGCGTGGAATCCAATTTCATCAGTGGCACCTTCCACAACGCCGCCGCGCAGCCCGCCTCCGGCCATCCAGACACTGAATCCGTAAGGATGATGGTCCCGACCATCACCGTTCTGAGAACCTGGTGTTCTCCCAAACTCAGTGGCAAACACCACCAGAGTCTCATCAAATAAGCCACGTTGTTTGAGGTCACGAATGAGGCCCGCCACAGGGCGATCCACCTGCATGGCAAGACGTGAGTGCGCAGTCTTGAGATTGGAGTGCTGATCCCATGCGCCGGCTGCTCCGTCGCCGTGCTGAATCTGAATGAACCGCACTCCCTTTTCAACAAAACGGCGAGCTGCCAGCAACTGTTCGCCAAATGGGCGAGTTTCCTTTTGATCAAACCCATACAGGTTCTTTGTGGTCTCCGTTTCGGCGGAAAAGTTTATGACTTCAGGAACCGCAGTCTGCATCCGGTATGCCAGCTGATAAGACTTGATGCGTGCCTCAAGGCGACTGTCCGCCGGATACTGAGCCGCTGTGATTCGATTGAGTCGGTCGACCAGATCAAAAGTCAGTTTCTGTTCGTCCTGTGTGATATCTCCCTGAGGCTTCGCATAATCCAGCGGGTTGTTGGGGTTAACGTTCAGACGCACAGAATCATATGCCGGCCCCAGATAGTGCCCGTCCTTAACGTCGAAGAAACGAGGCCCCATCGCAATGAACTGTGGCAGGTTCTGATTCAGCGTGCCCAGCCCCCATGTAATCCATGCACCAATGGTCGGAACGCGGGGGTCGAGCATGTGTCGCCCGGAATGAAACTGCACCTGTGCCCCGTGATTATCGTCTGTCGTCCACATCGACCGAATTACCGAAATGTCGTCGATCACGGAGCCTGTGTGAGGAAACCAGTCGCTGACTTCGATGCCACTCTGACCGTACTTTTTGTAGCCGACCTGGAGTGGGTAAAGCTTGTTTCGCTGTTGTCCATTCGCGTCGTTGACCACGACGACTCGAACCTTCTTCAGCAGCTCCGGGTCCTGCACACTTTTGAAGGGTGACTCGTTGATGGAGAGTCCCGCATACTGAGTCAGCGCAGGCTTGGGGTCGAAGCTCTCCATGTGGCTCACGCCACCCCGCATAAACAACCAGATGACACTCTTCGCCTTAGGAGCAAACTGAGCCAACCCCGTCGGAAGACCATCCGCCGAGACTCCGTCCTGCTGCAACAGAGCATGCAGAGCAACTGCACCCAGTCCACGTGACGAAACGTCGAGCCACTGCCTTCGAGAATGATGTGGTGCCATTACTTACTCACTCAATTCCAACAGAACAGAACACACAGAAGAGCTCGGGTGCCCCAGATCACGCCACGATTCACATCGATCAATGATTGAACAGGAACTCCCGACTGTTGAGGAGCGCCCACAACAGGTCTTCCATCCCCTCGCGAGGAGTTTTTGCCTGTTCAATGATCTGTTCTGAATTCTGCACTTCCTTCGCTGTCGGCTGACGACTCAGTGAAACCAGAAACAGTTCTCGAATTGCCTCGTTCTGATCGGCCTTCTCAAGACGACTCAGGCGACCACTCTTATCTGCAAGCTTCCGATTGATCACATCACCATTCGCAATGTGCAGCACCTGGGCAAGATTGGGTTGAGTCGTCCGCTCACATTCGCACGTAATCACACGTTTGGGACGTCCGAGCGTATCCAGAAAATACGATGCATAATTTGTATCCGGCAATTCAATCGCTCGGGTTCCTGGAGGCACGCCGGTAAATCGTTCGCTGGTACCACACGCAAAATCGATCGCATCCAGCAGTGCCTCGGCCGGCATTCGTTTCACGTTGTAGTGCACATAGAGCCGTTCAGCACCGTTGTGCTCAGGGCGTGGGGTTGCACTCAGCTGATAGACACGTGAAATCATGATCGACCGCATCAGCTGCCGGAGATCAAAACCGCTGTCAACGAGGTTCTTTGCCAGTCCATCCAGCAACTCCGGATTTGATGGCGGATTGGTTGCCCGCATGTCATCAATGGGCTCCACCAGCCCCGTGCCCATGTAATAGCCCCAGATTCGATTGGCGATGTTGCGAGCAAACAGTTTGTTGTCTGCAGAAGTCAGCCACTCCGCCAGAGGTCGTCGAATATCGCGGACTCCTTCGACTGTCGCGGGCGTCTCCAGCAATGGGGTCGGCTCCATCACCTTCCCGGTACGTGGATGCCGAATCGAACCGGAAGCATTGATGCGAACAACTGTGTCAGCGCCCAATGCTCCGAAGTCAGTCGACGCTTTGGTACCGACTCGTGTAAAGAACGCCGCGAGTCCGTAGTAGTCCGCCTGGCTGTAAACTTCGAATGGGTGGTGGTGACAGCGAGCACACTGCAACCTGACTCCCAGAAAGATCTGTGCCGTGGTTTCAGCGAGATCAGTCGCCTTTGTGGCCGTCTTAAAATAGTTGCTCGGTCCGTTTTGGTAGACGGATCCCTGAGCCGTCACAATTTCGCGAACAAACTGATCGACCGGTTTATTCTCACGCAGCGAGTTCCTTACCCAGTTGGCGAACGACCACATACCGCCATCGCCAAGTTTGTTTCGGTTAATCCTCAGCAGGTCTCCCCACTTCAGCGTCCACCATGCACTCCACTCGTTTGTGTAGACATCTCGAGCGGGGTCGCCCGTTAGTCCCAGTAATTCGTCGACCAGTCGGACTCGTTTATCCGGCGCGTCTGACTCCACAAACGACTTAATCTTCTGCGGAGTCGGCAACGTGCCAATGCAGTCCAGAAACGCGCGGCGAATAAACTGTTCATCAGAACACACTTCTGCGGGGCGGATGCCCAATCGCTGCCAGTGAGCCTTCACCGCTTCATCGACATAATTCACCGGAACAAAACCAGCGAGATCCACATCATCCGCATACGGCGAGACGACGTGAGTCACAGTCGCCTGGCCTTCATACCTAATCATTATGGCCGCCTGGCCCTGCCCCACAACTGACACAAGCCCGTTGCGATCAACAGTCGCCACACTCTCACCCAAAGTGTCATAGCGCGCGGAATGCGATATATCCCGCTCGCTGCCATCGTCGTAGAAAGCAGTGACACGTAACTGTTGTTGAGCGCCCTGAGCGTACACACCCTTCTCAGGTCTGATTGCGATTCCTGAAAGCTGACGTTCATTCTTCTGAACGCCTGTGGCACCTTCTGCAATCCAGTCATGCAGAATCTGGTATTCCCACGATTGAACCCCAAATCGTTTTCCCCCACCATGCCCGGCCTGAAGCGTTGCCTTCTGCAACAAAAGACTGTTTGCCGGACGAAGCGGAGAGATTCTGCGCTGAGCACGATCACGAGTGAGTGGTCGATGGTCCTGTTCGGGAGCATACCCAAGCAGGGAGAGTTTCAGGTCTCCCTTGCCATACTGTGCGGCGTGACAGGCCCCCTGATTACAGCCAGCCTTGGCAAGCACAGGCATGACATCGTTCCGAAAACTGATGGGAGGCCCGGATTCCACTCCACTTACTCTCAGAGGAACAGAAAGAGTCCGCTTCTGAATCTGAATTGAAACCTGACCGGAGCCATCCTTCAATGGCACCACCCTGCCCTGCTCCAGTCGCGCAATTCCGTTCGAAGCGATGATCGTACAATCGCGAGTGACGTCCTGGTCCCCATCCATCACAACCAGTTGAACCCGTTCACCAATGCCCGAGATCGTGATCTTCTCAGGAATCACCCGTAAGTCAGCAGGTGCCCCCGATACGACAACACTGGCCAGACCGGCGAGAAGAAATGCGGTCCGCAGAACATGACGGCAGGTTGTTGTGATGGGGACTGCAGAATTTCGCTGCATGATCCGGTTCCCGGCACAGGAAGGAAGGAAGAAATGAAGGAATGGCAAGCGGAGAGACTTCAAAGTTTACCGCCCCTGGCTCACCGGATACAATTGTCAGTCGCGAATTCAACTCTCCTCGGCACATCCCACCCGCCAATTCTTCCGCGAGGTCAGCTCATGCTGAATTTGTTCCCACAGCGTCAGTCCAATTGTGAGCACTCTCGACGCCACTTCATGGTGCAGGCCGGAACGCTGGCCGGGGTCAGCCTGAGCCTTGATTCACTCCTGCGTGCCGAAGCTGCTGCTGCTAAGAAAGACGTCAACTGCATTCTGATCTGGACACGAGGCGGCACCAGTCACCACGACACACTGGACCCAAAGCCCCAGGCTAAGGCTGAAGTCCGAGGAGATTTTGGCGTCATCAATACCGCACTCTCTGGTGTTCAGTTCACGGATCAGATGCCACGTTTTGCCAAAGACGTGGGAGAGTTCGCCGTGATGCGCAACCTGAACCCACAGAACGGGAGCCATGGCACGGCTGACGCATTCATGATGTCGGGGCACAAATTCAACCCATCGATCACCTACCCGACCTTTGGTTCTGTTGTCTCTCGAGAAAAGGGGTTCCGGGCGACGATTCCTCCGTTCATCCAGATCGGCACTCAGATCGACAGACGATTCAACGGTGGAACAGCCGGTTATTTGGGACTTGCTCACAACCCATTTGAGATCCCAGGCGATCCCAACAGCAAGTCATTTACCGTTCGCGACATCAAGCCATACGGCGGCATCAGCTCAGCCCGCATGGATGACCGCCGCAATGCCCTGAAGCTGATCGACACATTTCAACGGACTGCCGAACAGCAACCCGATGCCCTGGCTGCTGTGGACGAGCACTATCGCAATGCCTTCAGCATCATGACCTCAAAGGACACGCAGGAAGCCTTTGACCTGCAGGCAGAAACTGACGCGGTCCGCGATGACTACGGCCGCCACAACCTTGGACAGAGCTGTCTGCTGGCACGCCGCTTGATTGAAGCGGGTACTCGGTTTGTCACCGTCAGCAGCGGCGGCTGGGACACACACACCAAAAACTTTACCGGACTGAAACGACTGCTGCCGCCGCTGGACCAGGCATTTCCAGCGCTGGTCAGGGACCTGAAGACGCGGGGACTACTGGATTCAACACTGGTCGTCTGGATGACCGACTTTGGTCGCACCCCGATTATCAACTCTGCAGCCGGACGTGACCACTGGTCATCCGCGAGTGTTCTGTGCATGGCGGGAGCCGGGACTCCAGGAGGCCTCGTGCTCGGGCAAACTGATGACATCGGCGAACGCCCGGTTGGCAGGGAGTATTACCCGGCTGACGTTGCTGCGACGATTTACACCAAACTGGGCATTCCATTGGACAGCACGCACGTCACACCAGACGGACGCCCCATGACCCTCTGCCAGGGCAACGTGATCAAGGAGTTCATGGGCAGCTGATCATGCATGGCAAACGCTTCGGGTGATGCTGTCGCCGATCATGGGCACTCATACCCAACTAACATCTACACCGTATTTGGCACCACAGAAAGCACAGAGAATAACGGAATCGACGGTTTACTTTAACAGCGAATCGAGTCGCGACTTCTGATAGCCACTCGCTCCTGCCAGTGGCCGCAGCTGCCATTTCTGTTTGGGTTCAGCAGTCGCCTTCATCTCAAGGTGCCTCAAGCGGCCCCGCCGCGCAATCAGCAGGTCAAGCGTTTCACCCACGGCGTATTGCTGGAGTTGCTTTTCAATCCCGCTCTTTGTGGAACGAATATCGTTCACAGCAATCAATTCGTCGCCCACGTTGATCCCAGCGGTTGCTGCAGGTCCGTCGGACCTGATCCGCGAGAAGACGGGATTGGCATGAGCACTCTCAAACTCTGCTCCCAGCCAGATCTTCTTTTTGCCAGCCTCTGTTGCCCCAACAGGTTTGGCAGGCGGATCAAAGGTCAAACCATACCACTTCAGTGCCGGCTCATAATCAAGTTCGCTGGCCTGCTCCACATGCTCGGCAAGCCACTCTGTCATGTCTCGACCGGCCACGTCGCTGCAAGTCTTCCCGAAGTCTTCCGGCGAATACCCTGTATCAACAAACTGCTCGTACAGCTTTCGCATGACGTCATCGAGAGACTTTCGATTACCGGTAATCTCACGAATCCGGGCATCCAGCAGAAAGGCAACGACTGCCCCCTTCGTGTAGTAGCTCACGTGAACATTGCGACTGTTCTCATGGGGACGGTAGAACTTGATCCATGTGTCGTATGAAGAGTCCGACAGGCTCTGCTGAAGTCGGCCGGGTGTCTGCTGCAGTTTGGCAATATCCTTTGAAAGTCGCTTCAGCCAGCTGCCCTTCCTGAGGACACCGGCCCGGACAAGCAGCAGGTCTTCGTAGTAGCTGGTGATTCCCTCAGCCACCCACAGGCTGCGTGTATAGTTTTCGTTCTGCAGGTCATAGTGCCGAAGCTCGACCGGGCGGAGTCGCCTTACGTTCCACGTGTGAAAAAATTCATGACTGACAAGACTTAGCCAGTCTTCGTATTTTTCAGGATCCCGACTCGAAAACCGTCCGGTCATCAGAAGCGTACTGTTGTCATGCTCGAGGCCTCCACGAGACTCCACGATCGCATTCAGGAACGTGTAGTGCGGATAAGGTGTGCAGCCCCAGAATTTCTGATGAGCAGCCACAATCTTCTTTACATCTTCAACACTCCGAGTCGTTCCCCAGAGCGATGCATCTCCAAAGTGGACAAGACGATGGGGAGTGTCGCCCACTTCGAAGTTACTTACCTGAAGTGGAGCCGCCACAATCGGTGAATCCACCAACTGTTCGAACGTCTCGCCAATGTAAGACTCGTCCTCTTTTTCGAGTGCCGTGGCAACCTGCCACCTTTCCGGCACAACAATCGAAACGCGGTGTTTTCTGTTGCGCAGTTCGGGGACAGTCAGAAACGTTGCGGCACCGTTCAGGATCGCCATCTGGGAGTCCACCCAGTTGGTACGAACAGAGAGTTCCCGACAATAAAGTCGGTAGCTGACGCGGATTGTTCCTTCCTTCCCTTCCGCATTGATCACCCAGCGATCGCGACTTCCACGTGTCACCTCAAGCGGAGTCTGTTCCTCATCCGCCGCCACCAGTTGATCAATATGACGCGCGTATTCCCGGACAAGATATGATCCCGGAGTCCATACGGGCATGACGACCTCGACCCTGCCAGTCACGGTGGCTGGGATCGTCATCTCAATGTGCGCGAAATGCTGAGCTCGATGATCAAACGTAACCTGATAGTTGATCTCAGGCGGCTCCTCAGCGAAAGCCGTGATTGAGGTCAGAATGAGACAGTTCAGTGTCCTGAAGAACGCGGCAGTCATATTCACTCGTGGTCGGATTGATCCTGGAGACATGGCAGGAAGCATACTTTTGCCGGAACTGAGACGGTAGCGTCAGCCACGTCGTAGATTGCCATGGCCTGCGAATCGTCGGGGTTGTGATGTGGCAAGCGATCCGGGAGGGCCCTGACTAACGAGCCCACCACCCCCAAAGCGCCGGACTTCGTCACTACGTTTCTCACTCGGGCACAGCATCCTGAGTCTGGCCTACGTCCTGCGCCGATCCTGCCCGTCGTGTAATTGCGGCGGCGCATCGGTTTTCACGGTTGCCCCGGAATTCAGCCCACGCGCAATGACAGCACTCAGCACCTCAGCGTGGCGGTGATTGAGCACCCGCTGTTTTAATGCCGCCGCCTCTGCCTGATCGGCGGTCAACATGGCAATTGATGGCCCCCAGGAAGACTGAACTGCAGCAACCGGCCCAAGGTCAGAAATCAGATCCCTGATGACCTGGCTGCTGAAAATCCCCCCTTGAGCCGTCGCATAGTATTCAC
>CAJWGB010000095.1 GCA_913031625.1 uncultured Planctomycetaceae bacterium | reverse complement strand
GACAACGATGACTGTCTGAGTATTTCGGTGGACGATCTTAAGAGCGTGATGGACCGCAACCTGCTGGGCACCATGCTCTGCTGCCGCGAGGTGGCCCCTGAAATGATGGAACGAAAATCAGGCCGGATTATCACCATTGGCAGCATCGCCGGCACTGTGGGGCGCCCGTTGGGATCCATCTACAGCGTGGCGAAAGCAGGCGTTCACAGCTGGACTCGGTGTTTGGCTGAGCAACTGCGGCCGTTCAACATTCCGGTGAACTGTGTGGCACCTGGCGGAACTGTCACCGAGCGATTCCTGCGGATTCACGAGATTCATGATGAGAAACTCGTCACTGAGGGCACCCTTGAGCGTTACGGTCGGCCCGAAGAAGTGGCGTCTGTTGTCGGATTTCTTGCCACAGATGCCGCGCGGTTTATCAGCGGTCAGGTGATTAGGGTGGATGGTGGTGACCAGACGTTTGCAGGCTGACCGACTGATGGTGAACCCTCGCGCGGGAGCTTGAATCCCGTGTTTCGGATGACCACGTAATCGAGAAAAAAAACCGGAAGGTGGTTTGTCCGGAGTGCTTGCGTACTTCCGCTACGATTTAGGGGGCGTGGGGAATCGTAAGGGAGCAGAAGATGTCGTCAGGCTGAGGCGTCGCGATGCCCCGTGTATTTCAATCTCAGCGGAGCGGCGCGAGCCGCCCGGTCCGACGCCTGCTTGCTGCCGTAAGGAGCGTCGTCTCGTTTGCTGACAGATCCCATGGCTGATTCGCCCCGCTTCTTTGGCGGCTGGAGATGCCTTGTCGTGCTGCACAATGTTGTTACTGTCAGACAGATAGTTTCTTTGCTGTGACGAGACCAGCTTCGTGACAATCGAATTTGTAGTCGGCATCGACCTGTCAGGGCCCAGTAATGCTGCAGATACAGCTGTCACGGTCTTTGAGTCCTGCGAAGCCGGGCTGAGGTTGCAGACGACCAGTTCCGACGTCTCGGATGCGAAACTGCTCCAAATGATCCAGCCGATCACGCCTTACTCAGAGGTTGTCGTCGGTATTGACGCCCCTTTGTCTTACAATGACGGTGGAGGAGATCGACCGGCCGATCGACGACTGCGGCAGAGAATCCAACAGGCCGGCCTGGCTGCTGGCTCCGTGATGCCCCCCACAATGACCCGCATGGCGTACCTCACGCTGCGCGGACTTGCGGTCGCCCGACTTCTCTCCGGGTTACCGAACCGACCCTCACTGGTCGAGGTTCACCCGGGTGCAGCAATGGCTCTGCGAGGTGCTTCCGTGAAGGACATTAAGTCGATGAAGAAAGAGGCATCAGCACGGAGACGATTGCTCCGCTGGCTGGAAGATCAGGGTCTGGAAGGAGTGGCTGCTGCCAAAATGCCCATCGACCATTATGTCGCGTCCTGTGCCGCAGCGCTGGCTGCATGGCGCTGGGGGCAACATCAACCGGAGTGGATTCATCCTGCCGACCCACCGCTGCACCCCTATGATTTTGCGTGCTGACAGATCCGGTGTTTGCCGTTCACTGCGTTGGAGCCTTACTCGTAACGCGCACACTCCTGCGCATGTGCGGGGTGGACTTCAGACTGGCTCTGGATAGCGGCGGATGGCTCATGTTGAAATGCAGACCGCATCAGTGCACCGGCTGCCGCGACTCCACTGAGGAACGCGGCTTCAACTCGATTCCCCAGACACCAGTCGCCGCAAACTAACAATTGTCGGTCAAAGTCCGTGAGACAGCCTTCGCTGACAGGTTCTGTCGGAATCGAATACCGCCAGCGATGGGCATTGACATGCAACGGCTGCTGCTCCTGAGCGCCGGTTATTCGAAAAAGTTCACGTAACATCAGCGACGCAACGCTGTCTGACTCAGCTTCCAGGTGTTCGTGCGTCCATTCTGCAGTTGCGTGGACAACCCAGCAGTCTGCGGAAGCTTCACGAGCCGGCTTGGATGAGTTGCGAGCCATCCAGGCAATCGACGAGTTGCCAGTCAAAGCACCATCCGCTGGAAATTCCAGTGGCTCCGGGAAAACAAACATGCTGGCCCAGCAGGGAGCAAACGGCATTGCGGCGATGTTCGCCATCAGTGACGAACATTGCTTGAAGAGTAACTGCGCCTGGGCTGGGGGAATTGCGGAAACGACATAGTCAAATTCGCCTTCGTCTGCGGCGGCCGAAATCAGCCTCCACCGTTCGCCGTGCTTTACACTTTGAATCGGTGTGTTGCACCTGACCGTCAGGCCGCGGGCAAGATGCCTGCAGACGGCGTTCATGCCGGGGATTCCTACGAAGCGATCTGACGGTCTGCGTTCCCGAATCTTCCCGTTTGTGAGTTCCACAATGCGCCCCGCCCAGCGATCGACGACTCCGATCTCGTTCCACGCATCAACGTAGCGACGGAATCGTTCGTCTTTGGCGGCAAAATACTGAGCCCCGTGGTCGAAACTGAATCCGGTATTCGTTCGACGAGTCGACATTCGCCCACCGACGCCTCGGCCCTTGTCGAACAGGGTCACGTCGAAACCATGGTCAGCCAGTGTTCGTGCTGCTGCGAGTCCCGAGATCCCCGCCCCGATGGCCGCAACCGAAGGCATGGAATGCAACAGGGGTCGTGTCGTCTTTTGCAGGTACTTTGCCGGACTGAGCCGCTTTGCATGCTCGTGTGTCGGGCGAGGGCGAACGTTTCCGAGAATGGCTCTGGCCGGCCTGAACGGGCGGTCAAACTGACCCAGACACCAGAGCAATCCGCCATACGAAGCAGGGTCTCTGCCGTCGAGTGCATAGCGATGGTTGAGATCAATCATCATGGTGAGCGCTGATTCAGCGTTGGGAGTCCAGTTGAGAATTGCTTTGCCCCATGTCATCCGCACGTTGTTGTGCAGTTCGCCGTGCATCAGCAGGGATTTTTGAGCTGCGTCCCACAGTGCATCTCCCGTTTCGCCACGAGCCAGTGTTTCCCAGTCGTAGAGTGCCGGGCGTCTGTCAGACTGATGATCCTCCAGTGTTTCACGAGCCCATTCCGGGATGGCCGACAGAGTATCGTGGTCTGGCCGATAGAAGCAGAATGCCCACGCGAGTTCACGCCAGACGATGAGTTCGTCGAGATACTTTTCCGCGCCCGCTCCTCCTGTCTGCAGTGTTTCGCGAGCAATTCGAAACGGAGAAACCATGCCGAAGTGCAGATAAGCTGACATCCTGCTGACGCCATCCGTCAGGGCATTGTTGCGCAGCCTGGCGTACGCTCGCAGATTGTGTTTCTTAAAACGGTCCCATCGTTCGTACCCCTTAACAGAACCGCCCCGAGTATGCGGTACCGGTCCCACCGAGTGGTCGATATGACAATGTCCAATCAACTCTGCAAGGTCGGCGGTCTGCAGGTCGAGCGTCTCGAATGGAAGGTTGCCGAGCATCTCATTGGTTTGATCGGCGGTAAAAGCGGATACCGACGCTCCCGGAGAGCCGCTCTGATGATCCGGGCATCCCATCTGGCTCGGTTCCAGCCCCAATCGCTCCTGATACAGGCTCGCGGTGGCATTGCGAAATTCGAAGGCCCGAGTGTAGGCCTTACCCATCAGCAGCATTGGGACAACACAACTCGAGTCGACCGCCCAGATTGGCGTCGATGTGGATTCGACCAGCCGTGCCAGCCAGTCCGTCAACGGCTTGACGGGGACATCTTCCGTGATGACGACTGCTGCTCGATCTGCGAGCTGCTTCAGGTAAGGGCCCCGGTGCCCGTCTCGTTCGAGATGGAACACGTAATGAATTCTCTTCTCGGCAAATTCGCGCTGCACATCACGAGCTCCCTCAAGCATGAAAGTGTGCAGGCGATCGGACGCGAAAGGGTATCGCTCTGAAATTGCATGGTAAACAAGCAGTGGCAGCCCAAGTTCTTCAGCCGTCAAACGGGCTGCGTCCAGGGCCGGATTTTCGTGAGCGCGTACCGCGTTGTGCATCCAGTAGAGGACAAATGTTCCAGCCGAATTGTGTCCTCCCGAAACGACTCGCAGCCGTCCACGGAGCCAGAGAGAGTCTTCAAAGGTTGCAGAGAGCTTTTCAAAGTCGCCGGTCATGCACGGTTATAGGCCACTGCTCCTGGTTTCAATCGCACGGCCGTCCCGGAATTCGATGGATGCCTGGGTGCATCATGCGATCGTCGGTTTAGTTTGGTGCCGCTTCAACTTCCGGCAGGAGTTGCAGAACATCCGAGAGAGACACTCCGAGAAACAACACGACGATCAGGACCGAAAACACCAGTAACGCCGGGTGAAGTGGGTGGTCGTACCTCAGGTGCATGTAGTATGCGGCGACCAGAAATGCCTTTACGCCTGCGATTCCAAGAGCCACCCAGACATCAAATTCACCAAAATCAAATCTGGAGGCTGCAATGGTGATTCCTGTGAGTACCAGTAAGGCGACGAAGATGCCGATCAGCTGGCTCACTGATGAAACGTGATGGCCGTGAGCCTGCCTGGCTTGAGGACGCGCCGACATGTCTACCCTACCAGATACAGAAGCGGGAACAGGAAAATCCACACGAGGTCGACAAGGTGCCAATAGAGGCCCACGACATCGACAGGCGTGTAGTATTGAGGCGAGAAGTGTCCTCGGAGTGATCTCACCAGCAGCCACGTAATCGCTCCGATGCCCGCGATAATGTGAATTGCGTGTAAACCCGTCATCGCGAAATACACGCTAAAGAACGTGCCTTCCCGATTGAAGGTCCCGAGGTCGGTCGCATCACCATACTGCGAAACCCACAGGTGACCCTCCTCGATCTTGTGGTAATACTCGATGCCTTTGACGCAGAGAAACAGAGTCGCTGCGGCGATTGTCAGAGACAGGCACAGAACCAGTCCACGTTGCTGACCGAGCTGGCTGCATCGAACGGCCCACGCCATCGTGAGACTGCTGAACAACAGGACAACCGTGTTTATTCCGCCCAGGGTGGTGTCGAGGAGTGCAGCTGAGTTAACGAAGACGTCCGGGTGCAGCGTGCGGAACACAGCGTATGCCACGAACAGCCCGCCAAAAAACAGAATCTCAGTCACAAGGAACAACCACATGCCAAGCCTGGCTGCGGCGGATTGTTGTTCAGCGGTCTCGAAGTGATGGGCTCGAAAAGGTGAGGCGTGCGTGGACGATCCTGCAACGGCGTGAGTGCTGTGTTCAGCGCCAGCGATCATGGGGACGTCTCCACCAGCTGATTCCGAGGCTGGGCCTCTTCTGTCCGGATATAATTTCCGGTGTCCGGTTCAAGCTCAAACTCGGCAACGGCGTATGGCTCAGTGACAATCGGATCATCAGTGAAGTTGTGCAGCGGAGGCGGTGAAGAGGTTTGCCATTCCAGTGTGGCGGCGCCCCACGGATTGTCAGGCGCCCGACGTCCCTTCAGAAGCGAATGAATCAGTACGCCCGCGCTGATGAATAGACCGATCCCCATGAAGAACGCGCCGGTCGAAGATGTGACGTGCAGAAACTGGTATTTCTCTTCGTAGTTGAAGTACCGTCTCGGCATCCCCTGATACCCCAGCAGAAACTGAGGAAAGAACGTCCAGTTGAAGCCAACGAAGATGATGAAGCAGGAAATTCGGCCCCAGAATTCACTGTACATCTTTCCGAACAACTTTGGCCACCAGTAGAACAATCCGCCAAGGAAGGCCATCAGCGTTCCACCCATCATCACATAATGAAAGTGTGCAACCACAAAATAGGTGTCGTGCAGATGAATGTCGGTTGCAAGAGCTCCAAGAAACAGGCCGGTTAACCCGCCGATCGTAAACAGAAGCATGAATGACAGAGCGAAGCACATTGGTGTCGTCAGTGAAATGGATCCTCTGTAGAGCGTTGCCAGCCAGTTAAAGATCTTGATGCCGGATGGAATCGAAACGCTAAACGTTAACGCACTGAAGATTACGGCGGCCATCGGTGATTCGCTCGTAAACATGTGATGTCCCCAGACGAGGAAGCCCAGGAACGCGATCGCAACGGCGCTGTAGCACATGAATCGATACCCAAATATCGGTGTGCGGCTGAACGTGGAGATTAACTCGCTGATCAGACCCATCGCGGGCAGAATCATGATGTAAACGGCTGGATGAGAATAGAACCAGAAGAAGTGCTGGTACAGAACCGGGTCGCCACCCAGTTCCGGGTCAAAGACACCGATCCCCAGTGCTCGTTCGGCGATCAGCAGCAACAGCGTGATGCCGAGTACAGGGGTCGCCAGCACCTGAATAATGGCCGTTGAATAGAGCGACCACAGGAACAACGGCATCCTGAACCAGGTCATCCCTTTCGGTCTCATTGTGTGCACCGTGGCGATGAAGTTGATGCCGGTAAAGATCGAACTGAAACCCAGGATAAACACGCCCAGCGTCGCAGCGATCACACTGCTGTTGGTTGTCGTTGAATATGGAGTGTAAAACGTCCACCCTGTGTCCAGCCCGTTCAGGGCCATCGATCCGATCAGGAAGACTGCTCCGAAGACCCAGAGATACCAGCTGGCAAGATTCATTCGCGGGAATGCCACATCTTTCGCTCCGAGCATCATCGGTAGAATGAAGTTTCCGAGCGCCGCAGGAATGCTGGGGATAATGAAGAGGAACGTCATGATGGCGCCGTGCAGCGTGAACATATGGTTGTATGTGTCGGCCGTCATGACAGTTGGTCCGGGCGTGAGCAACTCGGTTCGCACCAGAATCGCCATGATCCCGCCCAGCAGGAACGAAGCCAGAATTCCACACAGATACATCACTCCGATCCGCTTGTGGTCCAGCGTGTAGATCCATGACATGATGCCGCGGCTGTTGCGCAGGTAGTCGGGCGCACCCTGATTTTGATCGGGCCAGACCCTGTCCGGGATTCGCGTTGACGATGGAATTGTTACTGACATGTCGGGCCTCGATCGGGCACGTTGCTGCTGGCGTCACACTCCAAAGGTCGACACCGTGTCAAAATGTTTTTTATCGGGGTCATTTGAGAGTTTTGATATATTCAATGATCGCATCGATCTCTGCGTCTTTGAGTTGCCCCTGATAGGTCGGCATCACCTTTTGATACCCGGCACGGGCTTTGGTCTGCGGCTCGAGAATCGACTCGCGGATATAGTTTTCATTGACCGTAACGCTGGTGCCGTCATCCAGCCCGGCAGTCGTTCCGAACGACTGATAGAACGACGGGCCGACCATCCGGCTGCCATCGACTGAGTGGCACTGAGCACATCCGCGGCGTTTGTAGAGCGTCCTGCCTGCCTCTGCCGGGGACATCGTCTCCAGAAAGTTCGATGCCGTCGCCAGCCAGCGGTCAAACTCGCCGGGGGGATGCACGGTCACGGTGCTGATCATGTCCGAGTGCTTTGTGCCACAGTATTCGGCGCAGAACAGGTCGAATGTGCCCGCTTCCGTGGCTTCAAACCAGAGCTTTGTATAGCGGCCGGGGATGACGTCTCGCTTGAGGCGGAATGCCGGGATATACATGCTGTGAATCACGTCGTCCGATGTCATTGTGAGAACCACCGGACGGTCTACGGGGACATGCAGCGTGTCGTCGATGTAGCCATTCTCATACTGAAAGGCCCAGACCCACTTCTTACCGTTCACCTTAATCTCATACGCGCCCTCGGGCGGTGTACTGAGCTGGATGAAGCCCGTGAGACCTGCAACGAAGATGACGGCCAGCAGAATTGCGGGAATGACAGTCCACGCAAGCTCCAGCCAGGTGTTGTGATGGGTTGCTCGGGTCGCAGGAGATCGATCACGCCTGCGATACCGGACCACAAACACCACTAGGGCTCCGAAGATGCCAATGGCAAACACCATACAAATTCCAAGGATCAGGCCGAATACCCAATCGACCTGCTCGGCAGCGGTAGATGCTCTCGGCATCCATGAGCTGACTTCGGCAAACACTGCGGGCATACGCGTCACATCCTACCTCCTTAGTCACCCTCGGGTGCTAATCGCTCCGGGCAGGTTTCAGGGTCCCGCAATCTTTGTGGAACAGAGCAAGCGGTTTCGTCCGATAGCTCAGCTGAGACTCGCCCCGAACTCGCAGGACCCCGTCGCATCGAGAGAAACCAAAACGGCGCAACACATACCGTCAGGGTGAGCACTGTTCCAAGTGCTGCGGCACGCATGATGTTCCTGGCGACGGGTGTGTACTGTCCCGTTGAGCGATCGTAGCTGAAACAGAACAGCAGTAATTGATCCAGAGCTGTCCCCATGCGCCCGCTCGTCGCGTCGATCAGAGAGAGGCGAAGTGTTTCCCTGTCGAACCGGACTCCGTACAGATACTGAGACAGCTGTCCATCCGGAGTGCAGATCATGACCCCGGCGGCATGCGAATATTCCCGATTTTCCGGGATGTACCTGTACTTAAAACCGGCGGCCTGAGTGGCTGCCCGGATGTTCTCAGCATCTCCCGTCAGAAACACCCAGCCGTCGCCGGTACCAGCCCGCCCATAGGCATTCAGATGCTGCTGCTTCGACGCCGCTGCCTGTTGTGGAGTCTCTGAAGGATCGATGCTTATCGACACGACGCGATAATTTTCACCCGCGTTCCAGTCCAGTTCACGCAGACCTTCCACAAGGCCGTTCAGCTGCAGCCGGCAAAGCATCGGGCAGCTCGCGTAGTTGAACGAGAGAATGACCGCGCGTTCCCCGTCAAAAAACTGACCGAGCTGGACGACATGTCCGGTACTGTCCACAAATTCAAGCTCCAGAGGCAGCCTGTCACCGCGGTGATCAACAATTTCAACATCTGCAACTTCGTCCGGTTTGTCGGTTACGATCTGACCGATTCCTGGCGAAGCTGCAAGAAGAGCGAGTAGGCAGACGAATGGCGATCGGTTCATGGGGTCGCCTCAGTTTCGTCGCCCCCTGCTGCCAACTCTTCTGCGGTCAGCTCGATTGCGCGATCGATCGGTATCATGACTATGTCTTTTCGACGATCGATCCAGCCATACTGGTTTAGCTTTGTCTGCTGTTCCGCCATGATGGATTCAGACAAATCAATTGCATTTTGCGCTGCCTGCCGCTGTTGGTCCTTCGTGAGAGAGAGGTACAACGCCTGCAGCGCAACGATGACCACGAATACCAAAACCGCTGATACAACTCCGGCCACGACGATGCCGGGCGTGTACAGCCCGTCTGTCTGTTCCGTTTTGGTTGGCGTTTTCGACATGTGGACCTCCTGTAGTAATACCGTCAAGGCACGACGTGTGTAACGCTCTCAGTAAGGCGTGGGTCACGGATTGGAATAATAGGAGCGGAGCAAAGCATCTTTATCGCCAGCATGAAGAACAAAGCGACAAAGCCGATGCCGGTCGCAACTTCAATCAGCCCGAAAGCAGGGCTGTCAGCGAACTGCGGATAGATGATCCAGTAGAGGTCAACCCAGTGCATCGCAAGCAGCCCCATCGACATGGCGATCACAACCACCGTGTTTCGCTTGGCAGCCCGCGGCATGAGAACGAGAAACGGTACGATGAAGTGACCGACTGCAAGAATGGTTTGCATACCATCCCATCCCTGTTCCTGCCGAAGTTTCAGCCAGACCGTCTCTTCCGGAATGTTCGCGTACCAGATCAGCATGTATTGCGAAAACGCGATATAGGCCCAGAAGCAATTCATCCCGTACAGGAGCTTGACGACATCGTGAAGGTGCTCGCAGTTGATTGCTTCCGTGATTCTGCGACGAATCATCACTGCAACGATGATCGCAATGACAGACAGCCCTGCGACCATCGCGCCTGAAAACGCGTAGATGCCAAAGATCGTGCTGAACCAGTGTGGGTCGAGCGACATCAGCCAGTCAAATGCTGCAAACGTGACCGTTACTCCCAGCAGCAGAAGGATGGGGGCACTACGTGACTCCAGTCGCGTCGTGGTTTTGGTGTCGCCGTTCTGATCCTGTCTGCATGACGCTTTGAGGTACCACCTTGCGATGAAAACCCATGTGCCCGCGTAGAACACTGCTCTAACCGCGAAGAACGGAGCGTTCAGATACGTTGACTTGTTCTGTAGAATTCTGTCACTGGCAACCAGCTCGCCGTCATTCCATGGAAATAAGCCGCAGTACCCAAAGAACAGCAGCAGCGCCAGTGGAGCCATAAGAATCAGGGGATTCGAAATGCTGGCTCCAAGGACTTCCGCGACCCGCCGTACTGTGACGCTCCAGCCGGCTCGAACGAGATGCTGCAACCCGATAAAGAATAATGCACCGAGGCTTATTGACAGCGTGAACCAGCCGTTGAGAAGCCACGCGTGAGCCAGTCGGCGCGGGCCGTCCTGTGACATCAACGCAACGGTGAGTGCGGTGGCCAATGCGCATCCGCCGAGTACTGCGGGGGTGGCCACGCGTTGACCCGAAATCCGGAGCATCGCTGCTGCGCGGATTTGATCCAGGTTCTCGGGGCCAGCTGTCGAAGCCATTAGTTCAACTCCCTCATGTTGGGCAGGATTTCAGACGGGACGTCAGCAGATGTTGCTGCGCGCGTTCTTTGCAGGGCGCGTACGTAGGCAACGATCCCCCAGCGGTCTCTCACCGGAATCTGGCTCGCGTAACCAGGCATCTTGCGAACGCCATTTGAAATGGAATTGAAGAGTCGGCCGACAGGCTGCCCGCGAATCGGTTCAGCGTGCAGTGATGTCGGTTTGACCCAGGTCCCCTGCTCGAGTTCCAGGGCCCTGAGGGTCACGAGGCCGTCACCATCCCCACCCTGACCGTGACATGTCGCACAGAAGATCTGATAGCGTTCCCTGCCGCGTCGGATGAGTGATTCGTCGACCGTCAGCGGGAATGCTGTGACCCAGCCGTCACTGTCTTTTTCCGCAGCGTTTGCAGCCAAACCGCCGTGTCCCGAGTTGCGGCCGAGGTAATACTGATCGTCTTCCCGCAGATCGTCGCGAGCAACGGTGCCCTCGACCTGCGGTCGCATGGATCGTCCGTCAGGGAAAAAGCTGTTCGTCGTTTGAGGCTTGAACTTCGGCTGATGATCCATGTCCGAAACGAACGATAAACGCGGCTTCGTAGAGGTCGAATTTCGAGCTTTCGCAATCAATACCGCAGGCACAAGGGCCAGCACACACAGCACCGCGGCAGCCATCCATACGGTCCGAGGGATCCTCTTCTCACTCGTCGCAACGGGCGGGATGTCGGTCACTCCCTCCCCACCGACTTCGTCGAGCAACGCTCGTGTGCCAACAAGGTCGAAACATTTGTCGCGTGAATCAACAGCGAGGACATAACGGTCATCTGTAGCTCGAGCGAATGACGGGATGCGAAACTTCTGGTTCGCCAGTTTTGGCATTCCACCAAACGCGATGGCCCCGCCGAACACTGCAAATGCAGCAAAAAGAATCGCCAGCTCGAACGCAATTGGCAGGCTTGGGATGATCGAGAACAGTGGCTTGCCGCTGATGATGAACGGGTAGTCCACTGCATTCATCCACCACGCCATCCAGATACCACTGCCCAGTCCAATTGCGGCTCCCGCGATGGCTCCCCATGGCAGTGGAGAGCCTTTTAAGCCGAGTGCGTCGTCGAGCCCGTGGATCGGGTGCGGCGAATGTACGTCGATCCGTTCAATGCCCCCAGACCGCAGGACTCTGACTGCTTCGAGAACGGTGTCCACGGAATTGAATGATGCGACAAGGCCATTTGACTCCGGTTCAATTTCCGGAACGGCCTCTGGCCTGGGAGGTGCGACGGTTGACATTTAGTGGGCCTCCCCGTGTGGCATCACTGACTTGACTTCTGCCATGGCGACCATCGGCAGATAACGGCAGAACAGGAGGAAGAGCGTGAAGAACAGGCCGAAGCTCCCAAGGAACATCAGAATGTCCACGGGCGTTGGCACAAAGTAACCCCACGATGAAGGCAGGAAGTCGCGACTGAGTGACGTGACAGTAATGACGAATCGCTCAAACCACATGCCGACATTTACAAACACACAGATCGCAACCATCGCCCATGGGGTCGTGCGAACTCCCTTGAACCAGAACAATTGTGGTGCAAGAACATTGCAGCTCACCATGGTCCAGTACGCCCACCAATACGGCCCGAGGGCTCGATTGATAAATGCGAACTGCTCGTACTGGTTGCCGCCGTACCAGGCGATAAAGAATTCGATTCCGTATGCGTACCCAACCATCATGCCGGTCGCGAGTACGACCTTGCACATGTTCTCGAGGTGTCTGAGCGTCACCAGATTCTTCAGGCCGAAGAATGCACGGGCGGGAACCATCAGGGTGATGACCATCGCGAAACCGCTGAAGACAGCGCCGGCGACGAAGTAAGGCGGAAAAATTGTCGTGTGCCAGCCTGGCATCTGGGATGTGGCAAAATCAAAGCTCACGATGGTATGAACACTGAGCACCAGCGGAGTCGCAAGTGCTGCAAGCAGCAGGTATGCCTTTTCGAAAAGACGCCACTGCTGTGACGAGCCATTCCACCCAAGCGCCGCGATTCCATAAGCCATCCGGCGGAGCTTTGTTGTTGCGCGATCTCTCAACGTAGCAAGATCCGGCAGCATTCCGAGATACCAGAATAACGCCGACGTTGTCGCGTAGGCTGTGACTGCGAACACATCCCAGAGCAGGGGGCTGCGGAAGTTAGGCCACATTGCCAGCGAGTTGGGAACCGGAGCCAGCCAGTACACAAACCAGACTCGGCCGATGTGAATCGCCGGAAAGATACCGGCGCATGTGACCGCGAAGATCGTCATTGCCTCCGCAAAGCGGTTGATACTGGTTCGCCAGTTCTGCCTGAAGAGGAACAGAATGGCAGAAATTAATGTGCCTGCATGACCGATGCCGACCCAAAATACGAAGTTGACAATCGGCCAGCCCCAAAAGACCGGAGCGTTGTTTCCCCAAACCCCCACGCCGGTTGCGATGAGGTATCCAACCAGCGAGAAGAACATGAGTGTTGCCGATACCGAGATTGCAAATGCAGCTTTCCATGCGGTCGACGGCCTGGACCGCTCAGCGAGGGATGCCACCTGTTCAGTCACGGACCCTGGCGAGTTCCTGCCCGTCATCACACCCGGTCTGGTGGCCGGGTCGATGACGGTGTTGTCAATGTCGGCAATCGTCACGGTCGCCATAACTTAGTGTCCTTCAATGATTGGCAGTAACGCTGACGCAGCATCTTTGTGGTGAGCATCCTCAGTAAGCGTCTGGGAGTGTGTGCCGTTGTGACCCCTGGCATGAGGCGACCTGTCCTCCAGCCACGGATGCGGATTCCGGATCTTCGCAAGGTATTTTGTTCTTGGCCTGGTGTTCAGTTCCGAAAGCATCCCGTAGGACCGATCGCTGGCGTGAGCGGCTGCGACTGCGCTATCAGGGTCATTCAGGTCGCCAAATACAATTGCAGATGCCGGACACGCTTCCTGACAGGCCGTTTTGACGTCGCCATCCGACAGGGACCGCCGTTCGTTTTTTGCGTCAATCTTTCCATCCTGGATGCGTTGCACGCAGTATGTGCATTTTTCCATTACGCCTCGGCTGCGAACCGTGACCTCCGGATTGATCATCAGCTGAAGCAGTTCACCTTCGGGTTCTTCAAGTTGTTTGTTGTAGTCGAGGAAGTTGAACCGTCGAACTTTGTATGGACAGTTATTCGCACAGTAGCGGGTGCCCACACAGCGGTTGTAAACCATGTCGTTCAGGCCTTCGTCGCTGTGTACGGTCGCAGCGACCGGGCAAACCTGTTCGCACGGAGCATTCTCGCAGTGATGACACGTCACCGGCTGGTGATCCACCTGAGGGTCTTCGGGGTCTCCGGAGAAATAGCGGTCGTTGCGGATCCAGTGCATCTCGCGACCGCCGAGGACCTGTTCTTTGCCGACGATTGGCACATTGTTCTCAGACTGGCAGGCAACCATGCAGGCGTTACACCCAATGCATTTGTTCAGATCGATGGCCATTCCCCACTTGTGGCCGTCGTAAGGTCGTTCATCCCACAGTGACTCGAGCGGTGGATGGTGAGGGCCGGAATGCTCAGCAAAATCAGGGTGCTCCCTGTATTCGGAGATGGTTCCCGTGCGGATAAGTTCGCCGACTCGCTGGCCGATTGCCTCCAACCCGACTGTGTCGATGGCGAAGTGATCCTGCGTCGTGGCGAGCTTCCACATGCGACCTGTGGGTGTCACGGTCGCTCCCGTAAGAATCTGTGACCCGTCCACAGGCAGCAGCCCGGAAACGTCGACACCGACCGGGCCGATACCTTCATCAGTCAGGCCGCCGACATGCCCGGCGGCCGTTCGGCCGTATCCCAGCGCAAGCTGAATCGAATTGGCTGCTACTCCCGGCAACTCAAAGACAGGAACGTCCACCGACCCGCCTGAAAATTCGATCTGCACGATTTCACCGTGCTGAACCAGCAGATGGCGAGCGGTGGCAGGGCTCATCAAAGCCGCGTTGTCCCACGTCAATTTGCTGATCGAATTGGGAGTCTCCTGCATCCAGCCGTTGTTTGCGAATCGTCCGTCGTAGGTCGCTTCGGAATGAGTAATGACGATTTCAATGTCGCCTGGATCCGATAAATCAGCCGTTCGAACGCCTTGCTGAAGCGATGAAGTGAATCGAATCTCACTCAGTGGCTGGCTGGCCGAATCCGCAACAAAACCGTCATGAATAACTCGTCGCCATTCCTTCTCAGTGCGGAATCGGTTGTCCAGTCCGACTAAAGTGCCTCGAACAAGGTCAGCAGACTGTTGTTTGAGACCGAGCATTTTCCCGAGGAGCTCGATGGGCGACAATCCGTCAAAGAGCGGGGCGATCAATGGCTGGCCGACAGTTATCGTGCCATCGTGAGTTCGTCCATCCTGCCATGATTCCAAAGGATGAGACATTGGCACGTGCCAATGGCAGAGTCGGGCTGTCTCATTGCGATGCGTGCCCAAATGGATTGCCATCGGAATCATCTGCAGCGTTTTGCGAAACGCTCCGGAATGCTCCGATCCATACACGGGGTTGCAGTCAAGCAGGACCAGAGTTGTCACCTGTCCGGACTGCACAGACTCAATCAGAGTCGTCACCTGCACAGACTCGTGCGACTCAACGGGAAGCAAACTCAATGTCGACCCGAAGTTGTCAAGTCGCTGATTCAGGCGATGAATGGCGGTGTGCACGTCCGCACTCTGGTGTGCTCCTGCCATCAGAATCGACGACCCGCGATGCCTGACGAGATCGTCCGCCAATGCTGCCAGGACCTGGTCACGCTTCGGCGCATCTTCAGACGGCCGTTTTACGGGTTTGGCTTCTGCGGCCGTGATTAGAATCTCCAGGTCGACAAGTGTCGCGAGAATGTCCGATGACCTGGTGGGAAGTCGGTGGTCCGCATTGGAACCGGTTAACGACACACGGCTTTCAACGCAATAGAGCCGATTCATCCACGCACCATCCGGACTCCGGGACTTCGACCAGCCCTGAATCATCTGTGCGGAGTCTGCGTCTTCCTGAAACGGATCAGCATCGAAGCAGGCGATAATGCGTGCTTTGTCGAAGTGTCGTTGCACTCTTACGTCACGCCCGAAGGCTTTCGAGGCGGCAGCTTTGGCCGTATGAACACGTGCTGGATCGAGCTCGCAGATGAAAGCTTCGGGCATTCGCTTCCTGAATTCCTTCAGGAGACGTTGACGCGTCGGTGACGACGAGGCCTCGTGGATAATCGCCAGCCCGCTCCCTTGCTGCTCCCGGTGGCCGGCCACTCGTTGCTCAAGCATACGATCAAACTCGTCCCACGAACGTGAAACGGTTTTCCTGCGACTTCTTTCGAAAAGACCGGTTGTTCGATCGGGATCGTACATACTGAGGACCAGTGCCTGATCCCAGCTGTTCGTGGCGCCCTCGGTTGCGGGGTGTTCCGTGTTACCTTCGATCTTGATCGGGCGGCCATCGATCGACGTGACCGTCAATGGACGGGCGTACCCTGCGTGTTCCCACATTGTCGAAAAATATTGCTTCTCACCCGGCATGCGATTTTGCGGGCGGACAGTAAACGGCGCGAATTCTTCAGCTTCCCAGCGACACCCTGCGATGCCGCCCAGAGCAAGTGACGCACCCATCAACTGCATCCAGCGTCGACGCGATAGACCGTCCGGAAGCTCTGAAGCCGCTGTTGGGAACTCACGCGACATCCAGTCCTGAAACGCGGGCTTCTCGGCCAGCTCATCAAGACTTCTCCAGTACTGCTTCGTGTTGGGTTGTTCTTCTAGTAGTGACATGTGGAGCAATTCTGATTAGCTTTGATGTTCATGTGGTCCTTGATGAGTGCGCCCATCTCCAGCCTGGACTTCGGAGCAACCCAATCCATATCAGTGACCTTGTCGAGGGGTCGAAGGTGCGGATCCGGATTACGGTGGCACTCCAGACATGATTTCATACTGAGCGTGTGATTCTGTGAGACGACATCCATTTGATCGACGCGGTCATGACAGCTGACGCACGAGACTCCGCGAGCGACATGAGCTGAGTGATCGAACTGCACAAAGTCAGGCAGATCGTGAACTCGCTTCCACTTGACCGGTGTGTCATCGGCCCACGACCTGTGAACCTCTGCGAGGTCAGGGCTTGCAGCGTGAATCGCGGTGAGAGAAACAGCTCCGTTGCCGTCGGCTGGGCTGTGGCAGTTAATGCAGGTGGCCGTGGGGGGGATCGACGCGTGTGCGGTGGTTTCCACAGTGTTATGACAATACCGACAGTCCATCTTGAGCTGGCCAGCGTGCAGCCTGTGCGAAAACCGAACGGGTTGCTTCGGCGCATAACCGATGTGTGTCGTCTCCGGCGCGGTCGCTGTCGCAAGCAGGAAAATGCCATACAGCCCCCCGACCGGAATCGCCACGAGGCTCAGCTTGATTAAAGAATTGACCCAAATGGGAAATTGAAACATCGTGGTGCCTCAAAGAAAATTTCCTCTCCCGTCGCTGTCCGGGAACCGTCAGGCGGCGGAGGACACTAACCCACGTTGTTTCGATTCCTGGTTCGGGGACCGATTGTGTTCTCAAATGAGATTCTGCCTGGACAAAATGCGAAGGCACGTCACGCCGTCGGATGGGCGATTGGTTCCGGACAGCCCAGCTGTTGTCCTCTGTTTCACAGCTGCAATCATGTCGGGGAACAAAGGTTCCGAAAACCGGGATGGTGCCTGCACGGAGTGTCAGCGGCTGTTGCCATGTCGCGCGTCGGCAGCCGATTCGAACAGGGCATCACATTGAGATTCAGAAACGCCTTGCGTAATTCGACAATCGGCGAATGTTGCCGCATCCGCTACATCCAGAGAATTCAGCGTAAACTGATCCCAGCCGAGTCTCCTCAGGGTCTCAATGCTGGTACCGAATACGACCTCTGGAATGCGACACCACAGGATTGCCGCCATGCACATGCAGCAGGGTTCGGCAGTGGTGTAAAGAACTGTGTTCTTCCATTCAAAACTGCAGCGTGCCTGAGCGGCTGCGTTCAGGCAGACAATTTCTCCGTGTGACAATGGATTTTGATTGGCGGCATTCACACCTGATGCGATGATCTCGCCCGTTGAACGCTGCACCAGTACTGCTGCGAACGGATTGGACGGACAATCCCGCGCGAGTGTGGTCGCAATCTTCATATAAGAGTCGTGCTTATTGTCTGGTCGATTCATCGCTGATGACTCGCTGCTTTCTGACGCGGGTATTGCGACGACACCGTGCACTGCAGAAACGGATGTCGTCCCAGCACGCCCTCCACTTGCGACGCCATTCGAAGGGTCGTTCGCAGGATTCGCAGACTTTTTGAGGCCTTACAGTCGCCCGTCGTGAACGTGCCATGGATGCTTCTGCCTGATGGTTTGTTGCCCTTTGCGGTTTCGTTGATGACGAAGGGCGGGACGCGTACTGCGAACTGCCTGTGTCAGTCTGGCCCCAGTCCTGCGCCTGACAACCAGCTGCTGAACAGGCAGTGAACTGCCCCGTTTGACGTTCACTGGCGATGTCCGAGGTGGATTATCAATCGGAATCGCTGGTGGCCACCGAACGCAGATGCTCGCGATTCATTTTCGCAATCACACTCACACTGATCTCTTTTGGGCAGACGGCTTCACATTCACCGTGGTTCGTACAACTTCCGAATTGTTCCTCGTCCATCACCGCGATCATGTTCTGGACGCGAGCCCGGCGTTCGGGCTCCCCCTGAGGCACCGATGCCAGATGTGCAACCTTTGCCCCCACGAACAGCGATGCTGATGCATTGACACAGGCTGCCACGCACGCGCCACAGCCAATGCATTGAGCGGCATCCATGGCCGAATCTGCCGCCGATTTTGGAATCGCAATCGCATTTGCGTCCGGCGCGCTTCCCAGATTCATCGAAACGTACCCACCCGCCTGCTGAATGCGATCAAAGGCACTTCGGTCAACGATCAGATCTTTACGAATCGGAAAGGCCTTTGCCCGGAATGGCTCAATCCAGATTTCACTGCCGTCCTCGAAACTACGCATGAATGTCTGACAAGTCGTTGCCCCTGCACCCGGACCGTGTGGCACTCCGTTGATCACCAGTGAGCATGTGCCGCAGATACCCTCGCGACAGTCAAATTCATAAGCTACTTCAGGCTTTGCTTCTGTCGCGAGTTGCATATTGAGCTGGTCCATCATCTCCAGAAAGGACATATCATCGGTGATGTTGTCCACATGATGGATTTCGAAGAAACCTTCATCGTCGCGGCCAGGCTGTCGCCAGACATGTAGAGTGAATTGCATTACTTATAGCTCCTTACGGCAAGGTCGACGGAATCGAATTCGAGTTCTTCAACGTGCCGAATCGGTTCAGAATCTGCTGCTGTGTAGGCCCACGCGGCGACATGACAAAAATCTTTGTCGTTGCGGACGGCCTCGCCATCTTCTGTCTGATGTTCGGTTCGAAAATGTGCTCCGCAGGATTCGTCGCGGGCGAGGGCGTCCCGGCACATCAATTCTCCGAGTTCCATCAGGTCGGCGACTCTGCCCGCCTTCTCGAGTGTCATGTTGAGGTCGCCTGCAACTCCGGTGACAGAGGCGTCCTCGTAGAACCGTTCGCGGATGTCCCGAATGTCGACGATTGCCTGAAGCAGATCAACTTCAGTCCGCGACATCCCGCAGGCCTCCCAGACCACGTTGCCGAGGTCGCGGTGAAGCTTCTCGACGGGCGTTCTTCCTCCGATGCTCAGGAGGGTATTCAGCCGCTGCTGGACCTCATCTTCTGTTCGTCTGGCTGCCTCCCGCTGCTGTTGATCCGAGATTGTCGCTTTGCCTGTCAGGTAATTCCCGATAGTCGCTGGCAGAACGAAATAACCGTCGGCCAGTCCCTGCATCAGAGCGCTCGCGCCCAATCGATTGGCACCGTGGTCAGAGAAGTTGGCCTCTCCACACGCAAACAAACCGGGGATTGTGGTCATTAATTCATAGTCGACCCACAGCCCGCCCATTGTGTAATGCGGTGCCGGGTGGATTCGCATGGGGACACGGTAGGGGTTCTCACCGGTAATCTGTTCGTACATGTGGAACAGATTGCCGTATCGATCTCGAATAGCCTGCTCCCCGAGCCGCGCGATTGCGTCTGAAAAGTCAAGATACACCCCGAGCCCATTGGCGCTCACGCCACGTCCGTCGTCACAGACTGCTTTGGCAGCTCGGGATGCAATATCACGTGGTGCGAGATTTCCGTAGGCAGGGTACCGCGTTTCAAGGTAGTAGTCGCGCTCATCTTCGGGGATGTCTCCTGCTGATCGGGTTTCATTGGCCCGCTTAGGAACCCAGATGCGCCCATCATTCCGAAGCGATTCGGACATCAGCGTCAGCTTTGACTGGGTCTCTCCGGAGGGCGGGATGCAGGTTGGGTGAATCTGTGTGAAACAGGGATTCGCGAATACGGCCCCTCGCTTGTGAGCTCGCCAGATAGCCGTGGCGTTGCAGCCGGATGCGTTTGTCGACAGAAAGAACACGTTGCTGTAGCCACCGGTGCAGAGAACGACCGCGTCTCCGAAGTGACTGGTGATGGTCCCGTCTCGCAGGTCACGTGTCACAATGCCACAGGCGGAACCATCGTGCACAATCAGATCGAGCATCTCAAGATGAGTGTGCAGCCGGACTCTGCCGCTCGCAACCTGCCGGTTCAGCGATGCGTAGGCACCAAGCAACAATTGCTGGCCTGTCTGACCACGCGCATAAAATGTCCGGGAGACCAGTGCGCCGCCGAACGAACGGTTCTGGAGAAGACCACCGTATTCTCGGGCGAAAGGCACGCCCTGGGCGACGCACTGGTCG
>CAJWGB010000094.1 GCA_913031625.1 uncultured Planctomycetaceae bacterium | reverse complement strand
GAGGCGATGTCAGCGGCCCTCGAAGGCAACGACAGCCTGACTGTGCTGCCAACCGGCGGTGGCAAGTCTCTGTGCTATCAAACGCCCGCTCTTTGCCGCGAGGGAATGGCGATCGTTGTCAGCCCACTGATAGCGCTGATGAAAGATCAGGTCGATGCTCTGACTGCCTGCGGCATCCCGGCAGCATTTATCAACAGCAGCCTGACGCCGGAAGAGCGAATGCAGGTTGCCCGGCGAATACGGTCTGGTGAACTCAAGCTGCTGTTTGCAGCTCCCGAACGGCTGGTCCAGGATCGCACAATCGACTTTCTTCAGGGAGTCAGCCTGAGTTTTATCGCAATTGACGAGGCTCACTGCATCAGTAACTGGGGACACGATTTTCGGCCTGAGTACCGACAACTGGCTCGTCTGCGTGAAGCATTTCCGGATGTCTCCCTGCATGCCTTTACCGCAACTGCCACCGAGCAGGTGCGCCAGGACATCATTGATCAGCTGCACCTGCACGAATGCCGTATGCTGGTAGGAAACTTTGATCGCCCGAACCTGATCTACCGGGTGGAACGCAGACATGACGCCATCGGTCAGATTCGTGAAGTCATCGATCGACATCCTGATGAATCCGGCATCATCTACTGCATCAGCCGAAAGAACACTGAAGAGACTGCGGCGACTCTGAACTCCTGCGGCTACCGCGCCCTGGCATACCACGCTGGCATGGAACCGGAGCAGCGGCGAGCTCATCAGGAATCGTTCATCGAAGAGAAGGTCAACATCATCGTTGCCACTGTCGCGTTTGGAATGGGAATCGACAAGAGTAACGTTCGTTATGTTGTCCACGCCGAGATGCCACGCAGCCTTGAGGCTTACCAGCAGGAAAGCGGCCGCGCTGGTCGGGACGGCCTGGAAGCCGAATGCTGCCTGCTCTATTCGGGCCGGGATATTGGTACGTGGGAATACCTGATTAACCAGTCGGAACACGAAGAGAATCGCGAGGCATTGCTGGGCGCCCTGAGGCATATGGAGTCGTTTTGCTCCAGTGTGACCTGTCGCCACCGCCAGCTGGTGCAGCATTTTGGGCAGGACCTTGATTCAGAGAACTGTGGAGCCTGCGACGTCTGCCTGAACGAAATTGAGAAGGTGGGCGATCCTTTAATTGTCGCCCAGAAGATCATCAGCAGTGTTTACCGCCAGGAGCAGCGATTCGGCGGTGACTATACGACTCTTGTGCTGCGAGGATCAAAGAGCAGGAAGGTTCTGCGCAACGGTCACGACCAACTCAGTACATGGGGCCTGCTCAAAGCTGAACCCGAACCTGTCGTTCGCGGCTGGATTGACCAACTGGTTTCTCAGGGATTTCTGAGACGGTCCGGCGAACATTCGGTGCTTGTGATTACAGCCGAGGGAATGGCTGTCCTGAAAGGTGAAACTACGCCAACGCTGACAAAGCCCAAACCGCGACAGCAGGCCGCAGCAGAACGCGATCAATGGGAAGGTGTTGACCGAGGGCTGTTTGACGCGTTGCGACGATTGCGAATCGAAATCGCATCGGAACGTGGTGTCCCTCCGTATGTCATCTTTGGTGACATGACGCTGCGAGAACTCGCTCGCTATCGCCCGACCACAGTCGATAGCCTGCTGAAGGTGTACGGAATCGGACAGCAGAAGCTGGAAGAGTTTGGGGCGGCGGTCGTAGCGGCGATTTCGGAATACAGTTCCGAACAGGAACTTACAACAGATCTCCCGATCACCAGTCAGAGCAGCCAGAAGAATGCGACTCGCAAGACGAAGTCGGCTTCTCACAACGAACATCCCACGGCTGCCTCAGAAGCGTACTTTGATTTGTTTGATCAGGGACTGACTGTGGAGGAAGTTGCTCTGCAGCTGGATCGAGCTTCCAGTACGGTGACTGGGCACCTGATCAAGTATCTCCGCGCACGCAGGATCTCGGACGTAACTCCCTTCCTTCCGCAGGCAACCGTGGAGAGGGTAACGCAGGCGGCAGAGGAGGTCGGAACAGGACGGCTGAAGCCGATTTTCGAAGCGTTGGAAGAGTCGGTTACATATGACGATATCCGCATTGTCGTGACCAGTCTCAGCATTGAGCAGGACCTTGCGGATAAATAAGACTGAAGCGTGGCCCGCAATGCCGGGACATTGCTGCAGCATTGAATTCGTCGCAGCGGTGAGCATGGCTGCACAAAGCACTGGTGAGAGCGTATCTGAGATATCAGTAGCGTCCTTGAGTGAGACAACGAGTTGATAGGCTGGTAACCCGACGCGTCACAGGAAATTGCATCCGTCGACATAAGTCATTTGGCAGCCTTGCCCATTGTGAGCCGAGACGCGTGAGCGTCCGGGCAGAACGCACAGTCTGGTCGCTCGTTGACGCCCGAAGCCCTGTCCTTCGGCTATCTGATGACAGCTTTATAGCGGAGCGGCGCGAGCCGCCCGGTCGAACACGCTGACGAGTTGGCTGCCGGATTGCTCAATTCGAACTCGGAAGGTGGTTCGGCCGGAGTGCTTGCGCACTTCCGCTCATGAAAGGCACTTCCTGCAGCAAAGCCAATCGCTGCAACCAGTCTCGCGGCAAATCACCTCGCCTGCGACCCTGTGCGGTAAGTCGGCCGGGATGAGGAAGACCTCGCCTGGCTCGCTGCCGGCCTGCTTATAGAACCTCAGCGGTCTTGATACCGAGTAGTCTAAGACCCAGCTCGAGTGCTCTGGCAGTCAGTTCGCAGAGGCTCAGTCGGGAAGCTTTGAGTTCTTCGGAATCCGCCTTTAACACAGGGCACTTGTCAAAGAACTGGCTGTACCGTTCCGCAGTCGACAGTAACCAGTCGCAAAGGATATTGGGACGATAGTCAGTCAATGCTGTTTGAATTGCCTCGCCCAAACTCAGCAGTTGGAGGACCAGCGCGCGTTCCTGCGGTGTCGAAATCCGTACCGCAGCACCTGCCTCACGAACGAAAGCTCTGGTCGTTTCAGCTCTTCGGAAGATTCCACAAATCCTTGCAAAGGCGTACTGCATGTAAGTTGCCGAATCACCGTTTGTGGCCAGCATCTTGTCCCAGCTGAATTTATAGTCGCTGTCACGATTGTGATGCAGGTCGGCGTACTTGATTCCGCCGCTTCCCACGACTTCTGAAACTGCAGCTCGTGCATCAGCATCAAGCCAGGGTTCGGGGCGTTTATCGTCGTTCTCCGCCACGATTTCCGCTGCTCGCGATACGGCTTCATCAATGAGACTTTCCAGTCCAACGTTGTCCCCGGATCGAGTCTTGAACGGTTTGTTGTCGTCCCCCATCACGGTTCCAAAACTGACGTGCTGGCACTTCAGGTCTTCAAAGCCCCAAAGCTGACACGTTTGGAAGAGCAGATTGAAGTGCTCCGACTGTCGCTTATCAACAACATACAGAATTTCGTCAGCGCCGAGTTCTTTGACTCGATATTGAATTGTCGCCAGGTCAGTCGTCGCGTACGTAAAGGCACCGTCTGATTTCTGAATGATAAATGGAGCGTCATTGCCTTCCACAAAAACGCATTGTGCTCCGTCACTCTCACGAGCCAGCCCTTTTTCCTGCAGGGACGAGACGACATCGGCCAGCATCGGATTGTAGTAGCTCTCTCCAAGAGTGAGATCGAAGCTCACATCAAGGCGATCGTAGACACTCTGAAGCGCACTCAGGCAGGCGGGAAGAAACTCGTTCCAAAGCTTGAGGTTCTCTTTATCGCCGGCATGTAGTTTGGAAGTTTCCAGCCGAGCCAGCCGAGCAATGTCCGGATGCTCGTCGGCGGCACTTGAAACAACCGGAGAGGACCTGACAGCCTCCATAATTTTTCGCGTTGAGCCAACCTGCTGCTCAAGTCCGGACACAGATTTTCGAAGCGCCTTACGCTGCTTTTTCTCAGACTTATCTTTCGGTTCCCCCCCTGCCTCAGCTGTCGTAAGTGCTTGCTGTGCGGCCGACAGCTTCTGTTCCAGGTCCGGGAGACTGTTCACTGCTGCGTGGTAGTCTGAGAGCTGGTTCACGAGCCGATACAACCGGGCCAGCTCGCCCACAGGATCTTCTTCATATCCCGCCTGATCAACGAAGTGCTTGTATCCGTAGATGATCATCCCGAACTGAGTTCCCCAGTCACCAATGTGATTATCGCTGGTCACTTTGTGCCCGGCGAACCTCAGGATTCGGCAGATGGCATCCCCGATGACTGAGCTTCTGAGGTGCCCTACATGCATCGGCTTGGCGACGTTGGGAGATGAGTAGTCGACGACGACATGTTTCGGTTCAGAAACCGGCGTTACGCCAAGTCGGTCATCAACAAGGATTCCATTGACCTGCTCGGTCAGCCATTCCTCTTTTAGCTTGAGATTAATAAACCCGGGCCCGGCGACCTCAGGAGGTTCGCAAAAGTCTGCGACGTCCAGTCGTTCAACAATCTGCGCTGCAATGTCCCGGGGGGGCTGGCCGAGTTTCTTGCCCAGCGGCATGGCGCAATTGGCCTGGTAATCGCCAAACTTTGGGTCCTGGGAAGACTTGATCATGTCCAGCAACTGGGCAGGATCATCAGCGATGCCACTCAGGGCATCTGCAAATCGGGATTTCAGGAGAGTCAGGATCATGGCACTTCAGATTCGTTCATTCCATCTAAGCCGATCAGTTGGCCGGAGTGGGATTCGCCAAAATCCCGGCCAATGGGACTTCCAGCGAAGTCCAGGACATCCAAAGACCGATCCGCGTTGCCTCGCAGAGTCGGTTTCAGGACTGGTTCTGGTGGTATACCGCTGTCGAGGAATCAGGACAACGGCGGGCCGCACGGGTTCCCGTCATTCGCTGATTTGGTACTGACGCGACAGGCAGGTGGCCGAGATCAACAACACGAACGCCTGACAGGACGCCTACCAGGCCATTTCCGTCAAATCGACGATCTGGGCTGCCAGCCGTCGGGCCGCTTCAACTTGAGCTGTGGCCATTGACTGCCCGACTTCGGGAGCAAAACTCACCTGCGAGGCCTGTTGAAACATTTCATGGCTGACCGGAAAAGTTCGCTGCTTCAGGATGCGTCCGGAACGGCGGTCAATCCATGATACTTCTGCCTGCAGACGCAGCTGGACTTCTCGCGGGTCATCAAATCGCGTCTCGCTGAGGACACCCTTTCGGAGGTCCACGATTTTTCCCTGGAGGACAGTATCAGCTGACGCTTCGTCCGTGAGCCGATAGGCGCCCCGGATCTTGATTTCATTCTGGATTGCTTCGGTCAGCAGATAGTCAATATTGCGCCGAAAGCCATCCGTTGTGACAACGGGTACATGGACGGTTGAGACGTTGGGAATCTTTGATGGCCCAAATGTGTAGCCACATCCGCAAAGGAAGAGCAGCAGCAACCCTGGTTGAATACGTGCGAACGTTCGCATGAGTCCGTCCATGGACCGAGGAATCCGAGGCCGCGAAGGCCAGTCATCGGCAGTTTATGCGGATGATCAGATTCCTGGAACCCCGCCCTGGCGAGGCGACGGAGACGATTCAGGACCGCTGGATGCCTCTGGCGGCCCCAACTGGTCTCCCGACTCATTGAGAGTCTCCAGGAAGTCGGACATGCCCGGCAGGTGAATGATCTTTTTCGGATTCACTTTCCGGATCCGGTCTCGAGCCATCTGAGCATACCGCGTGTCGGGATAGTTCATGATCACCTTCTGGCAGGCGATCGCAACGGAGACGTCGTTTTCCTTGCGTTCCCAGAACTGCACGTAACTCCATGCGCGGTGAGCCTGTTGGCCATAGATCTTCGCCAGATCCTTGCGAAGTTTCTGTCGCTCGTCGGATTCCGGGAACAGATTGAGAGTCTGTTCCTTCAGTTTTTCGGCTTCCGCCAGAGTTGTTCCGTCGTAGAAGGGGCCCTGATACGACACCTGTTTTACGTGTCCACCAAAGACGTAAGCATCTTCAAGGTGTGGACTGTCTGAGTATTCTTCCCGCAGCATCTGAAAATAGTGATCTGCCTCGAGGTATTGCCCCCGCTGGAAGTAATACGACGCAGTGAGCATCAGAGCATCGTCTGCCAGCGGGCCGGTCGGATCATTCAGCCAGATGGATTTGAGTGCTTCGCGTGCTCGTCCGGCAGTGTCGAACAGGGGGCGTGTCGAGTCGAAAAAGTTCGGAATCAGGCCATACTGAGCAGACAGGCTGCTCTTTGGCTTTGTGATTTCAACACTGGCTTCAGACTGGTTGCTGACAGTCTTGATCACGGATTCGGAAACGGGTTCTGCGACCTCAAGCCAGACTCGGGCAATTGCAAACAACCGCTGACTGGCGTCGGCGACGTATCTGGTGGACGGATAGTCGTCAAAAAGCTTGTCGTAAGCTTCCTGCGCTTTGGGGTACTGATTCAGAGCGAAGTGTGATTCGCCCATCCGGAACCATGCTTCCTCGCCGAGAGAGGTCTCAGGATATTTTTTCGCAATGGCTTTGTATGCCTTGATCGCTTCTTTGTGGCGTTTCGCGTCGTAGTGTCCTCGAGCAACTTCCACCTGTCGCAGCGCTTCAGGAGAAAACTTCTCGCCACGAGTCAGTGCGTCTTCTTCGTTGTGAAGGGCCCGTTCGAGCGGTCCTCGAATGCGGTCCGTGCTGAGCCAGTCGCCCTGGAAAATACCTTCATTGTCAGAAGGTCGCAGGGACCGGCATCCCGAACACAGAACAATTGTGGTGAGTGCCAGCAGGCAGAGCGTGCTGCGACCGGGCAGCGCAGGAGCACATGGATCACCCTGCGGTCGACCAGAGGTTGACCGGCATGCAACCGAATCCATTCGGTAAGGAAGCGTCCTGCTCATAATCAGAAATTCAAGTATCGGAGTGTCCCAGGCTGCCTGCCGAGGACGTGGGTAATAGCTGACACTGCCAGCTGGTGGCATTCTCTGGTCTGATCTTTGGTAAGTCGCACACGAGCGGCAAGACCGGAACCTGGATTTGACAGTTTTCGGAGGACGGCGATGACTCCACCGGTTACAGATCGGCCGGAATATTCTTCGCGACGGCACGACCCGCAAAGAAGTCCGCCCTGAGACACCCAATGTGCAAATTTTGCTTCTGTTTCAACAGCGTTGCCGCACACCGCACAGGATGAGAGATCCGGAAACAATCCTGCACACACCAGAATGCCAACCTCAAACTGCACGATTGCAGTCAATGGGTCCGCTTCAGGAGTGGCGAGTTCTGCCAGCGTCTGCTGCGCAAGTTCAAACAGCCGTTCATCAGCGTCAAAGTCTTCAGTCAGCTGATATAACAGGTCTGCGACGTAGTAACCTCCATAAAGTGAGTTCAACTCACCTGCAATTGGTGTGAAACGTGTGAGGAGATGAGCCTGAGTGAGGATCCCCAGAGCGCCGGAAGACTTCTTCAGGAAGACTATTCCACACGTTGAAAGCAGGTCAAGAGCAGCGTCAAACGGCCCTTTGAGTCGCTTTGCCCCCTTGGCGAGGACAGAAACACGTCCATATTCGCGGGTAAAAAACGTGACAACACGGCTGGATTCACTGAAATCCGCCTGTCGAATGACAATTCCATCCGCCTTCTCGCCTGCCAAGTCATTCACTCCTGCTCGCGCGCAACGGTGCAATTATTGTGGATGTGGCCGGTGTTCACCAGATGAGGCTCTGATCAGGAAGCGAGCCGAGCGCCAGTTTCGTGGTCTGTCTCTGCGAGCACTTCGGTCGACACGTCCTGCACAAAGTCCTCGACGTGTGTCTGTTTTTCTTCGTCGGGGCTCTCTGCTCCGGCGTTCATTCCCACGCCAGGATTTCGAAACACAAATGGGAGCATTGCCACGGCTGCCCTGCGGTACGTCGCAAAGATGGGGAACTCTTCCTGAGTGGTCTCTTTGTACTCTCTCATTTTCGACTTCAGCTGATTGTGAGCAATTCGCGGATGTCGGTGGTGAGGGCCATGAACGAAGATGTCGAAATTCATCCATGTGCAGAGACGTGTAAACCAGTTGTTGGCGACAACAGTTCGTGTTCCCTTAAGGGGGTCGTAGCTGGACATCCCGAGATGTTCTGTGAGCTTGCGACCAGTCTGCATGACACCGGCCAGCCAGTGCGGCAGGATCCAGACCTTCAGCAGAAATAACCAGCCGTCAAACACTGCACAGGCTGCCAGTATCCCACCCCAGAACAGCACCATTCCTGCATACTCCCATGCCACAGCTCGGCGAATTGCCTTGCTCTTAATGGGAGAGTCACGGTGGAAAAACGTTCGAGCGTATATGTATGGGCTGGTCAGAAAACCAATTGCCAGATCCACCCAGACAAAGACTCGGCGAAACCAGACTGATGTCTTTGGATCGCTGTAGGGCCACAGCTCAAAGTCCGTCGGTTTGTTTAAATAGGCATGATGCCGGATGTGACTCTCTCGGTAGACCGAATAGGGAGTGAACATCAGGGTTCCCAGAATCCGGCCGACGATGATGCTCATGCGTCGCGAGTCGCTCAATGTCTGGTGGGCTGTCTCGTGGAAACAGCTGGTGTAGCAGAAGAAGACAAAGGTCGTGAGAGTCAGCCACCCAAGGTACACCGGCAGAGTGTTGACGGGCCACGGGAAGGCGAGGGAGTACAGGCCGAGGGTTCCGAGCGGAAACAAGGCGTAAAGAGGAAGAGTGACTTCTTCTTCCAGATCCTTGAGTTCATCCTCAGTAAATTCTGTGAGCGACATACTCTGTCTTGCCCTTGTTCTTCTTCCGGACGAAGTCTAAGTCTGTAGACCGCGCGATCATGCCTGTAGTGTCTCCAATTTCAGATCTCTTCGCAACGTTGGCGAGAAATTGGGGTGTTGCAGTCGAGTTTGCGGATTCTCGGAATGTGTTCGGACGTTGCGCCCAGTCAACGGTCGAAGAATTGGGGCTTTCATGCTATTGTCCCGCCGCAACAGGCCGTTCGCCGGATCGTCAGGCTATTCTGCAGGCTATTCTGCACCAATTGTCCTTGAGTCGAACACTCCGGGCGACCGTCGAAGCCAATCGCTCAAGCAATCCCGGATAGCCATTGCTGCGGACCAGTTCGTCCGCTGCGACCTTACGACTGTCAAATCGCAGCACTGCCAACGCTGCATTTATAATCGTCCTTTAGGAATTTGACATGGAACAGCGTCAACTTGGCCAAACCGACATGAAGCTGACACCTCTCTCGTTTGGGGCGTCGTCGATGGGGGCCGAATTTCGGCGCGTTGATATCGCGGAGGCACTCAAGAGCGTACACGTCGCGATTGATCGTGGAATGAACTTCATTGATACCTCCCCCTACTACGGGCGAGGCATGAGCGAAGTCCTGTTGGGTCAGGTGCTGCCAGATATCCCACGCGAGAGCTACTACCTCGGCACAAAACTGGGACGTTACGCACCGGCGCACTTCGACTTCAGTGCTAAACGCGTGGAAGAAAGCATCGATATCTCACTGGAACGGATGCGGCAGGACCATCTCGATATTGTCCTGTGTCATGACCTTGAGTTTGTCGAGATGTCGCAGATCGTCGAAGAAACAATTCCGGCACTCAGGAAACAGGTAGAAAAGGGCAAGGTGCGCTATATCGGGGTAAGCGGTTACCCCATGAAGATGTTCAAGTACGTGCTGGAAAACGCGGACATCGACGTATTGCTGACCTACAACCACTACACTCTGCAGAATGACATGGCGCTGGAACTCGTCCCGATCTGCCACGAAAAAGGTGTTGGCCTGATGAACGCTGCACCGTTCTCAGCGCGACTGCTGACGAGTGCTCCTCTCCCTGAGTGGCACAAAGCAACGCCGGAAGTCAGAGCCGTCGCAAAGCAGGCTGCTGACCACTGTACTGCCGCCGGAATCGATATCGCTCAGCTGGCGCTGCAGTATTCAATCGCGAATACCAACTTTGCGACCTGTGTCACCGGGTCTGCCAATCCCAACCGGGTCTCGCAATGGGTGGACTGGGCTGAACAGCCAATGGATGAGAATCTTGTTGCGGAAGTGCTTGAGATTCTAAAGCCCATTCACAATTGGATCTATGTGGAGGGTCGCCCCGAAAACAACGATCCCATCCCGGCCTGACAGGGGTCCGGCGGTTTTCCTGATGGAAAAAACAAGCCGCCATCACGGGCCAAAGTGATAACGGCCGGGAGCTTTCCAGTGTGGTGGGCTCCACTATTGGGATTGCAGACTCGTCACAAACCTGGACATGGATTTGGCGTAAGAAATCAGATTCGTTCGAATTTATTCCTCCTCCCCGAGTGGTGTGGAATTCCCATCCCACTCACAACTGCAGTCGCAGGGCAGAGCGGCCGCCGAAAGAACACAATGACCGACGAATTCCCGAAAGACATCGATGGTGAAGTAATTCGCTACATTGCAGAGGACGGCAACGACCTCTCAAAGCCGATGGATGTCGATTTTCATGTGGCCGCTCCGACCGAAGACATTGCCGAGAAGATCGCTGACGAGGCTGAGAAGCTTGGGTACGCGGTCTGGGTCGAGTTCGATGACGGATCAGAAGAAGAACTTGAAGAGCCTGTGACAGAGCCATGGACCTGCACATGCCAGAAAAAGATGCTGCTCGAATATGATGCCGTCATCCAGGCACAGAAGGAACTGGATGAGCTGTCAAAACCGCATGGTGGTTACTCAGACGGCTGGGGCACCATGGGGAACGCAGAGCGAAGCGAAGAGAAATAGGTCAAGCGGCTCGTCAGAGCGTTTGACGCATGTTATTCCCGCTTTCCTGCTCAGCCAAAGATTTGTGTGACGGGCCGTCCGTTGGCGATTGGCAGCGGACGATTCAGGTTGTCGTGAATCTCGGTGGACGGATCGATGCCCATCGCGTGATACATGGTGGCCGCCAGATCTCCTGTTGTGACCGGGTCACGATCCGGAACAGCCCCGTAGCGGTCCGAAGCCCCATAAACGCTGCCGCCGCGGACGCCGCCACCAGCCAGCAATGTCGTGTAGCACTTTGGCCAATGGTCGCGGCTGATGCTTTTGTTGATCTTCGGTGTGCGGCCAAATTCACCAAACCACATCACCAGAGTGTCCTCCAACAATCCTCGCCGCTCAAGGTCGTTGATCAACACGGGCAGGGTATGGTCGGTCAGTGGCAGATGACGAGCCGGCAGGATCTCGTACATACGCGTGTCATCAAATCCGTGAGTGTCCCAGCCACCGCTGGTCTTGCTGCGCCCGCCGATACTGCGATCAAAATAGACCGTCACGAACTTCACCCCCGACTCAACCAGTCGTCGAGCAAGGAGGCAACTCTGGCCGTAAGTCGTACGACCATACGCCTGTCGAATCTCTTCGGATTCATCAGACAGGTTGAACGCCTGACGCACCTGCCGTGAGTTCAGCATGCTGATGGCTTTTTCATAGTAAGCGTCGAGTCCTCGAGCAGCGGCAGTCTGGTCCAGCCCTTTGGCCTGTCGATTAATCAGTTTCTGCAGTTCACGGCGATCATCCAGCCGACTGGCGGAGACTCCGGAGGGAAGACTTAACTGAGGAAGCTCAAAGTCTGCCGCATTGGGATCATTGGGGACGAACAGTGGATCATGACCTCGACCAAGAAAACTGGCCCCCTGACCGGGCACTGTTGAGCCATCGGCAATTCTGTGCGGAAAGGAAACGAATGTCGGCATCCCGGTGTCTGCGGGCGCCACGTGGTCCACGATAGAACCAAAGGCCGGAAACAGATCGAGTGAGTCGCGGAGTCGCTGATCGTCAATCGCGGGCTCGACTCCTGTCAACGCCGTATATCCTGCGCTGTTGTGATTGTTCATTGTATGATGAACCGTGCGGATCTGAGCAAAGTGGTGCATCACTTTGGCCGTTTCCGGCAGGTGCTCACAGACATTCATGCCAGGGACCGATGTCGAGATCGGTTTGTACTTAGTCCGGTATTCCGACGGTGCATCCAGTTTCATGTCGAACGTATCCACGTGACTGGGACCGCCCCACTGGAAGAGAAAGATCACACTCTTAGCACGCCCACTGCCGGTGCGTGGAGTTTCCTGAGCCTGGAGTAATCGCGGGAGCGTTAGTCCGAGCATGCCGGCGCCGCCAATTCGCAGGACGTCTCGCCGGTTGATCTCCGCAGCTCTCTGAATGGAATTCATCAATTCTCTCCAACCACTACTGCCGCAACAGGAACTCGTTTGAGTTTAAGAGAGCCCATGTCAGGTCCTGCAGGGCTGCGGTTCGATCATTCTGCTGTGCAACATAAACCATGGCCGCATCTTCTTCGGCCCGCGACGGCGGTCGAGAGAGTGTTGTGAGATACAGATCTCTCACAATCTCCGAACTGGTTGTTCCCGCCTTCAATTGGCGCGTGATGCGATTGCGTGGATCTTTCAACACATCGTGAATCAGTTCCCCACTAATCATCTCAAAAGTCTGGGCGAGCGTTGTGTCTGTTGTCCGTTCGCAGTCACAGGTCTGGAGCCGATTCGGTTTTCCAAACAGCTTCAGGAACTGATCGCCAATCTCGGGCTTGCTGTAGCGGTGACCTCCATTACGGACACCCTTGAGCTGGGCAGCTCGAGTTCCACTGGGATGGCCGCCAAATTGTGGTGTGACTCCCAATACCACGCTGATGCCGTCAAGCATTTGCTCGGCTGACAGTCTTCGCAGTTCGACGGCTGCAAAAGCACCTGGCCATGTGTTGTGTGCGACGTCATTCGCGGATGCGGTGGAATGCTGATAGGTATTGGAATTCATAATCAGTCGTATGAGCTGCCGCACATCATGTCCGGACTCAATGAACGCAGTCGTCAGGGCATCCATCAAATCCTGATTGGAAGGCGGATTGGTGGAACGGAAGTCGTCGACCGGGTCAACGACCCCTCGACCCATGAGTTGAAACCAGATTCGGTTTGCCTGCGTGGCCGCGAATCGTTTGTTTTCCGCGCTGCGCATCCATGCTGCCAGCCGCTGGAGCCGATCTTTACCGATCGGAACCTCGCTTCCAACACTCCTGAACAGCTTTCCAGCGCCTTCAGAAAGTGCAGTTTCAAACTGGACTGAGTCCGCCTGTTCACCAAGGAACCGGAGACCAGCCGTCACTCCGGTCGTGGGGTTCTTAATGTCACCGGAGTCCTTTATCAGAACGATCTGCTCACCAGCAAACTCATTCTTGTCGTTCTTATCGCGACGTTTGTTTTCGATAATCTTATAGTCGATCCTCGCAAAGAAATTGGACCAGCCGTAGTAGTCATCCTGCGTCCACCGATCGAACGGATGATTGTGACACCTGGCACACTGAAGTCGGACTCCAAGAAACACCTGAGCGATGGCTTCTCCGCGAGCTTCCGGTTTGCGAATTGCTCGATACAGGTTGGTTTGAGGCACCTCATACGTGCTGCCACGGGCTTCGACGAGTTCAGCGGCGAACTCATTAAGTGGTTTGTTGTCAGCGACACTCTGGTGAATCCAGTCGTGAAAGACTTCCACCCCACGTGTGTCCAGCGTCTTGTCTTCGACTCGCAGCAGGTCAGCCCAGCGCAGAGTCTGAACATCAAAGAAGTCTTCGGATTCGAGTAATCGGTCAATCAGTTTTGAGCGTTTCAGCGGGTCCTGCGACGCAGTGAACTCACGCACTGTTTTCGCGTCAGGAATCCGCCCGGTTAGATCAAGATACACGCGCCGCAGAAAAACATGATCCTCGCAGATTGCGGCCGGGTTGATTCGTAGACGCTTCAGCTGAGAGTAGACCGCTCTGTCAATTACATTGGCTGGAGCTGGCGCTGTAAATTCGAAGGCGGGGCGTGCGTCGATGAATTCGAGTGTCACAGGGAACTGCTGGTTCAGATATCGGACCACGATGGTCGTTGGTCCGGAACGCTCTGATGTGACAGTCCCACTGGAATCCACCGTGACAAAGGTTGCCGATGGCTCGAACACCGCCAGGTGTGTCACGTCGCTCTGCTGCCCATCCGAAAACAGGGCCGTCGCTTTTATGGCAACTTTTCGCTGAGGAGCTGCGACGGTCAAATGAGCCGGAGTTGCCGTGAGTGAAACAAGAGTCGCACTGGTGTCCGGATCTTCTTCCGCTCCGCTTTCTATCCAGCGTTTCAGTATCTGATAGTCAGACGAATCCGGTCGGAAACGCTTACCGCCTTCGTGCGGGACAACCATGAGCGGCTTCTGCAGCAGCAGGCTTGCTTCCGGGGCGAGTCGATCAATTCGTCGCGATGCGGATGAACGCGTCAACGTGCGAAAGTCGAGGTCCGGATCCTGCCCACGGAGTGATAGCTTGAGACCACCTTTCCCGTTTGCGTTTCCGTGACACGTTCCCTGGTTACATCCGGCACGGGAAAGGACCGCCATCACCTCATTTTGAAAGGAGGGTGATTCTTCAGCAGTGAGCTCTGTCGAGAGCAGGAGTGGCAGGAATAGTAAGAGGCGAGACACGTCGGGAGTCAATTCGAGAATAGGGCAGGGCACTTATTCTACCCGTGCTGCAGCGACAGCTCTACTCTTTTGCGGTCGCTGACTCCTCTTCCTGCATTGCGGCCTCAACATCCTCGGCACTCATCAGTTTTACTTTGAGGGGAAGGCGAGTCCCATCTCGTTCGACGACAATGGGCAACTCATCGTCCGGTGTTGTGTCTTCAAGGATTCGAAAGATCTCAACCAACGAGGGATTCTTTACTTTGCCCACCTGAAGCAGCAGGTCTCCTGCTCTTAAGCCTGCTGCTTCGGCTCCACTCCCGGAGACGGTGCCAGCAACCTTAAGCGGACTTGTCGATTCGTCCTCGAATTTGATCCCGAGGAATCCGTTCGGGACATCTTCTGCCGCCACGTCTGGAACGTCGTCAGTCGGATTCTCGGGGGGAGCGTCTGCGCATCCAGCAAGCAGGATCGCGAGTCCAGGCACGGCGTATCGGATCAACAAATACTTCATTGCAGAGGGAGTCGTTTTCTGACTGTCAGAGCCAGGTAGGGGTGCCTGGGAGGCTTGCTTATTGTTAGCCGAGACGCGTGAGCGGCCGGGGGAAACGCACCGTCTGGCCGCTCGTTGACACCCGAGGCCTCACGGCCTTCGGCTCACATGCACCGCATGCAACAAGGCTAACCCCGGCAAAGAGTTATAACGATGGGTGCAATTTTCTGTCCAGCTACGGGACTGCGACGAACCGATTATGGGTGCCTCATGCCATTCTTTATCCTGCGGCCACATTGTCTTCACCAGATGAAACCGGAGTCCGCGGGTTAATGATGTCGGATACCACTTTTGCTGCTCGACCAGCCGTCACCATCTGCTGCTGACCATTGTGATGAAACACGAGGTCTTTCCAGTTGAGGCCAAACAGGTGAAACAATGTGGCCTGGTAGTCATTCGGAGTCACGATGTTTTCCACCGCACGATGTCCGACTTCGTCCGTCTTGCCATAGGCCATTCCCGGTTTAAACCCGCCGCCCGCAAACCAGATGCTGAAACCCTGACCATTGTGGTCTCGCCCGTGTTTGGCTGCCCCACCCTGGTCCTGAGTCACAGGCAGCCGACCGATTTCACCGCCCCAATGAACGATTGTTTCATCCAGCATTCCGCGCTGCTTCAGGTCCCTGACCAGACCCGCAGAGGGACGATCTGTTTTTTTGCACGCTGACGGCAGCGAGGTGACGATACTGCTGTGATTGTCCCATGGCTGACCAGAAAGAAATAGTTGAACGAAGCGGACACCTCGTTCGACAAGCCGCCGCGCAATCAGACAGCGAGTTCCGTACTCACGTGTGGGTTCCTCGTGGATTCCGTACAACTCCTGAGTGGCCTTCGTTTCCCGACTGATGTCCAGAGCTTCACGAGCAGCGGTCTGCATTCGTGCAGCGAGTTCATAACTGGCAATTCGGGCGTCGAGGTCTGGCTCATTGGAGAAACGACCTGCGTGCTGCCTGTTGAGCGTCGCGAGGAAACTGAGATTCTGTTCCTGGATGGCACCCTGCAGGTGAGCAGGAGCTTCCAGATTAAGAATCCGTGGTTCCCTGGGTCTGAGTACTGTGCCCTGATAAAGCGGTGGCATGAATCCGCTGGACCAGTTGTTAGTGGAATCAACGGGATGCCCGGCCGGATCTGTCAGTACCATATAGGAGGGCAGGTTCTGTGTTTCAGATCCAAGCCCATAGAGCAACCATGAAGCGTAGTGGGGACGCCCGAGAACTCCTGGAATTCCTGAATGGAAATAACGAATGGAAACTTCGTGTCCATTGGCGCCCGTGTGCATGCTGCGGACAAGGCAGATGTCGTCTGCAATCGAAGAGATCTCCGGAAGCAATTCTGAATACTCAGTGCCACATTCGCCGTGCGGACGAAACTTCCAGCGTGTTCCAAGCAGCTTCTTACTGGCTGCATTGACAAAACTATATGCCACGTCGCCACCGTACTCCGTTCCGTCAAGGCGACTCAATTCGGGCTTCGGATCCGTCAGGTCCATGTGCGACGGTCCGCCATGCTGAAACAGCGAAATCATCGCCTTCGCAGTGGGCTCAAAGTGCGTTTGCTTCGGCAACAGGTCGTACGTTGGTTCCTCTTTGGGGATGTTGGGAGGCTTGGCAATTGCGCCATCCTGTTTCAACATCCACGCGGCGGCCAGCGCGCCGATGCCCAGTGACCCCTGACGCAGGAACGCGCGGCGATTGTGCTGATCATCAAAAATAGGCTGCATGATTCTGCCTGACTGTGAGACTAATCGATGTACAGAAACTCGTTGGAACTGAACAGGGCCTGACACAGATTTGTCATTGCCTGACGGACTGGGGTTCGCTTGTCCGGCAGAGTCGTGCCCCGGCTACGAAACGTGTCGATCTGTTGTGACACGAAACTCATGGCGAGAGACAACTCAGAGGGTTCCGGCGACCGGCAAAGTGCGAGTTGCCAGATGCGTTCGATCTGGCCCGCGATCTGAGCCGGAGACTCTGCAGGGCCCTGAAACTCCTTGTCCGTCTCCAATGTGACAGTGTTACTGCCGGACGAATAAGTGAGCTTTGCAGTCCACGTGAAAGAGTCGGACGTGTGGTTTGCTCGGCAGTCGGTAATGAAGTCAATTGTGTCACCGGCTTTGACCTCAAACTCTGACACGCTTGTTTCTGCTTTTCCTGACCTGGCAGTCCATTCTCCAAGCAGCCCCTGAGAACTGCTGACGATTCGGCCCTGCACACCATCGCCATTTGGTGACCCGTGATGGAGTGCTCCGGCGATGCTGACTCTGCCGTCGAGGGGGACCGTCCAACGACGAACCGGTGAGATCTCTGCCGATTGAGTGTGTCCCCCGGTTCTGCTCAGGAATGCCCAGCCAAGTTTGCCATCGGGAAGCTTTTCGCCTCCCTGCCAGTTTCCGTTAAAGAACGGGAACTGTGAAAAAGAGCACTTCTGAGTGTCAGCATTGAACGCGCCATATCCACATGCCCACTGGGATGCTGTCGGCTTGGGGATCGCTGGAAGTGAGGCAAGACGATCGTCTGAGCAGGGTTGGGCTTCACTGGCGGCGCGATCAGCCAGTCGAGCGGCCTGTTTCAAGGTGAATTCACCATTCATCAGCATCAGTGACTGAGTGGCCACTGTCGAGGTCGGCCGCATCTCGCAGTTGGTCTGCATGACCGGGGCATCAAACGCCTGCAGCATGGCGACCGGCTGGCTGCGACGAACCTTCACGTACAGGCTGCGACGGCGCTGGTCTCCGTTTACGATGACCTGACCGGTGTCATCCAGTTTGATGGCAACTGGTTTCCCAAACAGAGTGCGGTCAAGTTGTCCTGACGCGGCCAGCATGCGGTCTCGAATCGTCTCAGCATCCAGTCGCTGTAGTTTGCGTCGACCAAATGAGGCGGTGGTGCCGGACGTTTTGTCCGCGGACTGACGCCACACGGTCGACCTCAGAATCATGCGGTGAAACTGCTTGACGCTCCAGCCCTGCTGCATGAACTCATCTGCCAGCCAGTCGAGCAGTTCCGGATGAGTGGGCTTTACACCGAGCTTCCCGAAGTCAGCCGGCGTATTGACCAGGCCTTTGCCGAAATGATGAAGCCAGAGTCGATTCACGATGACCCGTGCCACCAGCGGGTGGTCGCCATTTGTCAGCCACCGAGCAAACGCAAGTCGTCGTCCGGTTGATGGAATGTCAGAACTATTGGCGGCGAACTCGGGGCGTTTGCCTTCGGGGGCCGTAACCAGAAGTGAAGCTGGCGCCACTGACTGCTTCGGCTGTTGATGATCCCCTCGATAGAACAGCTTTGTTTCCGGTGCATGGTTGGCAGGCTCGACGAGCGCTCGCAGGAATTCCTCCACTGGTTTCTTTGCCCGAATGTCGGCGATCTTCTTATCGTATTCCGCCAGTTTGGGTTTCGACTCAGCGATATACTGATAAAGGTTCCCAGGACTAATGTTGATGCTGGGATTCTTCGTCAGCAGCGATTTTTGTTCGGCCGTACGTTTGTTCCCCGGTGTTTCGTAGGCTGTCTTCAATTGTGTGCGAAGTGGTTCTTCATACTTCGTGAGTTCCTTCTCCAGGGCCTGCTGCATGTATTCCGCAAGTTTGGTTGCTCGTTCCGCAGCGATTGGTTTTGTCTGTGCTTCCAGTTCGGCCGACTTTTCTCGATCTGCTTTCGTAAACAGAGACACCCGTCGGCCGTTGGGATCCTTCCACGCCTGCCAGTCAAGAGCCGGCTCAAAGACAGCTCGCACAGCGTAATAGTCTGTTTGTGGGATGGGGTCGTATCGGTGGTCGTGACATTGTGCACACTGGAGACTTAATCCAAGCAGCGAGGTGCCGACGATCTTGAGCGTGTCGGTCATCACCTGATTGCGTGCCTCCGCGTTGTTGGCACCGCTGCCAGTTCCGTCAGCCGCCATTCTGAGAAAGCCGGTGGCTGTCAACAGATTGATCTGATCCTGAGTCAGGTCCCCCTGTTGCGGCCCGGCCAGTTCGTCTCCAGCAATCTGTTCAATCACAAACTGATTGAATGGCTTATCTTCATTGAATGCACGGATGACCCAGTCTCGGTATTTCCACGCCCATGGCCGTTCTGAGTCATTATTTGTATATCCTTCTGAGTCAGCGTAGCCAGCGACATCCAGCCAGTGTCGTGCCCATCGTTCACCGTAATGCGGGGACTCCAGCAGTTCGTCGACCAGTCGTTCATACCAGTCGTTGGCGGTATCCTGCTCCCATGTCTCCAACGCTTCGGGTGTCGGAGGTAGTCCCGTCAGATCAAAGTACACGCGACGAATGAGCGTTCGGCGGTCGGCGTCGTTCGCGAACGCAGATCCTTCAGGCATCGACTTCAGAATGAGAGCATCGATGGCAGTTCGAACGCGGGCCTGCGGCGGAAGCGACGTGAGATCCGTGACTTCTGGACGTTGAATCGGCTGGAATGACCAGAAGCTGCGTTCTTCAGGTGTGATCCCCAGACCAGGGCCAATGGACTCAGGTTCCGGACGTGATGTCTTTGCACCCTGTTGGATCCACTGTTGAATGATTGAGATCTGTGCATCAGGGACCCGGTGCTCGCCGGGGGGCATTTCGCCAGACTTGATGCGGTCGAGCAGATAACTTTCGTCCGATTTTCCCGAGACGATTGCGGGACCACTTTCACCGCCTTTTGCCATCAGGCGGACCAGACGCAGGTCCAGACCTCCCTTTAATTCTGCCTCTGCTCCGTGACAGTCATAGCAGTGAGCTCGAAAAATGGGCCGAATGTGCTTCTCAAATGTCAGCGGTTCCTGAGCGAGCACGCTCTGGCAGGACAGAAGCAGAATGAGCGGGGCAAGTCGACGACTGAACATGGCGGTCCTGTTCGTCTGAGGTAGGTGGGGTGCGCGTAACGCGGTGGGATGAAATAGGTTAACGACGTCCGGGAAGCATCGTCAACGGCCAGCAACAAACCCTGTTCAGAGTACTGGGAGTCCATCTTGCTGCAGAATCTGCCATCTGCTATGAATTACCGGCTGTATCGACAGATCGACAGCACTTGAAATGGATTTCCCGTGGCCGGTTGACCAGTTTTCGGTTGCCTGCCGCACCCGGGTCCGAAAGGATTTCGGAACCCGAATATGCCATGGAGCTGGCAGTGCCGAAAGCAACAAAACACCAACTCAGAGTCCTGTTTGTCGACGATGACGAGTCGATTAGCGGACTTCTGGAAACCGAACTTCCTCGGATGGGCCACTCTTCCACAGTGTGTCGCAGCCCCCGAGAGGCAATTGAAGCGGTCGAGAAGAACACCTTTGATGCTGCGATCGTGGATCTCAAGATGCCGGGCGGCAGCGGCTGGGATGTGATCGACTTCATCCGCGAGAATTCTCCCGAGACCGAATACGTCATCAGTACCGGTCACGGCAGCATGGATGACGCGATTCGTGCCATGGTATTTACCGCCGAAGGCTTGGCAAATTTCTCGGCTGGGATGAATCTCAGACAGATTCCCGAGGGTATCAAACGCGCGGGAAGTCCGGAGGCATTTTTCGCTCAACGCCATCGTGTTTTGGACATGATTGAAAACGGCGGGACACCAGCTATTGCTACCTTTTTCGGCTACTGCCT
>CAJWGB010000093.1 GCA_913031625.1 uncultured Planctomycetaceae bacterium | reverse complement strand
GTCCGGCGAATGCTGGGGCAAGCCGTCGCCGTGGATTGATTACTATGGCAAAGTGGACGGTAAAGTTGTGGGGATCATTCTGATGGATAATCCTGCTAACTTCCGCAAGTCACGATATCACGTGCGTGGCTACGGACTGTTTTCCATCAGCCCGTTCGGTCCTCGGACCTACAGCAAAGGCAAAGAACCGGAAGCCCCCGTCACAATCAAAACGGGCGAATCGCTCACGCTGAAGTACGGTCTCTACATTCATGACGGCGATACTGATACTGCCAAAGTAGCCGACATGTATCAGACCTATCTCAAGTACGCGAAGTAACACCGTTCCCGGGGAACCTCAGTGTACTCTGTGGTGACACCACTTCTGAACAACCATTGAGATCTCAGAGAAGCGTCCCACCGTCGTGGTCGCGTGCCGCAGTCGCCGTCCACCGCGTTGGCAACTCCCTACAACTCCAGCTTCTGCAGGATCGGACGACCAATTCGATTCAGCAGCATCGCCAGCATCCGCCATGTCATCCTTTGTCGCAGTCCCAGATGCCTGCAGTACACGGCCGAAGATTCCAATACCGGCCGACCGCCTCGGAGCCTTTTAAAATGCGCCGCGCCGGCACTCAGATTCAGGATTTCGTTGCGTTGAGCCGTCTCTTCCAGCACCTGAGCCATCAGCATTCGATACAGGCCAGTTGATTGAGGCTGGGCCGTATCGTACCCAACCAGCGGAACAGTTCGCACTCCATCCATAATCCATGACCCGACCACTCCGTCCAGTCGCCCGTGTTCCGTCACCAGCCCGAACACACGCATGCTCCCCGACGCCAGCCAGCATTCAATCAGGCGGGAAGTGAACTGCGGGTTGTGAGCGGAATACTTGTCGACATAGAGAAGTCGATAAAGATCCCGTACGCGATCGGGATCTGCCTCGGCCATTCTGTCTGGGGACAAGAGCCTGAATCTGGTCCGCCGGAGCAATCGCAGGTCACGCCTGGTATCGCTGCGGTTCAGGTAGTCAGCCTTTCGTCCATCATAGAAGTACACCTGACGACTGGGAGCCATCAGACATCCGAACTCCTGAAGGCACGATATGAGACCGGAGTTTGTCTCGGTATTTAAGGAGCGAAACAATATCGCGTGGCCGGGATACTCCTGCACGAGCAATTCAATCAATGCAGCAATCTGTTTCGGTCTCAGTTGAGGGTACAGATTGGTCGACAGGAGTCGGTTGTTCACGCATACGACACGATTGATCAGCCCCGCCTTCAGCAACCGCCCGGACGACAGCGCCGTGGCCCTTAGTGCGCCTCGCAGCAATCGGCTCCGGATCAACCGGAGTTCCTCCAGCGGATACGTGACAGCTCCATTGTATGGTGAACAGACCCATGAATTTTCCAGCTCTGCGTCGTTCACTGTTATTGGCAGAGTCAAGTCACCGGCGCGTACCAGACGCACCCGCGTGGATACGTTCGAAATCAACTCCTGTGAGTCCGTCTGCACCAGCAGGTTGTCCCAGTCGGGAAACGGACTTAGATCTGCTGAATCAACAAACACCACATCGCTCACAGCGGCTCTCCGTTCCACTCGATGTCGAATGTTGACGCTGTCTGCAGTGAACAGCTTTCGCTGCGAGCAATCATGGCGATCTGCCAAAGACTGAGTGGTAACCCCAGGGTTGGCAACGGATCCAGAAAACGCGTCACCGCCCAGCGCGACCTCAGCAGGTCGGGCAGAAAGTGGAGGAGTCGACCGCTGCGGGCGGCATCAATCAGGCCCCAGAACGGCATCGCGAATTCAACCATCGTCGGGCGGTTAGGGGTAGGCTGGCAAACTGGCCCCTCACCACCGATCAATGACTCCACAACTGGATCCTCACTCGAAAACAGGTGCACACCACTGGTTGCCCGCGGATTCGCTTCGAGCACAAACAGTTTGCTCGTGTCGTCCTGAATAAAGTCGAATCCGATCTGGCCGGTGAATGACTGGGTCAATACAAACGATTGAACGAATTCAAGAATCTCTTCGTGTTGTTCCGGGACAAAGCAGATCCCGGAACCAGTGCCGACACGATAAAGGGAACGGTAGGTCGCATGAGCCTTCAGCTGACCGGATTCTGCATAGCTCCATGTCGAAAACTCCGTTCCTCGAATTCTCTTCTGCATGATCCACTGTTCATTATTCGATGCCGCGGACATCAGTCGTGAAGCCGACGGGCCCACCAGTGTTCGCGAGGCAAATCGCGAATACACGGGTTTGAAAACCCAGTCTTCAGTGGTCTCATCAATTGCCGTCGCATCCTGCAGGGAATTCAGCAAATGTGACACAGGTGCCGTCACGGGCGATTCGTGAACGAGTTCACTAAACGTCCACTTGTTATGGATCCTCTTCAGGACATCGAGAGAGTCACAAAGAATACGGCACGGAAGTTGATCACGGCACCCCGCAAGGAAGAAGACTTCTTCACACGTCGGAATGATTACATCGATAGAATGACCGCGAACGATATCCCCCAGAGAGGCCGCAAACTGTGAAAGGTCTTCGACCGGACGGGGGATCACGAAGGACCGGTCGACCGCGTTGGAACGCATGGCCATTCCGCGCGGCAGGCTGTCGGCCTGAAACACCGTATGGCCAGCCCGTTGAAATCGTCGTGCCAGATCCAGAGCGACGGGCGCACGGGAGCCGGTGATCAGGACGTTCATGTTCCCTTTCCTCCAGCGTCGCCTTCGGCGGCCTCCAATTGCTGGTCGAAGCCATAGCGCTCGGCAATTTCAGGACAGTGTGTGAGAATGATCTCCGTGTCAGGGAAATCGTTCCAGAGACGGGTGAGTTTCTCTTTCGTGGCTGTGGCTTCCCGAGTGGAGGCCGCCAGAAGCCGAAACGGTAGCGTGAGTGGCAGGTTGTCTCGCAGAGTCGCTGAAGTCCACGCACTGTCGGCCGCCAGCAGCCGACGTCGGGGCACTCCATTATGTTCTGTCTGGAGCAGGATCCCGCACTGACCATCAGCATGACCGGATAAATCAACGAGTCGCACGCTTCCATCGCCAAACAGATCATGAGTTGCCTTAAATGGCCCAAAACCCGGATCGTGCAGATGCCGAATCAAACACAGGCGACTGCCGAAGTCCGGGATCAGATCCGGGAGCGTCGCTCGACGAACGGCAGCAAAGCCTTTCAGATGAGCTGACTGTTCCCAGCAACGCTGGAGGAGAATGACGTCCGCCTCGGGAAAGTCATGCAGACCGCAGGTGTGATCTCCATGCAGGTGAGATAACACGATTCGACGGATGTCTGACGGATCAATGCCGGCTCTCTTCAGGACTGCAACAGCTGTCAGTTTTTCCGACGTCACCACCGGCGTCAACATCCTGTAGAGTCGATAGGGCCAGCGCTGAGTTGCGTCAAAGAACCGTGGGCCGTAGCCAGTATCAAACAGAGTCAAACCATGTTCCGGGTGCTCAATCACGCCGATCATGGCATGAAAGCGAATGGTGGTTCTGTAATCTCCTCCGCGTTCAGCGAGATGAGCTTTTGAGGACGTGTAGCCTGTCGTGAAGAGTCGCAGTCCAACCGTGGCTTCCGCGTCTGACTCATTCGTCTGCGTAAGAGCTTCCACAGTTCTCTCGATTCCGTCCCTGATGCTGACAATTGGTTCGTAACCAAGCTGACTTCGTGCTGCGGAAATATCAAACGTCTTGGTGGTCGACAAAAGACCGGCCGTATACCGAGTCAGCTGCGGTTCCCCCGGTAATCGGAACAGTCGATGCTGCCACTCCATCATCCGCGCCGCAAAGAGTCCCAGCCAGCGAGGCACCGGACGTTTCAGCTGACTGCCACGTATCCGCCAGACAACGTCCTCAAGGAGAGGCCAGAGACGGACCGGTTCACCATTTGTAATCGTAAAAAGGTGATCCGCAGTATCCGAATTGATGGCCAGCAGGAGGGCCAGAACCAGATTGTCGATATATGTCAGGTCAGTCTCGGTCTCCGCGGAACCAACAGGACGTAGCCGCCCGGCATCAGAGGCCGCCAGAATCCTTGGCAACAAAGCATTGTCACCCGGCCCGAAGACAGCTCTGGCCCTGATGATTACCGGGACAAACTCGTCACCAGTCAGCTCATTCACAACTGTTTCCGCCGCATTCTTGGCTCTTGCGTACTCGCACGAGAACGGCGCAGCAATCGGTGACCCCTCCGTCAGGTTCCTCGCATCCTGATAGTCAAAGTGAATCGCCGTCGAGGAAACATGCACGAACCTCAGTCGGCGTTCGCGGCACGCGGCAACCAGGTTCCGGGTAGCAACAACGCATGATGATTCATACTCGTCCGCGCGTCCCCACGGAGTTGCAAGGGCGGCCGAATGGATGACCACATCTGCATCAGCCACCAGCGACTCAACGTTCTCTGGCTGTGCCAGATCGACCCTGGCAAATTCAACCCCTTCTACCTCCAATGGCACGGAATATGGGTTCCGGCCAGCTCCTGAAACCCTGTGTCCTGCCGCAGCCAGAGCCTTCGCCACATGAGACCCGACAAACCCGGATGCTCCCGTGACCAGATAGCGAACACGCGGCAGCTGCTGAGCAACTGCAACAAGATCCGGGTTCACCACTGAAAAACCCCTGCAGCCAGAGACACCCCGGCAGCAGTACCGGTCAGTAATATTAGATCTCCGCGATTGATACGACCTTCCTGCATAGCGGTAGCCAGCGCCATCGGCAGGGACGCTGCCACACAGTTGCCGTAGTCCCTGATGATGTTGACGACTCTTGAATTCGGAAACCCGAACAATTCCAACACCTCCAGTGCCCGACCGGACGGCTGGTGCGGCACAATCAGATCAATGTCCTGTGGGCTCAACCCCGCGTCCTTCAGGAATGAATTCAGGAAACGGCGCATGCGTGGTACGGTAAATCGAAGCAGTGCCGGGCCGTCCATCTCAAACAGATGCTCCGTTCCGGAGGGTTCGGTAAAGGGGTGACGCAGCCCTCCACCTCGTACCTCTGTCAGGTCTGCTCCCTCCGGAAACGTTTGCATAGACCAGTGCTTCAGTCCACACTCGCCATCACAGGATTCCAGGATCGCAGCAGCTGCGCCATCGCCAAGGAGTGCGGCGGATTCCGGTTGAGTGAAGTTCCTCCCTCGACTGGCAAACTCTGCACAGCAGATCAGAACTCGATTCACGGCCGGATCAGACTCCAGTACAGCACACGCCGACCGGACTGCAACAGCGAACGACAAACAGGCAGCATTGACGGAGAAACCTGGTACTCCTGACAGTCCCAGTCGACCAAGCACGTGAGCCGAACTGTCTGGCAGTGTCTGACGTGGAATGGCGCCGGCGTAAATCAAAAGATCAGGTGGCCCAACTTCTTCAATGACCTGCTGCGCCACTTTTGCCGCAAGCTCGATCGGATCGTCATCATGATCAGCAATGCGGCGGTGCTCCACACCTGTTGACAGCAGAATCCAGTCAGCCGTCTTCCCAATGCGGGCAGCCAGTTGTGAGTTATCTTCAGTGCCCGGCGGGACAGCCAACTGGCAGGCAGAGATTCGAACACCCATTTGCAGATCCGTGACTGAACCGTGACTGAACCGTGACTGAACCGACCTTCAGCTCATCTTATGTGGGGAGACGGAGAGAGCCAGCAGCATCTCAAAAGGAGTGAGCATGCGCCGCAATTGACTGTTAACTCATCTTCCTTCTCGTTGACCTCGTCATCATCTTCGCATTCGTAAACACAGATGAGCATTCCATCTGTCTGCACCTGCCAAGAAAGCACCGGGGATTTTCCGCAAGACTCGTATCAAACATTTCCCCTGCTTGCGCTGCGGGCGTGTATGCAGTTGAATGCATCTTGCGTGCCAATTGTGTTTCGACGGGCGCCGATTGGGTGATGAATGCACGGCGATCAGTGTGAGTGATCGCGTGCTGAGGAGCACATGGAACTGCTTGCGCGTTTCACTGAAGCCGGCTGCGTGAATGGCGTTTTGTTGCGTGCCCCTTCGCTTTCGCCTCGGGCACATTCGAAGTGAGTTCGGCGTCGGGGTGGCTGGGGGCCCGCTGCGTGACAGGAGATTACATCTGTCGACGGAATTCGTTTGGCAGTATTTTTATTGGTAGCCGAGAGGCGCATGGCTCTGTTGATTTACTGATGAGGTGGAAGGGCGGGGCTCCTGCCGAGCGGAAGCACACCGGGGAAACACGGCTCACGGTCCGATTTCAATTAGTCAGCAGGACCGCAGGCGTCAGGGAGTAACGCGCTGTCTGGCGGCATCGTTGATGCCCGAGGCCTTCCGGCCTTCGGCCAGAATGTACTCACTTTTCTCTGACCGGGCCGACGTCCAGATGGCTAAAACTGCAGGCTCAAACTGCAGGTGCCTGCAGCACTTTTGCTGCAGGTTCGCACTCCACCGAGACATTGATGCTCGCTCCTTCAATTTCGCCGTATGAAGGATTCTCTTCGGTCTGAACAGCTTCGATTTCGAAAACCATGTGGGCCCGGACGGCAATCGATTTAACGAGAACTCGGCACCGGCTTCTCATCGCCGCGGGTGGTGCCCAGGAGCAAGCTCCTTGAGCTGCCCCAGCGACGGATCACGGGCCAGCAGGCCGACAATGCGACGCACCGTCAGCGGTTCTTCTGTCGTGGCGAGTGTCGTATGTACTTCCCAGCTTCCGTTCACATCGCGACGCACATATCCTGACCATCCACTTTCCAGAACACTGGGGTGAACGTGTATGGTCTGTTCAGAAAACTCATCACAGTCGAAACCTCAAACAATGGTGGCAAGCACGTGCCGATGATCACTGATCGCCTGAGTCATGAACTTTCGCAGCTCAACAACCGCACTCAACATCTCTCCAATCAGTTGCCCCGGATCATCCTGCCAGATCCCTGTCGGGTATAAGCGTTGCTGCTTCATAACTTTCGGATCGAACCGCTCCTGAAGAAAGCTTTCATCGATCGGCCACAGTGCCTTCAGGATCTCCGGCAGATTCTCCAGATCTATGACGGAAACATAGATGCTGTAGTCATCATCGTCATAGATGCGAGGATAAACGCCCACGACGGCTTCGCTCAGACGATTATCTCTGATGGGATCAGCTGCAGTCACCCCGGTCAGCGTGCAGTGAAGAGCATCCCACACTTTCCCAATCACGATCCGCGGCCAGTCGGATTCTTCCACGCCGTCAGGAAACTTCTGACGGAATTCCTCATCAGATTCAGGTTTCCCGAGTTCATCGAGGGGACCATCATCAATCGCAATATACGAAGCATTCCGGCCCATCGGCTTTTGTTTCAGCGGCAAGTCGTTTCAATAGTCAGTGTTCACGAAGTGTAATCACCGCCCTCAAAATTGCTTTGCGCACTGCCATGGAAGTTAAGAATCTGATCAACGGACAGTTGTGTACTGCGGACTCCGACCGCACAGCTGACGTATTCAACCCCTCCACCGGGGAAGTCATCACACAGGTGGCATTAAGTTCTGATGCGGACTGCGACAGAGCAGTTCAGGCAGCATCAAACGCACTTCAGGCATGGAAAAACACGCCGATCATTGATCGGGCACGGATCATGTTTCGCTACCGAGATTTGCTCGAGCAGAACTTTGAGCAGATTTCCGCGCTCATCACAACAGAACACGGCAAGACGCTGGCGGAATCACGGGCGGAATTGAAACGCGGCATAGAAGTCGTTGAGTTTGCCTGCGGCATCCCTTCATTGTTCATGGGGCAGAGTCTGTCAAATATCGCGACAGATGTAGACTCCGATGTGCAGCGGCATCCGGTCGGAGTATGCCTGGGAATCACCCCCTACAATTTTCCCGCCATGGTTCCGATGTGGATGTATCCGATCGCTCTGGTGTGCGGAAACACATTCATTCTGAAACCGTCCGAGAAAGTCCCGCTGTCCGCGCAGAAACTTGGCGAGTTATTACTGGAAGCCGGTTGTCCGGACGGAGTGTTTAATATCGTTCACGGTGACAGATCCTCCGTCGATGTGCTGCTGGCACATCCTGATGTCGCCGCCGTATCTTTTGTCGGTTCGACGCCCGCCGCGAAAGCCGTCTATGCAAAGGGCACTGCTGCGGGAAAGCGAGTTCAGGCGGCCGGGGGAGCCAAAAACTTTTGCCTCGTGATGCCGGATGCCGACCCCGACCTCGCAGTCAAAGCTCTGGCTGCCGCGTCATTCGGATGCGGAGGACAACGCTGCATGGCCACCAGCATTGCCGTTCCCGTCGGAGGTATTGCAGATTCCCTTGTCGACCGGCTCAGCACGCACGCCGACAGGCTGACCGTTGGTCCCACCCATCAGGGAGACAGTGTCGATATGGGGCCTTTGATTCGACGCGAACACGTCGAACATGTCGAGTCATACCTGCAGGCGGCGACTGAAGACAGCGCTCGCGTTGCACTCGATGGTCGCCGAGGTTTCGACAGCAATGGATTCCTTCTGGGACCGTCAGTCGTCGATCACGTCTCATTTGACACTGGTCTGGCCCAGGAAGAGATCTTCGGCCCCGTGCTATCCGTGGTCCGCGCATCGACGCTGGAAGAAGCCATCGCCCTGAGCCACCAGTGTGAGTTTGGAAACGGAGCCTCGATCTTCACCTCCAGTGGTGCAGCCGCCAGGAAGTTTCGTGAAGAATTCAATGCAGGAATGATCGGTGTCAACGTGGGCGTCCCGGCACCGATGGCATGGTTTCCATTCACCGGCTGGAACGGATCGTTCTTTGGTGACCTCCATGTACAGGGGGCCGAGGGAATTCAGTTCTATACGCGGCAGAAAGTCACTCTCACACGCTGGCCCGAACGAGCGGATGATTTTGAAGATCCGATCTGGTCATCGAACAGGTGAGCTGAGATAGCGTCGACGCCGAATTCGGTCGCGAAACCGCAGGGGGTCGCCACGACAGGGCGGCGGAAAACAGCCGCCCCGCGGCTAACTCAAAACTTTTGCCGCTGACTCAAAGCCGGGGCCGTTTCGCAAGGGACTCAGGGACAGGCAACAGCGAAACGAACACCCTGATTGCCCTGTATTAAATCTGGCTGCGAGTCCGCCGGCGTCACGGACGGGTGGGAACGCCCGGAATCCTTTCGTTTGCAAAGAATGGTACTTGATTCTCAACCGTTCCTGGTTTGATATGATCCCCACCACTGCGGGTGACGGATCCGCATCCCTGCTCTGAAATCCCGCCTGCAACCGGAAGTTTCATGTCAGAAGCAACAACCGAAATACCGGCAGAGTCCATCGATCTGCTGCACACCGCTCACGGACAGCTGAAAGAACAGATTGGTCGGGTCATCGTGGGTCAGGAAGACGTGATCGATCAGCTCCTGGTCTCACTCTTCAGCCGCGGGCACTGCCTGCTGGAGGGTGTTCCCGGGCTGGCCAAAACGCTGATGATCAGCACTCTGGCTCGCTGTCTGTCGATGTCTTTCTCGCGAATTCAGTTTACGCCGGACCTGATGCCTGCAGACATCACCGGCACAGACGTGCTGCAGGAAAACCGCGACACGGGGCAGCGTGAATTTCACTTTATTCCCGGGCCACTGTTCCACAACGTCGTGCTGGCGGACGAAATCAACCGCACGCCTCCGAAAACTCAGGCTGCTCTGCTGGAAGCGATGCAGGAACGGCAGGTCACCGTGGGACAGACAATCCACAAGCTCAGTGATCCGTTCTTCGTACTTGCCACACAGAACCCCATCGAACAGGAAGGTACCTACTCGCTGCCTGAAGCGCAGCAGGACCGTTTCATGTTCAAGGTCTTTGTGAAGTACCCAACATTCGAAGAGGAACGACAGATCGCTCGACAGACAACATCTGACACACCAACTGATGTGGAAGCCGTTCTTTCGGCCGAGCAGGTGATTGAGATTCAGAAAGTTGTTCGTCAGGTTCCAGTGACCGATCACGTGATCAACTACGCCCTGGCACTCGTTCGCCAGACACGTGTTGGCGAACCCGGTGCTCCGGACTGGATCAATGAGTGGCTGGGTTGGGGAGCCGGTCCGCGAGCCATGCAAAACCTGCTGGTCGGCGGCAAAGCACGAGCACTCCTGCATGGACGTTCTCATGTTTCCACTGACGACATCAAAGCGCTGGCGGCTCCCGTTCTGCGGCACCGCATCACACCAAACTTCACTGCTGAAAGTGAAGGGATCACGTCCGACAAAGTCATCGAACGCCTGATCAACGAAACTCCTGACAAGGAAAGTGAACTGACGAGTGACCCACGACTTGGAAAGATTTTTGCAGCCTGACGAAATCGCGAAGATTTCCCGTCTGGAACTGCGAGCTCGAAAAGTCGTTGAAGGGTTCGTCTCCGGATTGCACAGAAGTCCGTATTTTGGTCAGTCCATTGAATTCGTTCAGCACCGGGAATACGTCCCAGGTGATGACACTCGACGTATCGACTGGAAAGTCTGGTCGCGAACCGACCGGTACTACCTGAAGCAGTTCGAAGAAGACACAAACGTTCGCGTAGTTCTTCTTGTGGACGGCAGCGAGTCGATGCAGTTTGGTGCAGGCAGTCTAAGCAAATTCGAATACGCACAGACTGTGGCAGCCGCACTGTCGATGCTGATCCTGAAACAGAATGACTCCGTTGGTGTCGGACTGTTCGACTCCACGATGCGCAGCATTATTCCGTCCAGCAGTCGGCACAATCATCTGCAGGCAATCCTTAAGGGGTTGTCGGCTGAAACAGCAGGCGGCAAGACAGACATGATCGGAGTCCTGCGGAAGGCGGCTGAAGTCATGTCGCACCGGAGTATCGTGATCCTGATCTCAGATCTCTTTTGCGATCGAGACGAGCTGTTCAAAGGTCTGCAGCTGCTGCGTCAGCGAAAACACGAAGTCCTGATTGTTCACACAATGGATGATCAGGAACTGGATTTCGAATATGCCGGCACAATGCGATTCGAAGGACTTGAAGATGCCGGCAAACTGACCTGCGATCCAGCTGCCCTCCGGGCCGGATACCAAAAAGCACTGGAAACATTTCTTGAGACTATTCGGCGGCGGTGTGCAGGCAGCGTGATCGACTATCGTCTGGCAAGGACAAGCGAACACCTTGATGCAGTCCTTTCACACCTGCTGAACTTCAGAATCGGAATGAGAAGGGTCTGAACGCGGTAATCCGCACATGACTATAGTTTATTATGGGTTGGCTAACGCAGTATTTCCTGAATCCCAGCTATGTCCTGCCGGGTGCTGCGCTGGTTTCACTGCCAATCATTATCCACCTCCTCAGCCGGATGCGCTACAAGAAGGTGCGATTTGCAGCAATGGAATTCCTGCTGCAGAGTGACGAGCTCAATCGGCGTCGTCTGATTATCGAGCAGCTGCTGCTCCTCCTCCTTCGTGTCCTTGCAGTTCTGCTAATCGTCCTGCTGCTGGCTCGACTCGTCCTTGACCCGTCACAGCTGATGATGCTCGCCGGAGCAAAGACTCATCACGTCGTCATCATTGACGATACACTCTCCATGCGTCAGCAGCTCGACGACGAAACTGTCTTCGAACATTCCATCTCGACACTGGAACGGATGCTCAAGCAGGGGGATACATTTGGTTCGCAGGCGACGATTCTCCTGATGTCACAACCGGATCGAGCTCTCGTTACGAACCGCGCCCTTAATCGCTCACTTATCGACGAGCTCACGCCTCAGCTCAGAAATCTGAACTGCACATGGAAGGCCGGCAGTCCGGTTCCAGCACTTCAGACGGCTTATAACACGCTGTCATCTGACGGAGGCGTCGCCCCTCAGGTTCATGTCCTGACGGACCTGCGTGCGTCTGACTGGCTTGGACAGCCGGAGATTTCGGATGCTTTGGATCAGCTCGACACGATTCATGCTCGCGTCAGCATTATTCAGGTCACCAAACAGACTGAATCGAATGTTGCAGTGACATCTGTCACCAGTAACAAGTATGCCACTGCCATCAACACCGCATGGCGAATGGAAGTCAGGTTTGCCAATCACCATTCAGAAAAGGTCACCGGACTGCGTGCGTCGGTTTACGTCGACGGCCTTGCATTACCGGGCAACATCCTGATTCCGGACATCGAACCGAACGCCGAAATCCCGGTGACTCACGACATTACGTTCGACACTCCGGGACAGCACGAAGTGGAGATCCGTCTCGATTCAGACGTCCTTGTCGAAGACAACAGCCGCTTCGTTGTTGTCGACGTCGCAGACAAACGGACCATCCTGATCATTGATGAGGAAGGATCACAAACTGACGCTGGATTTGTGGAACTGGCCCTGTCAACCGACCAGATGGCTGCCGAGATCCGAACTCCGGATGTATTGCAGAACCAGTCGCTTGACGACTATGACATGGTCTACCTGCTGAACGTTTCGAAACTTCCGGCAGATGCCGTCATTCTGCTTCGCGACTATGTGGCAAGTGGAGGTGGGATTGTCTGGTTTCCGGATGATGGAGCTGACCCCACGTTCTACAACACAACACTCCGTTCCGCCGATACGCCGCTGTTCCCCGTCAAACTTGGAACAATTCAGGCGATCCCCGCAGCCACGTCTGATCAGGAGCCACAGTTTCAACGTCCCGTGTTCAGTGAACATCCCGTCTTTGGAGCGTTTTCTGAACTTCCGTTTGCAGATAACATTCTGGTAAGTCAGTGGTATGGCACAGAAGGGCAGAAGCCGGCGGAAGATAATCCGGATGAAAACGACCCACTTAAAGTCGCCGTTCTCGCAAAGCTGACCAATGGTGACCCGATTGTGTACGAACATCAGGTCGGCGACGGGCGGGTGATGACATTCCTGACAACCGCTGGCCGACGATGGACCACATGGCCAACCGTGCCACCAGCGTACGTGATGACGCACATGCTGATGCACCAGTACCTTCAGAAACCCACGACAGTGGTGGAGTCCCGAATTATCGGACCACCACTTCGGTTTGAGTGGCCGGTCACGGATTACACTGAAGGAGTGGAAGTATTCCTGCCGGCCAGTGACGAGAATGCTGACAACTCGTTTCGACGTCTACAGGCAGCTCCCGTCGACAACAAGAAAAATAAAGAAGACTCGGGCGAAGAGACCGGCGAGGACACCTCCTCTCCTGAGGAAACATCGCTCGAAGTGACAATTTCTGAAGCAGACCGCCCCGGAGTTTATCGGGTTCGACGCTTCACTCAGGAAGGCGAAGCCCGTGAGAAATGGCTGGCACTCAGTGTCCCCGTAACAGAAAGCAACCTGCTCGTCGCCGAAGCCGGTGACGTGGAACAACTCACTGAGGGTGATCACGTTCAGGTGGTTTCCGCGGAAGCCGCCAGTGAGCTGTCCACCAGTGATCAGGGACGCGAACTTCGCTGGGTCCTCATTGCTCTGCTGATCATCATCCTGCTCTGTGAACAACTGCTGGCACTGCGTCTAAGCTTTCATCCGGAGGTGAAGCAGTCATGAACGCTCTTGTGCTTGCTCAGGCCACCGACTTTCAAACGATCGAGTTTGATCTGCCCGAATCAACACTCGGAATCCTGGGACTCGTTGTTGGTCTGATCGCGTTGTTTGGAATCACGGCGTGGGTCTCACTCCGAGACACTCGGTTTCTGAGTGGTCGGTGGAGAACGTTCCTTCTGCTCCTGCGAGCAGCCGTCCTGCTGCTTGTCCTGATGATTCTCCTCAATCCCCAGGAACGAACGCAGACAACAGAGATCGAACGTTCGCGAGTTTCCATTCTGCTTGATACGTCCTCGTCGATGGCCTACCCCGCGACCGACGAGGAAGCGGAGAACGGGCAGACAGTGACTCGAACAGAAGCCGTTCAAAAGACGCTGATTGAGTCAGGCCTGCTGGAGGAACTCAGTAAGACGCACAACATTGGTATTTATACATTTGATACGGCGCTACGCGGCCCGGAAGCAGTGATCTCAGAATCAGGCACCACCTTTTCGCTGGAGACAACAGAATCAGACGACACAGTTGAGACCGAAGGTCCAGCCATCGCTGCACCAACAGGCACACGCGTCAATCTGGAAGACGCAGAACTGACTGATGACGAAATCAGCCAAAAATGGACAGAGCTCTTACAACCAGACGGAAGCGAAACTCGCCTTGGCGAATCTCTGAATGAGCTTGTTGGCAAGAGTGCCGGCAACACGCTCTCTGGATTGCTGGTCGTCACTGACGGGAGGTTGAATGCCGGGCTGGAAGCTGAGATCGCACGACTTCGTGCGGCTCGCAGCGAAACGCGCCTGGTGACCATCGGTGTGGGCAGCAGGAAACCCCAGATCAATCTCCGCATGGCGGGCATGAGATCTCCGACCGACGTTCACAGGGGTGACCCATTCGACATTTCTGTTGTCGTTCAGGGAGCAAACCTCGCCGAACAGAATGGGAGCGTCACACTCTTTCAGCAGTCTCCCGGCAGCGATGGTAAAGACCGCAAGAAAGTGGACTCACAGGACTTTCAGTTTGAGGAAACAGAAGTCCCCGTCGAACTGAAGTTTCAGCAACAGATCAGTGTGCCGGGTGAGTACGAATATGTCGCCGTCGCAGAACTTAAAGACGGCACCCTTGTTGAACTCACTATGGATGACAACCAGCGTCACCGTGAAGTAGAGATCACCGATCGCAAACAGAAGGTCCTGATTATCTCGAGCGGACCCATGCGAGATTACCGCTTCGTTCGGAACATGCTGTTTCGACACAGCGGCGTTGATTCAGACGTCTGGCTGCAGACTGTGCAGGGACAAAACGTCGGTTTTGTTTCGCAGGAAGCCACGCAGGTCCTGACAGAGTTTCCGAAGACACTCGCTGAGTTAAACAAGTACGACGTCATCATTGCCTTTGACGCGAACTGGGACTTACTCAATGCAGAGCAGCAGGAATTCCTGAATGGGTGGGTTGATAAGCACCGTGGCGGCATGATCTTCGTGGCCGGTGAACTGTTTACCCCAGAACTTGCCCGCGACAGAGAGAAGTTCAAAGACATCGCCGTTTTGTATCCGGTAATCCCCGGACGTATGCTTGCTGAATTACGGATTACTCAGCGAGCTGATCGCGCTTCCCCTGTGCGACTCACACCGGAAGGCAGAACTCTTGAGTTTCTGCAGATCGCTGATGCGACTGGTCGATCCAGCGTCGATCTCTGGAAGGAATTCGACGGCATCTTCCGATCTTATCCGGTCCAGGGTATCCGTGCCGGAGCCACTGTTCTGGCCGAGTACAACAATCCGAGAGCAAGGACTCAGGACGGTCAACCACCGTTCCTTGCCAGCCAGCTATACGGACAGGGCAAGACTTTGTTCGTCTCGAGTGCCGAAACATGGCGGCTCCGAGCGATCAGCGCCGAGGGTCACCAGCGTTTCTGGACGAGCATGCTGCGGTATGTGGGTGAGGGGCGTCGAAGCCAGGGCCAGACACTTGGCATGCTGCTGCTCGATCGCAGTGAAGCGAGTCCCGGCCAGACAGTCACCATCCGCGCCCAGTTGTTTAACAATGACATGTCGCCACTGAAAGAACGTGACTTTGTCAGTATCTCAATCGTGGATGATCAGGGGCGGCCGATTGACCCACCTCATGAACTTCGCCGGGATCCGCTGCGTGACGGACAGTTTGTGAATACATTCCGACCATCACGTCCGGGCAGCTGCAGGGTAACTCTGGCGGTTCCCAACAGTGATGAAGTCCTGCAGGCCACAGTGGATGTTTCCACTCCGGATCTTGAGTCACAGAGTCCGTCACAGGACGTTGCACTGCTCACTGCTCTCCCGGATCAGACCGGAGGCCAATACCTCGCCATTGAAGAAGTGGTTGCTCAACTGGCAGACCTGCTGCCGGATCGCAGCCAGCCGATTCAGATTGACGAGCAAAGAGTACCGCTCTGGGACAACGACTGGCTGATGTACCTGATGGCCGGACTGCTGGCGATCGAGTGGATCACGCGCCGCATGTTCCGACTCTCGTAAGGTGCAGCGAACCGGCCGCACTATCGAAATGCCGGTCGTCCTGCACAATCGTCTTACAAGGCACAGCCTCGTCCAGTGGCCGCATATTTTGGCAATGCTCTATGCTGAGGCTTCATAGATCGGCAGTTTGGCCCAGATAGCGAGTCGGAGCATACCAGTCACTGGCTGTTTCCGCTCCTGTCAATGGTACTCCAGACAGCGTCTGCCAGGTTTCGTCTCACGGCCGCAATCTGACTGTTCTTCCTTGATGGGTGAACACGGTTTGTCAGGAGAATGACGAATGCTTCTCGGTCCGGATCAATCCAGATTGAAGTTCCTGTGAATCCTGTATGTCCAAACGCTGTCTTTGAAATCAAACTTCCTCCGGAACTTCGGCCGGACGGAGTATCCCACCCAAGTGCCCTTGAAGATCCTTCGATCAGATTTCGTCGGGCCACAAACTGCTGAACGGTTGCCTGTGCAAATACAGTGCCCTTCCCTTTGAGTGCTTTCAGCATTTCCTGCGCGAACAGGGAAAGATCTGACACATTGGAGAACAGACCAGCGTGACCTGTCACGCCGCCGGCAGCGCGGCAGTTTTCGTCATGCACAACACCATGTATGAATTTGCCGGTCTCTGCATCACGTTCGGTCGGCGCGATCTGTGGCAGGATGTCTGCGGCTGGCCGACGAAGCGTATTCTTCATCTTCAGAGGTTCAAAGATGTGCTTCTGTTCCAGTTCGTCCAGGGAGGCTCCACCGGAATCAGCTGCCAGTTTGCCCAGCAACATGTATCCCAGGTCACTGTAGCGATAGTGGTTTCCGGGCGCAGCATCCAGTGGCACCGCCGTGACACTGTCGAGGACAGCTTTCTGTCCTTTGGAAATCTTGTAAAAAGCCCGCCATGCGGGCAGTCCGGATGAATGTGTCAGAAGGTGTTCGACACTGACCTGACGTCGTTCATTCGAAACTCGAAACTGAGGCACGGATTCAGACAGCGAGGTCGTCAGTTTCAACTTCTTGTCCTGTACCAGACTCATCACGACGGATGTCGTGCCAATGACCTTAGTAAGAGACGCGAGGTCATAGAGCGTCTCGGGAGTCACTCGTGGGTTGCGAGCCAACCCAATTTCCGCTGCGGTCGTGCTGTCATAGCAATAATGACCGAACCCGGCAGACCAGAGAATCCTGTCGCGAGTACCAACTGCGACGGCACAACCTGGAAAAGCGCGTTTCTGAATCGCCTCCGTCAGCACACTCCTGGCCGTGGAAAAATCCAGTGCGTCATCAGCCGGGAGCTCACAGCAGCTAAATGTGATCGCCAGCAGACAGGCAATCCGGCCAGAGGCTGGAGGCAATTTGAAGACCGATCCCATTCGCATCGCAGGCACGTCAGTTGTTTCGCCTGCGATCCGCAGCATCAGTCTTCGGAACGATTCCAGTAGTCGACAGAGTATCCATGAGTGAGTCATCCGTGCAGTGTAGCGGCTCGAAGGAGAATTCGTCGCCGACTCCGTCGCACCAGCAGAAGCTCCCACCGACAATCTTTTCCTGCGCACTGCAGGATACCGTTCAGCAATGCGAGCACTGGGTCTGCAGTCCGTGGCTCGCGCCGCGGGTTTCTGTCACGCCATAACCTGAACATTCTGACGTGCCGATGACTGAGGCACGGAGGGCGCAGTCCCAACATCAGACCCGTTCCAGGGAGCCCGACCTTAGCCGGAAGCCAAAGCAACAAGAGCGCAGTTCCAATAAACCGGCTTTGCACAATTCCGGGGCCTCCGCAGATTTCCACCTGAACGGTCCAATCCAGGGGGTAAAAAAACTGAAGACATGGACGTCTGAATACCGTTGAGAATCAAGGGCAAGAGCATTTCGATGAATGCTCGCACGAAGTGTTGCCAGTTCATGAAGCAGTGGGTGGAATCCCCCATCCGCGACGAAGTTTGGAAGACAGACAGCGGAGTTCCATGATGGTCAAAACCGAATACGAGTATTTTGAGATTCGCGAGTCGGGCGCACTCAGCATCATTCGGCTGCTTCCTGCTGTGGCGGCAGCGGCAACCAGCACTGACGATGTCCAGAGTGAGTTGATGGACTTTGTGGCCCGCGAGCACTGCTTGAAGCTGGTCGTTGACCTTTCTGCAGTCGTCTATCTCCCAAGCGCCATGATTGGCGTGATGGTCATTCTGAACTCCCGTGGAACTGAGGTTCATCTCGCCAACGCCTCTGATGACAACATGCACATCATGCAAATCATGGGGCTGACCCAGCGAATTCGCGTCAATGAGTATGAAGTGAGTCCTGCCGGATAACCGGAGGCGACTGCTGAAGTCGCGGCAATCAATGGGTTCCGGATCCGCTGCCCGCACTGCACCCGAAGGACGTCTGTCGACAGTCATGCTCTCGGTGAATACGTACCCGTGTGCAAACTGTAACAAAGGATTTCGCGTTCCTTCCGATCTGTTCCCGAACGTAACACATGTTCGGTGTTGCTACTCGGGGTGTGAGCAGACATTAAAGGTTGAATCGGGCTGGATTGGCACTCAGATTCGCTGTAGTTTCTGCGACTACAGCTTTGAGCTGGGACGGATTCGCTGATTCCGCCCCGTGCAGGGGCCCAGGTTGACGACGCACTATGAATGGCATTGCATGGCGAAACGGGCAGACTGTTTCTGCCAACGAACTCTCTGTAAGCATTTCTGACCCCGGATTTCTGTTCGGTGTGACTGTAGCAGAACGACTGCGCACGTTTGCCGGAGAAATCTTCTGTCTCGCAGAGCATATGCAACGGCTCCGTCAGTGCCTTCAGACCGTCGGCGTGGATATCGAGTACGCTCCACTTGAAGCTGCGATTCAAACAGTTGCCTCACACAACTTCGGATTGGTGCATGAGGGCGGCGACATTGGGATCACTGCGTTTGTGACGCCAGGGCCCGGAGGGGAGCCAACTCAGGTCGTCCACACTTCCGTCCTGCCATTTCAGGACTTCTCTTCACAATACACTGCCGGACAGCCGTTGCACGTGTCTTCGGTCCGTCAGGTTCCCACGTCCTGCTGGCCGGCGGAACTCAAGTGCCGAAGCAGAATGCACTACTACCTTGCTGATCAGGAAGTCCGCGGACAACACCCCCATTCGCGCGCATTATTACTGGATACGGATGGGTTTGTGTCAGAAGCCTCGACGGCCAGTGTTTTGATGTATCGTCAGGACGAAGGGCTTGTATCGCCACCCGTTGGGAAGGTGCTACGGAGTGTGAGTGCTGACTATTTGCGAGGCCTCGCTACGAATCTGAAAATCCCGTGTGCTCATCGAGAGATTGCCCCTGACGAACTGCTGTCCGCGGACGAAGTTTTACTGACAAGTACATCGCCCTGTGTGCATCCGGTAACGGTAATTAACGACCAGCCGATTGCAAATGGCCGGCCTGGTCCCGTCTTCCAGCGGCTCCTGACGGCCTGGTCCGATCGAGTCGGCGTGAATATTCAGCAGCAGGCAGAACAGAACAGCGAACCACAATCCTGAAAACCGTGAGTCTCGTGCCTGATCAGCAAACCGTTATCCGGGTTTCTTTTCATCCATCCACAACAGCGAGACATGGCCGTTGTGGTGAGCAATTGCCAGCTGCATTCCATCCGGCGAGAGGTCAAGGTCACGGCCCACATCCTTCAGCTTCATGTTGTGGAATTCATTCTTCTCGTCTGGCTTAAAGAACAGCAGAAATCCGCCGCTGCCACCCGTCGCCGCAATCCTGACGCCAGAGGAGTGTGCCGCAACCCCCCATGCCACTCCCCTGATCTTCCCCTTCGAGAGATGCTCAATGGTCTGTTTAACGGTGGACCAGTCAAACGCAACCACGGACGGGTTGCCAACCCCGGCAAAGGCATTCGTTACATTCGTGATGCCGCTGCCCAGCAGAAACTTTCCGTCGGGAGTAAACTCCAGCCCGCGAAACCCTCCAATGTGGGCGACGAACCCGCTGTCAAATTTCTGCAGTGATTCCGCCTTGCATTCACGCTTCAATTTGCCGGACTTCAGATCCCAGTGCTTGAGGTTACCCTTCAGATCACCCGAGACCAGCTGTCCTTCTTCCTTTGGGTGAAACGTCACATTGTAAATATGAGACTCATGCCCGGTAAATTCGTGGAGTTTTTCGCCGGAGTCCGTCTTCCACACACGCACCACCAGATCGTTACCCACCGAGGCAGTCAGCCCACCGTCCGGGCTGACTGCAACTGCGCGGGCCCATCCCTGATGTGCCTGAATCGAACGAATTGGTTTCGGCTCGCTCGACTCCACCGGCCACCAAAGCAGTCGACCGTCGTAACCCGCCGTAATGAGTGTCTTTCCGCCATCGGCAAATGTGAGTCCTCTTACCCACGCCTCAACAGGAAAGGCAACCTTCTCCTTTGTAACTGCATCAAAGCGCCAGACGCTGTAATCTTCGCTGCCACAGAAGATGTACTTTCCTGACGGATCAAAACGACAGGAAATCATTGGTCGGTTATGAACGAGGTCCACAGCCAGGTGAGTCTTTGTCATGTCCATAGCAGGTTCCTGTGGAATTGGGCGGACTATTTTCGGGACTCAACTCAAACGAAAAGGGGCCGGTTTGCACCGGCCCCATGATAACTTCTGCAGCGATCTGAATCAGACAAATTTTGTTTTGCCCGGAATCGCGACTTCCGGCACAGGCACGTCACCCCAATCATACGCTTTCGGCGTCAGGTCTTCTTCCGAATTCATAA
>CAJWGB010000092.1 GCA_913031625.1 uncultured Planctomycetaceae bacterium | reverse complement strand
GCAAAGAAAATAACTGTGCGTGTCATCAGAAAAGAAGATCTAAGCCAAAGAAAAGTGAAAAGGCACAATCATTAATGCATGTATTTTAATTAATTTAAACGTTGGAAAAAGCAAAGCATTAAATATCAAGGGAACGTTCGAATAAAAATTTATTTAATGCAATTGTATTGCTTTGATTAAGATAAGTAAGTGCGGCTTGCCGGGCAGCAAAACGTGCTTGTTTTATTTCATCAGGTTTTCGGGAATAGAAAGAGGTAATAAAATGAGTATGTACTCGACTTATGACCAAGTGGGTAAAGCGGAAGACGTATCTGATATCATTACTGATATTACGCCTACCGATACCCCCATGTTCTCACTCATGCGTAGTGAGAAAGTGGCTGCTAGAACATTTGAGTGGATGGAAGATTCACTTGCTTCAGCAGCAGATAACAAAGCGATAGAAGGTGCAGATGCCTCAATGGCAACTTTGTCACCAACTACACTTCGTTCTAATAACACCCAAATCTTGACCAAAGCGTTTCAAGTTTCTGCAACAGCAGACGCCATCAAGACTGCTGTCGCGAATGTAGAAATTGGTGACGAGGATTCTGAACAACTCGCGCGACGAAAGATCAATCGCGCTGTGCTCTCACTGGACGACAGGACACTCAGCCCCGCTGGCCGTGAGATCTACAAGACGCTTGGTTCTTCCACACGGGCAGAACTCGCCGGCAAGAAAGCCGATGACATTGAGGATAGCCTGAAGAATGCAGCCGAAAGCGCACAGATCAAAAAGCTGGCTGGTATCTACACGATCTCATTCCTGTCTGTGATGGCCCTGTTTGGACTCGGGAACGTCCTGTTGAAGGTGAAACGCGCAGGTTTACCTCGACCGGCAAAAGCGAAATGGATCTCGGTGATCATCGCGATATCAGCAGTGCTATGCGGCCTGATCGGAAATGCGATGATCGACAGCAGATATGTCTGGACGTTCTTCCAGTACTTCATTCCGTCGATGCTTGTCGTTGGGATCATGCTGGGACGAATTACGCTGCTGAAAGCCACTCTTTCCGGTGTGCGAACCCTCACCGCATCGGTCGTCGGACCACTGACCAGCCTGACAAAATGGGTCCGGGAACAGATCGACAAGATCAACGCTCAGCAAATCGTCTTCTTTACCCGCGGGGACAACATCGCGAACCTGAACAACGCGTTGCTGTATGTACGGCAGAACGAGCACACGAATCGACTCAAGATCGTGCTCATCACAAACCACGAAATTAAAGTGCCGGAGAAACTGTCAGAGGAACTCGACCTGCTGGACCGCGCTTATCCGGAGATTGATGTCGAGTTTGTGACCCTGGAAGGAAACTTCAGCCCGGAACTGATTCAGAAGCTCTCAGAGGAATGGAACATCCCGAAGAACCTGATGTTTATTGGTTCACCGGGTGGTCGACTTCCGTATGACCTCGCCGAACTCGGCGGTGTTCGGCTGATTATCTGACGGCTTCGGAGTGAGCAATCGTCTGGATATCACAGACTGCACAGAGACTCAGTAGCGGGTTCAGCGACGCCCGCCAACAGCCAACACACCTGCAACATTGGTGGCGGTGGGCGATGCCCGCCCTGCCCGACTGACGGATGGGTGGGTGTTGAATCACCACCGAGAAACGCAGAGCCCGGAACACGCTGTGGTGATCCGGGGACAGCAGGGCAACAAATGATGCCAAAATACAGCACCGGCTTGATTAGCTGTCGCCCGAATCGCTAAGGGCCCCGGTACACTTTGACCAGTGTTTTCTGCGGTTGCGACCCTCGTTTCGGCATCAGAGCAGCGAAAGATCGTGTCTGGCATTGCGTTTGCTTTGAAAGCAGACGCCCAGCCCTCGTCGCCAGAACGTACCGTCGGACTGAATCCGTGAAGCTAGCTTATCTCGTCGAAGTCGCCGCACTTGCCTCCGCCCACAGTCGCCCGTTCATTGAAGATGGCTGCAGAATTCCCAACGCTGTGCTGGGCGACTACTACATCCATTCCCGCAATCGCTTCAATCGCTGGATGCGGGACCTCAATGACGTGGAAAACAAGGTTCAGATTCGCGATCCCCTGCATCTGTTTGGATTGAGCCCCCGCTACCCCGTGGCCATGTCACTTGCTGAGCAGATTCTGATTAATGATCTCGTGAACCGCGTGTGGACCGTCATGCTGGTGGCTCGTGATCGTCACAATCACGCACAGAACGTCGAATCGCTGGCGCACAACGTCTTCCGAAGTCACCTCGCCGTTCGTCACCGAGCCCTGGGAGTCTGTGTGAACGATCAGTCGATGTCGGCCGAACAGGTGCTGCACATTGAAAAGTTGCGCACATCCTCCGAACGCTGGGCCGACCTGCTCAACTGCGGTCTAATGAATGAGTACGCGCTCTGGGAGTACGCATTTGATGAAGTTCGGGCTCGCGAACTCTACCGTGATCGCTTCCATGAAGAACGAATTCCTCCTCAGAACAGTCAGGCGTGGTCACTCATTCTTGCCGGGATGCGACACAGTTTCCCGGACAGCGGAAGCCTTGCTGCTCCCATCCATGACGACGATCGCCTGATTACCAGAAGCATTTTTGACTGTTTTCCGCAGGGATCAGGAACCCTCGCGCCGTGGTCACTTCCGACCATCCAAAAGTCACAACGGATCTGATCGGGATCTGCTGTCGTGGACTTTGCCAGAAGTCCCATCAGCCTCGGAATTCTGGCGAATTCCATCACAATCAACGCATACCGAGAACTGCCTGCAACGCGGCAATTGCCGTACTTGCAGAGTAACTCGGATCTGGGCGGCCTCTAATCGACGAAGGTCATCTGATTGCTCATCAGCAGCACCTGAGCAAACCGCACTACCGTGCCGGACTTAAGGTAGTCGAGTGCGAGCCGTCGTTCTTCGTCATCTGGTGAACGGCCGAATGCAAGCAGGTACAGCCTCTCAATCTGTTCGGCGGGCTCCATTTCCATCACCTGTTTGGCCAGTGCGTCGGCAGCCGTCCGCATGAATTCAGAGTTCATCGCAAAGAGGGCCTGCTGCGGCACGGTGGTATTCACTCGGCGACCCGTCGAAGTATCTGCATTCGCGAAATCAAATGTCCGCACGATTGATGGGATGTTCTGCCGCTCGACGAAAGCGTAGACAGTTCGCCGACGATTATTCGCATCAGTGATTAAGGCTGGTCGCCCATACATCGTCAGGTCAAGTTGCCCGCTGACAGCCAGTACAGTGTCCCTGAGCTGTTCAAAACCAAGCCGACGACGATGGGCCCGCCACAGCAGACTGTTTTGCGGGTCTTTCTTCAACTGGTCCTGGAACTGAGGTTCGTCCGGTACCAGCGACGATCTCTGCCACGCTCTGGATGACAGGATCAACTCATGCAATGGGCGAGTGTGCCAGTCACTGGCCATCAGGTACCACGCAAGATAGTCGAGTAATTGCTGTTGCACGGGGGCCTGAGTTCGGAGACCAAAGTCCGACGGATCCGGGACAAGTGGCTCACCAAAGTGATGCATCCAGACTCGGTTTGCCCAAACACGTGCCGTCAGAGGGTTCTGCTTTGAAGCGATTGCATTGGCCAGATTGAGGCGGCCGCTTCCATCCGGAAAAGGCACTGCCTTCTGCGACGAAAGGACACTGAGGAATCGCCGTGGCACCGCAGTCCCTCTGGCACTCGGATCACCTCGTTGAAAGATGACCGGATCGTAGAGCTGATCCGAGTCGACCAGTGTCATCGCACGAGATGCGGCCTGCTTATGCTTCACGGCAATCGAGTCGAGCTGATTCACTGTCCCTCGATACGCGTCCTTTTTTTGCCGGTCGAGGTAGTAGTAAATTTCGCTCTTTGGAAACCAGATCGGCCCGTCGCTCGAGACCAGCAGACGCGCAATTGGATCATCAGCCAGATGGAATTGTTTCAACTGCTGCTCAAGGTTGAGCCGTACTCGGTCCAGTTCAGCCAGACGTTCCTGCTTCGCTTTCCCCGGTCGCTCGGTACGATCCGGAACAATGACCGGATCGCCCAGAATCCCCTGATCATGTCCGATTCCATCCGCCGCTTCAGTCACAACGAGAGTCAGAAATCGCGTATCTCCGGGAATGGCAATATCAACCTGCAGTCCCTCCTGTTGCGCTTCGAAATCGGGGTGATGAACGAGTCGATGTCCATCAAGATAAACTGCAAAGTCGACCTTGCTCATCCCCTTCGCGCCTCCGTGTCCAAAGATGCACCGGAAACGACTGGACACAAAGAAGTGCGTCTTTCGCATGGCCTGCAGGTCAAAGGTAATTCCCTTGTTGGCATGCATGGCAACAAGGGAATGTGGGGCAGCGTTGTAGTCAACTCCATTGATAGCGTTGTTCGTGGACCCGGAGCTTGGCCCGAATCGAATGTAATCCCATGTTCCTCCGGAAGATGGCCTCAGATCACTGATGGTGAGTCCCGTTGTTGTGACTGAAGTGGTGCCGGACTTTGGCACAAAGACACAATCAACAAATGGATGCTCAACGGCGAATACCTGGTCCGTGGCGGGAATCTCAAGAAAGCCGGCAGTACCTGTAGAAGCTTTACCGGTACCGGGATGAATCCCGTCCCCCGGCTTGCCATCTTCTGCCCCGATGCCTCCCGCGACTACGTCAGCCAGTCGGATTTGTGCGTGGTCCAGTGCCTTCCGACTGTTCAGATTCTGCTCTAATGCTTCCTGTAATTGCTGCTCTCTGCGCCATGCGTTTCGAATCACCTCTCCGTACACCGTCGCGATCTCGGCCGGAGTCCTGGGAACCGCCTCAACAAGAGCCTTGATAATTCGCGGATGGATACCTCGAGCTTCCCATTCTTTCGGTTTGAGGGTTGTGTCCTTCATGAGGTCGTGCCATGCACCAAACACAGGGTCATCGGGGAACGCTCGACGTGCGATCAGCTGTCGCCACCGCGATGTGATCTGCGGACGAAGCTGTTCCGGCAACAGCGACAGGAAGAAGATCGCGGTTTCAGCCACGTCAGGTTCCGTCGTGGCGACCTGCACGAGATAATCCGGCGTCTTTGTTCGCGCCTTCTGCAGCACATCCTGATAATGACTCTGCTGCAGAGCGTAAACCTCATTGAGCTTGTTTCGATACTCCGTTTCAAACGCCTGTCCGACCTCGGAGACTTCTTCGATTCGGGGGCGTTCGTACGGTTCGATGCTGCTGGCAAACACTCCATACAGTGAGTAATAGTCTGCCGTTGGTACGGGATCGAATTTGTGGTCGTGACACCGGGCACAACTTACGGTGAGTCCCAGAAAACCTCGACTGACAACGTCAATCTGATCGTCGATCACATCGTGTCGATTGTTGTCGAACATTCGCCCCAGCGTCAGGAGCCCCATCCCGGCAAGGGCGGGAGAGTCTGCAGACAGGCTGAGTTGATCTGCGGCAATCTGTTCTCGAATGAACTGATCAAATGGCTTGTCTTCATTGAATGAACGGATGACGTAGTCGCGGTAGGTGTATGCGAACGGCCGAATTCGGGCGTCCCCGTACATCAGCACACCATCCTTCGCATCAGCGTACCGAGCGACATCAAGCCAGTGTCGACCCCAGCGTTCACCGTAGCGGGGTGAGTCCAAAAGGTCCCGAACAAGATCTGGAAACTGACTCTTCGTTGTCTTCAGCTGTTCGGCAGTTGGAGGCAGTCCATGGAGGTCAAACACGACGCGCCGAACCAACGTTTGAACGTCGGCCTGAGCGACAGCCTGAAAACCGGCGGCGGACTGCTGAATGCCAATCAGCAGGTCGATCGGGTTCTGATCTGTGTCTCCGAGTTCGGGAACCGGCACCGGCTGGAATGCCCAGTGAGACTCTGCCGCCCGATCGATTTCTCGCACGACCTGTTGTCCGCCTCTGGGATCGGCAGCCCCCCGGCGAATCCACGTCGTCAGATCCTCGATCTGGCGATCACTCAGCCGGCCGCCGGCGTCAGCAGGCGGCATCTGCAAATCGCTGTCTTTGTATCCCACCGCCTTCAGCAGCAGACTGGCGCTGGGATCGCCCGGGACGATTGCCGGCCCTGCTTCTCCGCCCCGCGCCCAGCCGGAACGTGAATCCAGCCGTAGTTTGCCTTCGGCTGATTCCGGTCCGTGACAGTCGTAACAGTGCTCAACCAGAATCGGCCGCACGCGGGCTTCAAAAAACCTGATGTCTTCAGGATTCGGGTCATCGGCAAGTCCGATGGCGACCGGGAGACTGAGAACCAGCAGTGACAGATTCAGCGTTTTCACGGAATTGCTCCGTTTGAGTCAGCAGGGCTTGGGGCAACGCTCCATTGTGGTCGACCTGAACCAATTCGAAAAGTCATTGAGGCGTTCCGACAACCGATCCGAGTTGGTCCGCAGGCACAACATGTGCTGCGGCGACACGCACCGGAAACCGCGCTGCTGCGGCACCCGGCTAATCAATGCGGCAGACTGGTCGCAATGATTCCAATTGCTATCGTTTAGCCGGCAGCAGCAGGCGCACGTACAGCACGCCATTCCGCTGCAGAAGATCCAGTCGTAAGGAACATGGTAATGTCAAAACTGAGTCTGTTTTTCGCAGGAGCTCTGCTGATGGTCTCCACTGATACCAGCGCAGCTGAACCCGAGACGATTTCATTGTGGAACAGAAAAGCGCCGATCGGTAATGGCGAGTTCTCAGATGAGGACCCTCAGCTGTTTGTGTACCGCCCCGAAAAACCAAACGGAACAGCCATCGTCATCTGCCCAGGTGGCGGCTATGGGGGCCTCGCAATTCAGCCGGAAGGTCATGGCATTGCCAGGTGGCTCAACAAGCACGGCATTACAGGCGTGGTCCTTAAGTATCGGCTGCCAAAGGGTCGGACCAAAGTGCCACTGACAGATGCTCTGCGGGCAATCCGAATCACACGACATCGTGCCATGGAATGGAAGTTGAACCAGAATCGCATTGGCGTGATTGGGTTCAGTGCCGGCGGGCATCTTGCCTCGACCTGCGCGACACAGTTTGAAACCGCTGATCCACGTCAGGAAGATCCGATTCAGAGACTGACGTCTCGCCCGAATTTTGCCATCCTGATCTATCCCGTCATTACGATGGGCGAGCACACTCATGGTGGCTCACGACGGAATCTGCTCGGTCCAGAACCAACGCCTGAATTGATCAGATCAATGTCATCAGAGCTGCGCGTGAATGGGAGAACGTGTCCGACATTCCTCGCCCATGCAATCGATGACAAACCAGTACCTCCCATCAACAGCAGGCTCTTTCACCAGGCCATGCAACGTCAGGGTGTTCCCTCAAAGTACCTTGAACTGCTAAATGGCGGCCATGGCTTGAATGGCTACAAAGGGCCATCCTGGGACGCATGGCAAAAGCAGTCGCTGGAGTGGCTTAAACTGCTGCCTATGTGAACGAAGCAGATTCCCGCGTTGTAAAGCGAAACGGAATTGGCGGCTCTCGTTGCACATTCAATGGCCGCGTAGCGACAACAACACGTAGCTTCTGGCATTAGCTCCCGTCATTGTGGTCAGGATTGAGAGTGCCTGCTGACTGGAACGGTTTTGGGAGGTGAGACGCAACTACCCAACTCTGGCGAGTCAGGCTGCGCTGATGCCTGTTCTCGATCTCCTCGCTCCGGCGTACGTTTCCCGCGTCAAAGCCAGAGTATCCACGCCACGCAGAATGTCGCGACGTCCGCAACGCATCCTGTCAACACGCCCATTTCACATTGACCGCACGCTGGATTGAGTCCGGGCATTGGCGATATGCTGTCCTGGCTCACTTTCGGCTATGGATCCCTCAGATGACACCCGATTCTCTCCTTCAGCTCCAAACCCGTCGACATCTTCTTGGCACAGCCGGTGTCGGTGTCGGTGCTATGGCGTTGTCGTCACTTGCTGCCGCAGATGATCGGCCAGCCAAAGCAAGCGGCCCCGCAAAGTCAGTAATCTATCTGCACATGGCTGGTTCTCCATCGCAGCTGGAGTTGTTTGAACACAAGCCGGAGCTGAAGAAGTTTCACAACAAGGAGTGCCCGAAAGAGTACCTCGAAGGCAAACGATTCGCCTTCATTCGAGGCGTTCCCAAAATGTTGGCCGGGCAGTTTTCGTTTAAGCAGCATGGCGAATCCGGCCAGTGGATCAGTGAACTGCTGCCGGAGTTTGCGTCTGTCGCCGATGAAGCGTGCATCATTCGGACCGTCAATACTGACCAGTTCAATCACTCACCGGCACAACTGCTTCTTCATACCGGACAGCCGCGACTCGGAAACCCCTCAATGGGATCGTGGGTCACATGGGGACTTGGAAGTGAAAACGAGAACCTGCCGGGTTTTGTCGTGCTGGCATCCGGCGGAAAGACCCCAAGCGCGGGCAAATCACTGTGGGGTTCCGGCTTCCTGCCAACCGTGTACCAGGGAGTTCAGTGTCGAACTGACGGTGATCCGGTTCTGTATCTGTCCGACCCTAAAGGCGTCAGCAGAAAACTGAGACGGTCCACGCTGGATACGCTGAAGAAACTGAACCAGATTCAGTACGAAAAGATTCGAGACGAAGAGACACAAACTCGCATCGCTCAGTTTGAACTCGCGTATCGCATGCAGATGGCAGTCCCGGAAGTCATGGACATTGGGAAAGAACCCAAACACGTTCTGGAAATGTATGGGGCGAGCCCAGGGCATGTTTCCGCAGCGGAGTCAGCGGACGATCCGCGAGCCCTCTACAAAGGTGACGACCCCACGTTCGCCAATAACTGCCTGCTTGCAAGACGCCTTGTCGAACGAGGCGTGCGATTCGTGCAGCTGTACGACTGGGGCTGGGATCATCATGGCAGCTCGCCTGGCGAATCGATCGACGGCACGCTGCCGATTAAGACAAAACAGATCGACCGGTCCGTGGCGGCGCTGCTGAAGGATCTCAAACAGCGTGGCTTGCTGGACTCCACACTGGTTATCTGGGGCGGTGAGTTTGGTCGCACCCCAATGATGCAGAACAACGTGAACAAAGATCTGAAGAAGGGATTCATTGGGCGGGATCATCACCCGTATGCCTACACGATGTGGATGGCCGGTGGAGGCGTGAAGCCAGGAACTTCATGGGGACAGACGGATGAGATCGGCTACTACATTGGTGAAAACCCGGTTGGAATTCGAGATCTGCAGGCCACCATTCTGCACCTGCTGGGACTTGATCCATTCAGGTTCAGCTTCCCCTACCAGGGCCTGGACAATCGGCTGATTGGGCCCACCGATGAAGGCAAAGTGGTCGACGGAATTGTTTCCTGACGAGAGCTGAAGAGGACTCGCACGACCGCGAATACCTCTTTCGCAGCTGAAGTCGTCTGGCAGCAATGGTTTTGTGAGCCGAGACGCGCGAGCGTCCCGGCGAAACGCACCGTCTGGTCGCTCGCTGCCCCGGGGCCTTCGGCGAACATGTACTTCACGCAGCAAAGCTGATCCTGGCAACCAGTTACAACGATGGATGCAGTTTCCTGGTCAGCTACGGGACAGAATCTGATCCATCTGTCTGCATCACTTCAATCGTGGTAATCTGATCTGCTCTACACGTCCTTTGTTTGGTCCGGTACCGGACGCCCAGCCAATGTTGCTCACTGCCCTGATTTCCGCGATGGCGCTGTCGCTGCAGTTCCCGGATCCAGGTACGTTTGAGTCGCCCGATTGGAAGCCGGACTTCACTCCGCCACAGGAAGTTGAGCTGGGAGAAACGGTTGCCTTCTTCACTCATGCCTCACGACATTTTGATCCGCTGGCTGTGACAAAACCGGCGGTGGAACGAGTGACTGCGACAATGAAGAGCCGCAAGTGGACAACGATCTATCTGCATGACAAGTACAACTCCAGCAACCCGGCATGGATGTATCTGTATCGCGACTGGTCACCAACAGCCTATGTCGGGTCAGACGTTGGACACATCAACATGGACTTTTCCAAAGTCCGACATGTGGTGTCGCTGGGAGGCTACTTTGGGCAGTGTCAGCGTTCCACAATGACTGATGCAATTCGGTGCTGGCGAAGAGATGCACCCAAGAGTGATTTTCGAGTCACTCAGGTTGTCGACGGCATTTTCTGTGTGAATGAGTTCATGGAATTCCGTGACCCATACTATCAAAAGGTCCGTGACTACTTTTACGGTACGCTTCGGAAGAGACACCCGAAGGCCGTGATTCCGGTCAGTCACACGCTTGAACGCATTGAAACACATGATCAACAGGTCGATTTTCTGTGCCGGCAACTGCCTCCAGTCCCCTCCGAAGTTAACGTGATTCTGGACCTCGACGGCAGGTGCGAGACAGTTCAGGTGTCTCGTTTAAAAAACGCCGCAACACTCGTGCTGGCATGGCGTACTTCCACAGACTTACTCAAAGCGGAGCGTCCGGAAGTGGCTCCCGATGACGTTGTTCGACGCCGCCTGAAACGAGGCCTTTCCCGAATGGGACCGATGCCGAGAAGGTAGCACAGTCCTGAATGACGCCGATTGCCGGGTGGCACAGCTTCCAGCCACCGTCGTGACCAGACCGAACAGGTCCGAATTCTGCGCCGAGGTTCACATCCGACCACGTAAGCTGGCTGTGCGAACTATCGCCGCTGCGATAACGCTGCGGCCTCTAGTCGTCTGCCGCTGGCGTGCTGACAATCGGTGCTTTTTTCTGGTCGAGTCGACGATCAAAGACTTCCTGTACCGTTCGCCCGATCGTCTCACAGAGCCCGTCGAGGTCGAGGTCGTCTTCATCGTATCCGAATGGCTCCTCAACGTGCTCGGCGACTGTCTCCAGTCCCATCATGAAGTACGCCACTATCCCTGTCAGCGGAACGGTCAACCAGCCAAACGTATGAGCCATCCCCCACGGAAACGTGACCAAAAACAGAAAAACACACTGCCGGGCAAATGTGCGATAAGATCGCACCACCCTTGTGTTTCGAATGCGTTCACACCCACCACAGATATCAAGAAACTGCCGCGCTTCAGCGTCCAGAATTCTGAGTTCATCGCCGTCGATGGATCCTTCAGCCTTCCACGTGCCGAATTCTTCATACATTCGAGTAATCAGATAGGAGGGCACGTGTGACGGAGTGTCGTGGCAGGCTTCGAAACCCGGTACTGCCTGGAGACTCGATTCATTTCGCAGATGATCCTTCAGTGACCATGCAAAGGCTACGATCTCAATCCGGAACTTATTCAGTTCGGCTTCATCTGCCCGACACAGATCAGCGACCTTGATGGCGAGGTTTCGGCTGACGTTGACCAGAGCGCCCCAGAGTTTTCGAGCTTCCCACCAGCGGGCATAGGACGAATTGGTTCGAAAGACGAGCAGCCAGCCCAGGACGAGTCCGAAGACAGCATGGACATTGCCAGGCATGTCATTGACATCACCATGCTTGTCTTCCAGCGCTGCTGGAAGCACTGCGTAAATCGCCACACCAACTGAATAGAGCGCCACCCTTCGAAGAGTTTTGCTGCGGGCGATCTGGGATACGACAGTTGAATCCATGGGGGAGAGATGCCTGAATCGTCGGTCAGTTTGAGCAATGTGGCAAACGCAGATGCCTCAGAATTGCAAGACTGCTCAGCGGGCAGGATACTCTTTTCAGCTTCAGAAATCATGGCTCCACTGTTAGGATCCGCCTTCAGCTTTGCCGGCCTCATGGAACAGCAGAATGCCCTACGACTTTGATCGGGTGAAAGATTTCCTCGTCTGTCCGACCTGCAAGTCGGATCTGGTGCCCGAGGAAGACGCACTTGTCTGCGTGAACCCTGACACTCGCCTGAGTTTTCCTATCGTGGATGAGATCCCTCGACTGCTGGCGGAAGAAGCGAATGAGCTGACTCAGGACGACTGGTCAGCCGTGATGACACGACACAACCGTGACCCTCAGACAGGCCAGCCACTGACGCCTACGGCCTGACGTTTTTCCCTTCTTCGGAGCCCAACATGACAGCGACCAATCGACGTGAGTTCCTTCAGACTGCTTCTCTTGCCGCACTGGCAGCTGGCCCATTGTCCAGCGGATTGTGGGCAGCTCCGACAGACGACTGGAAGTCACTCTTCGACGGCAAGACACTGAAAGGCTGGCACAAGAACCCTCAGAGAATCGGTCACGGAACCGGTGGACGCTGGGCCGTGGAAGAGGGAGCAATCACGGGCGAACAGGATCCTCCCGGCTCAGGGAATGGTGGCATCCTGTTGACTGATGAGAAGTTTGGCGACTTCGAATTACTGATCGACATGAAACCGGACTGGGGAGTGTGCTCCGGACTGTTTCTTCGCGGTAACGACAGGGGGCAGTGTTTCCAGATGATGGTCGACTACCACGACGCCGGAAATGTGGGCCACCTTTACGGAGAAGGGACGGGCGGCTTCAACACGCGCTGCTTCGACATTAACGGGAAGTATGACGATGACAGGAAGCTGATCGGTCTGCAGACGGCCAAAGAGAAGACCGCTGCGGAAGTCGGAGCCGTCAGCTCCTGCACGCCCGCCGCATGGCTGAAAGCATGGAAGGTGAATGACTGGAATACAGCCAAAGTGCGCTGCGTCGGAGCCGACCCTAAAATCACGACGTGGATTAATGGTGTCAAAGTCTGCGAATTTGACGGAACAACCTCCAGCAACGAAGGCTACAACAAAGCGAAGGATAAGATCCGAAAGGATCTGGGCACCAGGGGCAGCATTGCAGTCCAGGTACACGGCGGAACCGGCTGGCCCAAAGGCGCTAAATGCCGATGGAAGAACATCAGGATTAAAAAGCTGTCATGACTGGTCTCAAAAGCACAGCAGTCATTTAATCCCGGTACAACCGAAGACTCTGCTCGGTGCGGACAACGAGCCCCTGTTCGGTAAGCGCAGGCGTCGCAAACACCCGCTCGCCCAGTCCCCCCCGCGAAAGGGTGACGATCCTGTTTCCACCAATTGACAAAACCGTCCAGTCACCTGCGCTGGAGAAAAGGTAGACCCTGTCTTTCCAGGCAACCGGTGACGCAGTGTACCTCCCCCTCGAACGAATCCGCTTTTTCGACAACTGGCGACCGCTCCGGCAATCGATCAGGTTGCAAATCCCACCATCCTCAATGGTAAGAATGACTCCCCCGATTTCGATGGGGTTGGACATTTCCGGCACACCGCGCGTACCGACCCACTCCAGTTGACCGTCCTCCACCTGCCCCTTTTGGTTCAACTGGATGGAGGCCATCTTGTTTCGATTGCTGGTCATCTTGTCGCTCATGGCGTCGTATTCCTCCCGGGTGACCCGGCCATCCCTGTCCTGGTCCATAAAGCCTTTCACCAGGCGGACCATGGCGAGTGTCCGTCCCGGTTCCCCCTCTGCCACTTCGGGTCGCAGTACCAGTTGTTCCCCGGGGGGAATGCGGTCGGTCAGCAGCGCTTTCCCGGCCCCGTCGCCGAACTTTTTTACCAATACGTCAAACGGCGGAATAAACAGCGGATCGCCCGGGCTTCCCGTACCGCGGTTGGAGAAAAGGACCCGGTTTTCGAAAAAGAGGGGAACACTGATCGCCTCAAAGGGATAACCGGTATTCCAGAAAACAGCCTTTCCGGTTTGACCATCGTAAACGTGACTGACCGGTGTCCCATTGACGGCAACCAGGATTCTTCCACCCTCCCTTTCAATCAACAGGGGTGATGAATTGTTGGTGCTGTTGAGGGGGCGCTCAGTCCGCCAAAGCCGTTCCCCGTCGCGGAGCGAGTAAGCGGCCAGGAAGCTCCCTTCGCGCGAATCCCGGACCAGGTATACCTTTTCTCCTGCCACCACGGGAGAAGTCGAAACCCCGTATTGCACCCGGGCAATTGGGAGACGAACTTCCCAGATTTTTTCACCGGAATTCGAATAACGAATCAGTCCATACGCTCCAAAATAGGAGACGACTCCTGCGGCATCAGCACAACAGGTTGGGCTGGCCTGCGAATTGAACGGGTGAACCTGGGGCCATTTTTCCACTCGCTCGGAAGCCATCCACAATGGTTCTCCACTTGCCAGGGAAAAACAGTGTGTGGCGACCCGCTTTTCTTCCGCGCTGAAACTGGTGACATAGATCCTTCCCTTGCTGACTACCGGTGAGCTGTGCCCTGCTGGAATCTGCCTTATCCAGCGAAGCGAGCCCTCCTCAAGTTCCTCGACCGGACGACCTGTCGTCAGCTTTCCCTGGAAAACCCCACCACGAAACTGGGACCATTCCTGACCGCCACAAATGTTGAGTCCAAAACAGGCAACCCAAAACACCCCCACCAGTCCAGCTCTTCCATAGCTAAATCGCGGAACTGCCCGCCGAGTGTCGCAGCACCGGGATCCAGAAAGGCAGTCCTCGGCACAGTTTTTCAGACGCATACCGGACACCAACACGAGCGGAAAAACCATCAACCAGATCCCCTGCAAAAATGAAAGCAAACAAACGCCCATCGTGCATGTTTGCTTGCATTTTGCAACCAATGTGGTTTGTTCACGGAAACAAATGCAGTACAAGACCACAAGGATCGATTTTTGCATGATGCCCGGACTATTCGTCCGGTGATTCAGCTTCCGAAAACTGAATGTCGCCGTTATCGATCATCCGGCTGGCGGAAATCTCCGCAGCGGCACGGGTAAGAAAGTATTCGCTCGCGCTGCGCTGTCGCAGTGCTTCGAGAGCCTCTTTACGCGTCTCCGTGTTTTTCAACGCCTCCGACAGTTCTTCAGGAGTCGCTCCTGATGAACTCGGCTGCCCCTGGTCAACGAAGCGAATTGAGTCATCTTTCTGCATGCTCAGTGGTCCAGTCATCCGGCGCGAACGTGAATCCCTCACAACGGTTCGATGTCCAAACCGAGATAAGAAGTACAGACGGTTCATAGGGGAGTCATTTCTGAATTGCAGTCTTTGCCAGCAGAGATTGGCATTTCCTCCGGCCCGCAAAGGATATCGAGTCCTGCAGCTCAAACTTGCGGTAGCCAGTGAGTGATTCAATCCAAATTACCGCGATTGGCCGGTCAGAAAAGACGGGAAAACCTGACGGATCAGCGAAAATCCCGGATCTGTTCCAGAAGCCACGCTTCGAGCAGGGGATCCGTTCCGCGAGGAAGCCACCTCGAACCGCTGGAATCAGTCTCTGAAATCACCCCGTTGGCCTGCAACTCGTTGTCCACGGGGACGTCTTCAACCTCTTTTTCGACCCGCACACTCACCAGAATCTGACCGTCGCTGGATTGCTGAAACGTGACCAGCACTCGCCGACGAATGGACTGCAGCGTACTCTCGACCCGGCTGGCATACCCGATGGAATCGCGGTGCCAGGGCTCAAATAATCCGGAGCCTGCGCGGTAGTCAGATTCGATTATGCCTTCAATTTTGCTCTCACGAGCAATCGAGAAGTGGTTGTCATGGAGGACTGAAACGGCGCGCTCCCACATCAGATCCTGCTGAGTCGCCGGAATCTGCAGCATTCTCGGCTGGGAGTTGGTGTGATTCACCAATGGGCTGGCACAACCACTGACCAGAAGCAGTGCAGCGGCAGCCATCAGAATGATGTGACGAAGAGATAGGGATCGGGGAAAAGCATCCATGCTCTGCGAATTGTGGCGCGACTGGGCGATCGGAGCAAGATGGTTTTGGGGGCTCCCAAACCATACTCCAGCCGAGTCCCGACCCCTACAACCCGAAGAATCTGCAATTCAGCCAAATTTGCATTCACTCCCCATCCGCCAATGAATGTCTGTGATTCGGTTCGATGAATGGGGTATCCTGAAGCATCCCTCCGCTTCACTCCCGCCTCATCCGCTCGCGTCTGCGAGCTCCTTCCAACCCGGGACCAGTCATGGGTGATACATACAAACTTCAGCAGCCCACACCTCCTCCCACAGACGCCACTCCACCACCAGTATCAACCAGAGCAACGCCGACCAAGGCACCGGGCAGACTTGTCAGCCTTGATGCCTTTCGGGGCTTTGTGATGACGCTCCTGATTGCCGGCGGCTTTGGAATGACCACGCTGGCGCGAATGGACGCCGAAAAGGCGGCAGCCGTCCACGCCGAGATTAAAGGCACCTGGCTGGAGAGCGTCGTCAACGTGCACACGTTACGACATTTTCGACATGCCACATGGGACACCACGATCGCGAAGTGGGGCGTCCCGGTCTGGGACATGATTCAACCATGCTTCATGTTTATGGTCGGCATCGCAATGCCGTTCTCCTATGGACGTCGAAAGGCACTTGGAAGCTCAACAATGGCCCGCGCCAGCCATGCCCTGAATCGAGCAGCACTCCTGATTCTGCTGGGAGTATTCCTGCAGACGATGAAGTTCGACCTGACGACATGGCTGTTTCCGAATGTCCTTTGCCAGATCGGACTGGGCTACTTTTTTGCCTACCTGCTGGTTGGACGAAAGCCCGTGATTCAAGTCGGAGCGATCGTCGTCATCCTTGTTGGATACTGGGGGCTGTTCATGATGAATCCGCCGCCGAAAGACCATGACTTTGCCGCAGTCGAAGCGAGTGAAGAAGCAGGGGAAGTCTATGCAGTGGATTCGCGTTTCCGTCCATGGTCAAAGAACGGGAATTTCGCACACTTTGCAGACCTCGATCTGCTGAACCAACTGCGATCAGCACCGGACGATAAACAACCAGGTGAGGAAACTGGTGAAGAGTCCACTGATAACCCGAAGGCAAATACGGATGAGGCAGGCGACAACGTTGCAGCAGTGGAATCCGATCAGGAGGACGCCTCACCAAAATCAGCGCGCGACCAGATTCGCGCATGGTGGTTCTCGGACCCGGAGCGATACCTTTACAACGCAGGGGGATATACGACTCTCAACTTCGTACCGTCCATCGCCACCACCCTGCTCGGGATCCTGTGTGGGCAGTTGCTGCTGGGAGACGGCAGCCGCGGGAAGAAGTTCCTGATGCTGCTGCTTTGGGGAGCAATCTGCGTGGGTCTGGGAATCGGAGCTCACTATTCGGTCTGCCCAATCGTCAAACGGATCTGGACTCCCAGCTGGGCATTATTCAGTGCGGGATATGCAATCTGGACGCTCGCGCTATTTTATCTGTTATTCGACATTCTCCCGTTGAGACTGCTGGCGTTCCCACTGGTCATCATCGGAGCCAACTCAATCGTCATGTATGTCATGGGACAGACACTGAAAGGCTGGATTCAACGTGAAGTTGTGGTTCAGCATTTTGGCCGTGTCCTGCAGACGTGTTTCGGGCCAAACGCAACGAACACAGAAGGCATTGGAGTGTTCGTGTTGCCAACTGCCACCTTCGTGGTATTCTGGCTGGTCGGACTCTGGATGTACCGCAATCGGTATTTCGTTCGGCTCTGACCCTTCGCTCTCCGGCTTCTTCCGGCCGTGGCAACACTGGAACTCATGGCAGCGGACTCTTCGACAACTAGCGCGCCGACAGACGAAGACCTCACCCAGTCAACCGGCATCACGGGTTTTGAACCAGTGGGGCTGATTCTGTGCGTCCTGACCGGGCTCTACGCTGCATGGGCCGTGCTCAACAGCACACCTCTGCAAAGTGCGAATGACCGCTCACGCTGGTGTACAGTCTGGTCGCTGGTCGAACGTGGCACCTACCAGATTGATGAAATCGACCGTATCAGAGGCTGGTCGACCATCGATAAGGTTCGGCATCGCAAAGACGAAGACAGTGACTACCACTTTTATTCATCCAAGCCCCCGCTGTTCCCCACGCTGATGGCTGGGCTCTACTGGCTGGAAAAACAGAGTCTGGGGTACGAACTGCGTCTGGATCATGAGGATCGTGATGTTCAGCGTGCTCACCTGCTGGCAACAACGCGAATGCTGCTGTTGCTGGTGAATGTTCTGCCACTTTTTCTGGCGATGCTGTCACTGAGACGTTCCCTCATGATGCTCGTCAACAGGCGACTGACTCTGTGGGTAATGCTGGTGGTCGCCGGGTTTACATCGATGCTGATGCCGTACCTGACCACATTGAATAATCACACACCGGCCGCCACCTGTCTGGTGTTTAGTATTTCTGCTGTGATCAGGCTCCGACTACTGCCGGAACCCCGTCTCAGAGATTTTGCCTCTCTGGGATTCTGGGCGGCAATGACCTGCTGTTTTGAACTGCCAGCCGCCCTGTTCGGACTGCTTTCGTTCTTCGTGGCTGTTTCAACAGACGTGCGAAAAACAGCACGTGCTTATGTGCCGGCTGCCCTTGTGCCTCTGGCTGCATTCTTCATTACCAACATCATCTGTACCGGGGGCATTAAGCCGTTCTACGCGTACTACGGAACTGAAAAGTATCGGTATATGCACGAAGGTGTTCCCAGTTACTGGATGGATCCAAAGGGGATCGACGCGAATGACGAATCTCCCCCCGTATATCTGCTGCATTGTGTTGCAGGACACCACGGGATTCTGTCACTCACTCCGATCTTTCTGCTGACGTTTTACGGCTGGTTTCGAGGACTGCGGTCAGCAACCATGAAACGCTGGAAGGTGATCCACCTGCTGGGCATTGGAATCTCCCTGACCGTACTGCTGTTCTACCTGTCCCGAACTCAAAACTACAACTACGGTGGCAACTCGTGCGCGCTGCGGTGGATGTTGTGGCTGGTACCGTTCTGGTGGATGGGAATGGTGCCTGCTGTGGACAGGCTCAGCCGATCACGTGGAGGTCTGCTCCTGATTGCGTTCCTGTCGTGTGCTTCAATTTACTCATCTTTTGACTCGCTGCAGAAACCATGGAAGCCGAACTGGATCTTCACGCTGATGCAGGAGAAAAAATGGATTGATTACCGCACGAAGCGTCCGCCATTTGACCCGCCACGTTACAGCGTCATCGCTTCACTGCCGAAGGAACCTGTGGCGGTGAGATTCACCGGAGATCTGGGGGCAGAGAGCCTCGCCCTGGAGATTGAATGTACGGAGATTAAGGAAGTCAACGGTGAGTCAGTTCACTTCCTGACGGTGGTCAAAGTGATGCCTAACAGGAAGAACAGAGCGAGGCAGGAGTTCAGTCTCTATGCCCCGTCAGACGGTCCGCGCCGCGGCATTGACATCGCCAAATGGCTGTTCAATGTTGATCAGGAAGCACCACTCGTCACAACTTACCCCAACCTGCTCAGGAACCTGCGCGGAGTCGCTCGAGCCAAACCCTACAACAACGAAGGAATACGCTACTTTCGGTACACCCGCCCCGACGGAACCAAAACTGCCATTCGGTGCCAGCGGGCTGCCTGTCAGACAACACGGATTTTCAAGGATCGAAAGTGCAGTCAACGCTGCGACGTCTATTTCTCGGACGAAGTCCCATTCGGAGTTGCTCAATGGACGGTTTCACTGACCGATATGGAAACCGGTGAAGCAGTGATGGAAACACAGCGCTTCACCTCCTCTCATCTTCCCTGAAATCAGTTCGAGTCATTCATCACCGGCCAACAACCTCAGACGATCTCGACTCCCGCACATTGCATCTTCTGAACTGCATCAGCAATATCACCGGGAACGAGTTCCACGCCTCGGCAGGCCTCCTGAATCAGACTAACGTCAAACCCAAGCGACCGCCCATCCAGCGCTGTAAACAACACGCAGTAGTCCGTCGCAAGTCCGGCCACGGAGATCTCTGTCACTCCCCGTGACTTCAGGAAATCTCCCATGCCGGTCGCAGATCGTCGACCGTTATCAAAGAAGCCGCTGTAACTGTCGACGTCCACGTATGTGCCTTTACGAAACACGTGCTGAGTCCAGCGAGAATCCAGGGCGTCTGCGAACTGTGCTCCATACGAATCCTGGACGCAGTGGTCCGGCCAGAGAACCTGATCAAGGTCGTTCAACCTGATGACGTCGCCGACTGTGAATCCGTCATGCTGGCTCGCGAAACTCCAATGATCTGCCGGATGCCAGTCCTGAGTGCAGACGACAAGGTCGTAACTCGGAGCGATTCGATTGATGACCGGAATCACTTCGTCTCCCTGAGCCACCGCGAGGGCTCCGCCTGGAAGAAAATCATTCTGAATATCGACAATAATCAATGCCCTCATTGTCACACCTCAAATTCGAATCCGCTCTCCGCAAGTTCGTGATACCGCTGGCGATTGAACCGGTACAGTCGAGCCGGGCGTCGCGGGACACCCTGCTCAAAGTCATCAGTCTCTTCAAGAACTCCCATGCTCTGCAGTTTGCGACGAAAGTTGCGTTTATCGAGTTCCTTCCCAAGAACGATTTCATAAAGTCCCTGCAACTCCCGCAGCGTGAACTGCTCCGGCAGCAACTCGAACCCTAGTGGCTGATACTGAATCTTGCCGCGAAGTCGCTGCAACGCCACACTGATAATATCGTGGTGATCAAACGCCAGCTCCGGCAGATCACCCACGTCAAACCATGATGCTGCGGCAGCATCAGAAGCAGCCGCAGGTGCATGTGCATCTGCCCGCACAAGCGCAAAATAGGCCACACTGACGACGCGTTCGCGCGGGTCCCGGTCAACTCCACTGAACGTGTAGAGCTGCTCAAGAAAGATGTCGGTGAGTCCCGTCTCTTCTTCCAGTTCACGCCGTGCGGCTTCGTCCGTCGTCTCATGCATATCCACGAATCCGCCGGGGAGCGCCCAACTGCCCCTGAACGGTGGTTGTGCACGCTGAATCAACAGCAGTTGCAACCGACTGTCGCGAATACCAAATACCACACAGTCAACCGTAAGTGACGGTCTGGGATACCTGTAGCAATGTTGTTCCTGTGTGCTCATGGCTTCGCCACCTGCAACTGAGACAACTCGAAACGATACCCTCCGGAGAGGATCGGGAATCGACACCATGTTCTTGGGTCGAGATTCTTGTCATCGACGTGGAAGGACGGAGCGTACCGTTCACGCTTCCACTGATTGCGACACCACAGACTGAAGAATCGTCGCACCCACTCTTCACAGGTTGCCCGTTCAATGTCAGGGTGATTGTTGTGCAGACGTTCGAGCACCTGGGCTGGTGCCTGACGATCCCCGATCGCGTACGATTCAATCTCATCCAGAATCGGATACGGCATCAGGTCAGATTCATCAGTCTGCGCGAACTCTGCGGGCCGCAATTCAGCCGTCGGTTGCTGCTCATTCACCAGCTTCAACGCTGGCACTGCTGAACAGAACCCCGTCCCATCGGTTTCCATCTTTCTCAGCCATTCCCGCAGGAAGGCCTTGTCGATTCCGG
>CAJWGB010000091.1 GCA_913031625.1 uncultured Planctomycetaceae bacterium | reverse complement strand
AAGACGTCAAGAAGCACTTCGGCGCCCAGGAGGTGCTGCGCGGTGCGTCCCTGACCATCGACCCCGGCCAGAAGATCGGGATCGTGGGGCGCAACGGCGGGGGGAAGACCACGCTCCTGAATGTGATCTCCGGCATTCTTCAGGCGGACGCCGGTAAGGTGGCGATTGCAGGAACCGACATCACTCCGATGCCGGAGGTGACTCGAGATCGTTTTCGGGCCTCCAGGATCGGCTTCGTCTTTCAGACGTTTAACCTGTTGCCGGCATTCACGGCCCTTGAAAACGTATTGCTGGGAATGTCATTTTCCGGGCAGGGAGCCGATCGACGGTTCGCGATCAGCCTGCTGGAACGAGTAGGGCTCAAAGACCGAATGACTCATCTTCCTTCCCGCATGTCAGTCGGGGAACAGCAGCGAGTCAGTGTCGCCCGAGCGCTGGCCAATAAGCCTTCGCTGCTCCTGGCAGATGAACCCACCGCCAATGTGGATCCTGCGAATCAGGACCTGATTCTGAATCTGATCCGTTCCACGTGCGAAGAAAACAATGTCACACTCCTGATGGTGACACACGCAATGGAAGTCGCAAACAGTTTTGGACGTGTCGACAGACTGTCTGAATTCAATCACCCGCAGAAAACTTCTGATACGCCATCCGATGCCAGGAAGGGAGCGGAATGAATCTGCTGTCGATTGCGTGGAAGAGCGTTCGTCAGAGACTCGTGTCCTCGACGCTAACCGCCCTCAGCGTTGCACTCGGTGTCATGCTGATGGTGATAGTTTTGGTCGGATTCGGCGCCGTCAAGACGGCATTCAACCAGCGTTCAATCGCATATCATCTGATTATTGGTGCGAAGGGAAGCGACCTGCAACTGGTCCTGAGTTCGGTGTTTCGCATTGAACCGCCGATTGACAATCTCCCGTACATGTACCTTGAAGAAATCAGGAACCATCCTCACGTCGAGGTTGCGATCCCACTTGGCTTCGGAGACTTCACCCGCCCCCAGGATGGTGCCTTTCCGATTGTGGGCACAACCAATGAGTACTTCCTGCATGAGTACACGCCGGGGCAGTTCTTTCAGGTTGAAGACCAGGCAGGCTCCCGCCAGATGGAAGGGCTCTACGATGCGGTCATCGGGTCTCAGGTTGCAACGACAAACCACTGGAAGGTCGGTGACACATTTACGATCGTGCACGCGAATGCCGACTCCGGAAAGGAACACGACGAAAAGTTCACAGTCGTTTCTGTCCTGCAGCAGACCGGAACTCCCAACGATCGCAGCGTGTTTCTGAATCTGGAAGCGATCTACATTCTGGACGGCCATCAGAAGCCGGTGGACGAAGTCGAGAAGCGTCTGCGTGACTTTTACGGCACCGACCCTGAACGACTTGAACTGGCTCTTGCGCAACTCAATGAAACACGCGCAAAGCGCCGCAAAGGAGAAGAAACTGGCGATCCAGAAATGGGGTACGGCATTGATACACCGCCAGCTATGAAGGAACTGACTGCGATTTACATTCGTATGGAGGATGATTCGTCGGTCTCAAAAGCCTTTAAACTCTACAACGACATCAACGGCACCACGCGGGCAATGGCCGTAAATCCCATTCAGCCAATCCAGAGACTGATGGATGGGCTCGTCGGCAATATCGAAAAGGGAGTGATCGGCCTGACAGGCATGATTATTCTGGTCAGCGGCATCAGCATCTTTGTCAGCATCTACAATTCCATGTCAGATCGCCGACGTGAGATTGGCATCATGCGGGCTCTTGGAGCACGCCGCAGCACCGTGTTCAGCATTATCCTTGCTGAGTCTTCCGTGCTGTGTGTGGGAGGCGGAGTCATTGGCTGGCTCGCCGGACATGCGATTACAATCGCGGCGGCCCCAACGTTCAGTAAGCAGTTCGGACTGCTCGTCGACGGCTGGGCATTCAGCAGCTACGAGCTTGTGCTGTTCCCGGTACTGCTTGGTCTGGGAGCACTGGTTGGATTCCTGCCGGCGATGGCCGCCTACCGAACCAACGTTGCGGATGCACTAAACAGTTGACCGGTCACTGATTGCTTCCAATGCTGTACGCCATCGCCTCGCACTGAACCTGATACTGCGGAGCGCAGACCTGGCAAATACCATGTCCGGGAAGCAACTCAGAGCGATTTTCGGATAAGCTGCAGGATCGTATACCTGATCCAGGACCGGAAGATTACATGAAACACATCTGTCGATTCCTCTTGCTGCTGTTCGCTCTTTCTACATGCAGCGGACAGTCACGACCCAATCTCGTCATCATCTATTGTGATGACCTCGGATACGGCGACATCGGTCCGTTTGGAGCCACGAAGCAGAAGACACCTGCGCTTGATCAGATGGCAAAGGAAGGCATGCGACTGACGGACTTCTATTCCACCTGTTCAGTATGTACGCCCAGCCGAGCCAGCCTGATGACTGGCTGCTACCCACGCCGAGTGAACATGCATCAGGATGAGAAGAACCTCTGCGTGTTGTTCCCGGCGGCCCGCAAGGGGCTGCATCCCGATGAAGTAACCATCGCTGATCTGCTCAAGACACAGGGATACCGGACAAAGTGCATTGGCAAGTGGCATCTGGGAGACCACCCGGATTTTCTACCCACACGGCAGGGGTTCGACAGCTACCTGGGAATTCCATACAGCAATGACATGAATCGCAAAGAAGTCCCGCTTCCGCTGGTTCGTGACGAGCAGGCAATAGAACTGGTCATTGGCCGGAAACAATCACCTCTGACGGAGCGATACACCAAAGAGGCCGTACAGTTCATTAAAGAGTCCGGCAGGCAACCGTTCTTTCTCTACTTCCCGCATGCAGCCGTCCACAACCCTCTGTTCCCGGGGAAGCAATTCCTTGGGAAGTCTCAGAATGGAAAGTACGGCGACTGGGTTGAGGAGATTGACTGGTCAACGGAACAGATCCTGCAGGCGATTAAAGATGCGGGTGTCGACAACAACACAATGGTTGTGTTTACTTCTGACAATGGAGCCGGGAACAAGCTCGGCCGGAATGCCCCGTTGAAAGGCAAAAAAGGGAGGACAGATGAAGGCGGCATGCGAGTTCCCTGTGTCGTTCGCTGGCCGGGGAAGATTCCTGCCGGGACAAGCAGCGGGGCACTCACCACAACGATGGACTGGCTGCCAACCATGGCTCACCTGACCGGCACTGCTCTTCCTGACAATCCGATTGACGGCCATAACATCTGGCCTGTCCTGACCGCGAAAACCAGCACATCCCCATATGATGCTTTCTACTATTACCAGATGGACCAGCTGCAGGCAGTTCGTTCCGGAAAGTGGAAGCTGTTTGTTGAGATGGAATCGAAGAAGAAGAACTGGGGCAAGCCGGAAGGCGCTGCCGAACTCCTGCTTTACGACCTGGATCAGGACATCGGTGAATCACGGAACGTCGCGGAAGCAAATCCGTCAGTTGTGCAGCGACTGCTGGCCTTCGCAGAAGAGGCAAGAAATGAACTGGGGGACGTCAATTGCAAAGGGAGCGGGCAACGCAAAGCCGGCTGGGTCGACACGCCTGCACCGCGGCTCCTGCCATCCGCCAGCGACAACAACTGACAAAGTTCTGTTCTTCCACCGTCCGCAGCGCAGCAGGAACCTGCATTGCTATCCTTAGCCGAAACGCGCAAGGCCCTGTTGATTAATTTAAGGCGGACTGCAGTTTGGGAGGGCGAAGCTCGCGCTGAGCCGTGTTTCTGCGAGGTACTGCGGCTCGGCAGGAGCCTCGCCTTCCCACGTCATACTTAAATCAGCAGAGCCGCAATCGTCCGATTGCATAACGCACTGTCTGGCTGCATCGTTGATGCCTGAGGCTTTCATCCGACTTACGTCAACTGATGCAGTTCTCCGGCAGGCAGGTGGCTGGTGCGGAATGATCTGTTTGACAATCCCCATGGCAGCCGGCAACTCTGGTATCGCACCTGAAGACACTGGCGTGGATGACAATGAGCGATGAATTACTCAGAATTCAAAGTCTCCAGTTCGTGTTCCCGTAATAGCGGAAGTCCAATGACGCTACGCCACTTCCTGATCCTGCTCGTGATGACTGCAGTCCATGCGGCTGACCAACAGCGGCCCAATGTTGTCTTTTTTCTGGTCGATGATCTCGGGCAGCGAGACGTCGGCTGCTACGGAAGCACATTCTACGAGACACCCGCCATCGATCAGCTGGCGCAGGACGGAATGCGGTTTGAGAATGCATATGCGACCTGCCACGTGTGTTCGCCCAGCCGGGCCAGTATTCAGACAGGTAAGTATCCTGCTCGGACAAACCTGACCGAGTGGCTGGGAGGACGACCGGAACGCGACTACGAGAAACTACACAGCGCTGAAAAGCTGATGGCAATTCCCGATGAGGAACAGACGCTGGCAGAGACGCTGCAGGGACACGGATACGCCACAGCCTTTTTCGGCAAGGCTCATCTCGGGAAGCCTCCGAAGGAATGGGGCTTCGACGAATCAACTTACGGCTGGTATCGATCGTATCACTATCCGTTTGGTGTCCGTAATGGAAATGGCCCGGACGGAAAAGAAGGCGACTATCTGACGGATCGATTTACTGACATGGCACTCGACTTTATTGATCGACACAGAGATGGACCGTTCTATCTGCACATGGCTCACTTCGCTGTCCACGATCCTATCCACGGCCGCAAAGACCTGGTAGAAAAGTATCGCCGCAAGCTGGCGTCTCAACCAACAGATGACGCCGCCGAATACATTCTCGAACCAAATCCAGACGGCCCGCTGCCAACAGCAGGTGAACTCAGAAAACTGGCTCGCAACGACACGGTTGCGACTCACCAGAACGCACGTGTCTGGTGGGTCAAACAGAAACAGGACAACATTGAATTCGCCGGAATGGTGGAGGCGATGGATGAAAGCCTCGGCCGTATTCGAAAGAAACTTTCTGAGCTTGGTCTCGATGACAACACCATCATCATCTTTACCGGCGACAACGGCGGCATGGCTGCGTCCAACCAGTATCGAGGAATCAACCATCCACGTGCATTTCTTGATTCCAGATTTTCCACATCCAATCTGCCACTGCGGGGAGCCAAGGGATGGAACTATGAAGGCGGGATTCGAGTTCCGTTGATTGTTCACTGGCCCGGCAAACTCAATGCAGGCTCCACCTCAAATGCCATCGTGACGGGAACGGACTATTACCCGACACTGCTTCAGATGCTGGGGCTGCCGACTCTGCCCAAACAGCATGTCGACGGCAGCAGCTTTCTGCCCGCACTGAATCAGCAGGACTACGACCGCGGCCCTGTCTATTGGCACTTCCCGCATTACAGTAATCACGGATATCAGAGTCCAGGGGGTGCAATGCGACTCGGCAGATACAAGCTGCTTGAATACTACGAGAACGGAGGCGTACAGCTGTTTGACCTCGAAGCAGACATCGGTGAACAACATGATCTGTCAAAGGTGAAACCGGAACTGACCCGGAGACTCCTCACGATGTTCCGAAAATGGCGGACGGACGTGGATGCAAAAATGCCGCCGGTAAAAACGGAACAGAGTCGTAAACGTCAATCCGGTGTGAGTCCGCGATTCCCACGGGATGTCGCTCAGTTTGCTCCCGGGTGGAGCGTACGAAACTGGGGCGGCCCGGGAATGCGGCCTGGCCTGCGTGCCGAATGGCAGGGACGCAAAGATATCCTGCTGACTCATCCACAGAGTCGCGACACAGCATGCATACTGTCCAGGAAGTTTGACGTGCCCGCAGGCAAACAGAGTACTCTGAAGTTTGCGGTCACAAACCATCCCCAGGGAGACTGGGACCTGGTCGTGCGATTGGATCGCACTGAGATCCTTAAACGATCCATTACCGAGACACGCTGGCAGGATATTCAGATTGATCTGTCAAAACACGCCGGCCGCACGATCACAATTGAGCTGGAGAACAGAGCCAGTGGTTGGGCATTTGAAGCAGCCTATTGGCACAAAATCAGGATTGAAACGTCTCCGTAGCTCGTCTCGTGAGCAGATCACACCGTAAGAAACGAGATCAGACATGACTGTAAGATCCATCGTACTCACTGTTGCAATGCTGGCCATTAGTGCCAGCGGCCAGGAACGCGTCCACACGATCGTCGCATTCGGCGATTCAACAACTGCAAAACGTGGCCCACTGCCGGTCTATGCAACACGCCTGCAGAAACACTTTGCAGACCGCGGCAGAAGCGTGCAGGTTATCAATGCCGGAATTGGTGGCAACAACACTCAGCATGCTGCCAAACGGTTCGAAAAGGATGTTCTGGCTCACACACCGGACACGGTCATCATTCAATTTGGCATCAATGACGCCGCGGTCGACGTCTGGAAGATGCCTCCGGCAACGAGACCTCGCGTCCCTCGAGACACTTACAACCGCAATCTCAACCACTTCGTGAGCACCCTGAAGAAGACCGGGGCCCGCGTCATCCTGATGACTCCCAACCCGCTGCGCTGGACCGAAAAACTGAAGGGGCTGTACGGCAGAACACCGTATGACCCGGAGAGCCCGGAGGGATTTCAGGTGCTCCTCAAAGACTATACGAGCGACGTTCGTCGCCTTGCGGAGAAACAGTCGGTTATTCTCGTGGATGTCGACCGAATCTTTCGTTCGGCTGCGAAAGAGGACAATTCATCGATCGACAGTCTTCTGCTGGATGGCATGCACCCCAACAAGCGGGGACATGAACTCATCACGAGGGCACTTCTGACAGTGCTGGACCGTGATCAGCCTGCACCGACTGATGTTGAGCCCCTTGTTGCATCAATCAGCAAACAGACACTATGGCAAAACCGTGATGCGTCCGGCAGGACCTGGTTTCACCCGCGAGTCTGCATGATGCCGGGAAAAGATGGAAAGCCTGTGGCTCTAATGAATCTGCAGGAAATCGCGGGGTCAGACTACTTCGGTCCTGTTCACTGGTCAGAGTCTCGTGACCTTGGGAAAACGTGGAGCGACCCCACTCCCATTGCTGCCTTTGGACGTGATCCGGTAACAGGACGAACGGACGGCCTGATGGCGGGCGTCTGCGATGTGTCCCCTCAGTATCATCCTCAGACCAACACAGTCATTGCGCTGGGACACGTTGTCTTTTACAAGGGGCAGTACTTTGCTCGAAATGAGCAACTCGCGAGGTACCCCGTGTATGCCGTGCGTTCGGCAGATGGCGACTGGTCGGAACGCCGGATTCTGGAATGGGATGATCCTCGCGGCGGTCACATATACACGAACAACTGTGGACAGCGAGTCATCCTGCCCGACGGTCGCGTACAGATGTCATTCACATTCGGCCCGAAATCCGAGCATCGCATGGTCGCTGGTGTGCACGCAGACTACAACGGTAAAGAGCTAAGCATCAGTACGGTGGGTCCTCCGCTCCACAACCGCAAAGGGCGCGGGCTCCTCGAACCAAGTGTCACCCGGTTTCACGGCCAGTTCTGGATGACGATCCGGGCAGAAGACAGTCGCGGTTATGTGGCTGTCAGTAAGGACGGACTGAATTGGGAAGAGAAGCAGGAATGGTCCTGGGATGACGGCACGCCTCTGGACATGTCGACCACTCAACAACACTGGTTGACCCACAGCGACGGGCTCTTCCTTGTCTACACGCGCAAAGACGCCTCAAACACTAATGTGATCCGCTGGCGATCGCCGTTGTGGCTGGCCCAGGTCGATCCGCAACGCCGCTGTCTGATTCGAAAGACAGAACGCGTGGTGCTGCCTCTGGTGGGAGACGGTGTTGACACCCCCGACAAGGTGGCACTGATGGGCAACTTTGACGTGACGAATGTCAGCCCCCATGAATCATGGGTCACCGTCGGTGAGTGGATGCCACGAGACAGGTATCGTGGAAACGTCCTGCTTGCTCGTATCCGCTGGTCGCGTCCCAATCGGTTGCCGCTCTGGTAGATCATTTCGGCTTACGATAGTCGTGCACCTTCAGCTTGAACGGTTTGCGTGCCGCGAGAATGTCAGACTTGAGCGACATCCATTCCGGATTCGGTTGTGCGTGCCAGATTCGGACACGCCTGATCTCGTGCCACGTCGTGCCAAGCGTAATTGAAACCAGATTCTTTGGTGCCCGAATCCGCTGTGAGCGAGCCCAGGCAACGTGACCATCCATCCGAAACAGGGCTTCGTCATCAACGACTTCCAGGACTGCCGTGTACCACTTCCCTGATTCGATACTTAGAGGCTGGCGGTCCATCAGCAAGTCTTCAATGATCTTCTTCTCCGGAGTCTTGCGAATGTGCTGCAACAGGAACCCGGATTCAATAAAGTCATTATCCACGTTCGCCCATGCAGAGACGACATGCCCCGTTATGTCCGGTCTGTTGTCAGCCGCGATCCGGAAACACTGGTGGTGCCACGGCTCGGTGTTGGGACCATATCGAAAAGTCACTTCGACGATGAGGTTACGAGCCCTGATTCCCTGATAAGCGGCGACCGGAACATGTCCCATACCGGTTTTCCATGTCGACCGCCAGACATTGCGTTCCGCGTCAGATCGATTCCACCGTCCAACACTCATCCGGACTCGAGTTCCGCGCTGCAGCAACGCAACCTGTTTGCCCCCCCGATCAATGCTGCCGTCGTCATCGAGGATCAGGTCGCCGCGACGAGCAAGAACCGCAGTAACAGGTTCGTCGCCTGCTCGCACAACGGTCGGAGCCCAAACTGAGACCAATAAAATGATGATTGTCTTCAAAGGAGACTCGTTTTTACAGGTGGGGGGAACTGTGGCGTCTCCACAGTTTTACACTGCGACTCCGGAACTGCCTAACTAAAGTTCTCTCATCTGCGACGAATGCATACGGACTGTTGGTGCGGTCAACACCAGCAGGCCCAGGTTGACGGTCTTCCGCTACACCGATAGGCTGGATCTGTCCTCAGGAATCGTCAAATGTGGTCGTCAAGTCACAACCCGATTGCTCTACTCGTCAGCGGACTCATCGCCTTGAGTCTGCCGGAGTGTCATGGCGATGATGACGCGGCGTTTTTTGAAGCGAGGATTCGACCACTCCTGATCAGGCACTGCATTCAATGCCACGGACCGAAAAAGCAGGAAGGTGGACTGCGACTGGATACTCGCCGCGGGTGGCTGAGCGGCGGGGACCGGGGTGCGGCGATCGTTCCAGACGCACCGGACAAGAGCCTGCTGATCACGGCGGTGTCCTATAGCGATTCCGATCTCCGGATGCCGCCGGAGAAGCAACTCTCCGATCAGGAAATTCGAGACCTGAGCGACTGGATCAGGAACGGTGCCTTTGATCCGCGTCTGACAGACGAACAGCCAAAGCAGCGAATGTCGCTTGATGAAGCAAGAGATTTCTGGTCATTCCAACCCCTGAAGCGGCCTGCCGTGCCAGAGAATCAGAACGACCAATGGTCTCGTACGGCGATCGACACGTTCATCATGGCCGGTCTTCAGAACAAGGGGCTGACTCCCGTCACCGATGCTGACCGTCGGACACTGATTCGACGAGCTACATTTGACCTGACGGGAATGCCCCCGACCGCTGAAGAAATCCGAGCCTTCCTCAACGATGAGTCCCCGGATGCGTTTGCCAGTCTGGTAGATCGGTTGCTTAGCTCTCCTGCATATGGGGAGCGATGGGGACGGCACTGGCTGGATGTCGCACGGTATGCAGACACCGCCGGAGACGGAGCCGATTATCCGGTTCGCGAAGCAGTCAAATACCGTGACTGGGTGATTCGTGCCTTCAACCGCGATCAGCCGTTTGACGAATTCGTTCGTGAACAGATTGCGGGCGACATTCTTGCAACACAGGGACCTCGTGCACTGTACGCGGATCGAGTCACTGCGACCGGATTCCTCGCGATCGGCAAACGATACGGCTACAAGGCATCACCGGACTATCAGCACCTGGACTTTGCAGACGTTATCGATTCAGTTGGCCGCTCACTGATGGGGCTGTCAATCGGATGTGCTCGCTGCCACGATCACAAGTACGATCCCATTTCGGCGGAAGACTATTACGCGTTGTACGGCATCTTCCAGAGTACGAAGTGGGCATTTCCAGGAGGCGAAGAGCAAAAGCGGCCCGCTCATTTCCCGGCCCTTGTTCCACCGGATGAAGCAGCCGGTCTTGAGCAGGCAAAGAAGAATCAACTGGCGAAAGTGGACTCTCAGTTGATGGCCCTGAGTCAGGAAAAGTCAGCACTCGATCCGGCGACGCGAGGCGGCGGTCCAGACCTGGACATTGAAGCTCAGAAATCCGGCGAACGCCCGGGGGATCCGTGGGTATGCTCAGGACCAATCGAGGTGACCCCAAATGCCCAAAGCCCATTCACTCATGTTCATCCCGCCGGAAAACAGGGAGTTCGACTTGGTAGCGGGCAGCCAACGGACGGTCTCAGATACGTGTTCTCAAACGGACTTCGGGCGACACCAGGAAAGAAGATGCACTTTACGGTGGACTTTCGTCCCGTCGCTGGCGCCACAGAAGAAGGGGCATTTCGATTCTATCTTGGTCGCGGCGTCGTGCAGTCACTCGCCATCGAATGCAGTGCCACTTCGACAGAGTTCGCGCTGCGAAACGGGACGCAATGGGAGACGATTCGCAGATTGACTCCGGGCACATGGTACACCCTCCAGGTAACCATTGATCCGCATTCAAAAACGTATTCAGGAGTCGTGGGAACGCGGGACGACCTGACAGCATTCACCGACAGGAAGACGGGGCCATCATGGGACGGGATCGCAGACTGTTTCATTTGTGATGCATTTGGACATATCCCCGGCGCTGCCTGCGCCCGCGACATCGACAATCTTGGACTTCAGTCTGAACCGTTCGCATCAGTCGACTCACCGCCCGTTCAGCCTTCAACCGTTGCTCCGGACGCCAGAGCACGCCTCGCTGAAATTCAAGCACAGGTTGAAAAACTCAAAGCTCAACGAAAAAAGCTCGCAGTCGCTGACGTCTATCCCGTCGCGTATGCCGTTTCCGAAGACAAGCCGGTCAACGCAAGCCTTCAACACCGCGGTGAGCCGCATCGCACCGGAAACGAAGTCGCTCGCAGAAATCTGCACGTCCTCGGTGGAGATTCGCTCCGTGATCCCCATGTCAGTGGACGACTGGATCTCGCCAACTGGCTGACGCGTCCAACAAATCCGCTCACGGCGCGTGTCTTTGTGAATCGTGTCTGGCAGTGGCATTTTGGTCGAGGGATTGTCCCCACAGCCAGTGATTTCGGATCGCGCGGAACCCCACCCACTCATCCGGAACTGCTCGACTGGCTGACTGTGCAGTTCATTGAGTCCGGGTGGTCAGTCAAATCCCTTCACCGACTCATCCTGTCCTCACGAACATGGCAGCTTTCCAGCGCGGCCCATGCCGGCAACCTGGTAACGGATCCATCCAACAACTGGTACTGGCGCCATTCGCGACGAGCTCTTGATGCGGAGTCAGTGCGAGATGGCATGCTGGCAGTGAGTGGGAATCTGGAACGAACGATTCCAGGGCCTCATCCATTCCCGCCAGTGAACACATGGGGATTCACCATTCATCATCCCTTTCATGCTGTTTATGACAGTAATCATCGCAGCGTGTATCTGATGGTGCAGAGGAACCGACGTCACCCTTATCTGGCATTGTTCGACGCGGCGGATCCAAATCAAAGCGTAGCCGGTCGTCAGCCAACGACGACGCCCACTCAGGCACTGTACCTGATGAATTCACCGTTCGTTCACGAACAGGCGAGGGGATTCGCTTCGCGCATTCTTCAGGTTCCTGGCAACGACGAGACCCGGCTACGCTGGGCATTTGAAACGGCTCACGGACGGATTCCGGATCAGGTCGTCCTTGATGATGCGCAAGCTTTCGTCGAGATTTATCGATCGCGACTGGAGAATGATGAGCAGTCAGACGCCAACCAGACTGCCGCCTGGTCCGCATTGGCGCGTGTGCTCCTGACAGGTAACGGCTTTCTCTTTGTGGACTAGTTTACATCATGCTTCCTCCAGCCTCTCGTCGAGAATTCCTGAGTCGTGCTTCCGGCGGCTTTGGAGCCCTCGCGCTGGCAGGAATGCTGAATGAACAGGCCGTCGCGGGCGAGAATCCACTGGCACCGCGCCGAGGGCATCACGTCGCCCGGGCAGATCGAGTTATCTTTCTGTATTCCACGGGTGGCACGTCCCACATTGACACGTTCAATTATCGTCCTCAACTGGCGTCAGATCACGGCAAGTCGATCACCGCCTCTCGCTGGCTGAACAAGTCAGGGGAATTCAAACGGTTCCTGATTCGCCCGCGGTACAAGTTCCAGCAGCACGGTCAGAATGGAGCCTGGGTGAGTGAGCTGTTCCCCCAGCTTGCGTCTGTCATCGATGACGTCTGTGTGCTGAACGCGATGCACTGCGAGAGTGACGGTCACGACAAGGCCACTCTGGCCGCCCATACCGGATCTGCTCAGTTCGCTCGCCCGAGCGCTGGATCGTGGGTCAGCTACGGACTGGGAACCGTCAACCAAAACCTGCCGTCCTTCATGGTGCTCGCTCCCGCAGCTCCCTATGCCGGAGCACAGACATGGGCCAGTGACTTTCTTCCGGCCTGCCATCAGGGGACGCACGTTGTCCCAGGTAAGGAGCCGTTACCCAATATTCGTCCACGCGTTTCAGATCCGGAACTTCAGAAACTGGAACTCGGCCTGCTCGATCGAATCAATCGATCTCACCTCAGGGATCGAGCTGCCGACCAGGCCCTGGATGCTCGCATTCGTTCCTTCGAGACTGCGTTTGGCATGCAGCGGGAGGCGCCGGAAGCGTTCGATCTGTCTCAAGAAACAGAGGCGACTCTCAAACTCTACGGAGTTGAGCGGGAAGCGACGTCCGGTTTCGGATGGCAGTGTCTTGTAGCGCGTCGGCTTGCCGAACGAGGCGTTCGATTCCTTGAGCTGATTGATGTCGGTTCCAACAGCAACTGGGACTCGCATGGCAACATGGCAGATCACGAGCGACTTGCAAAGGCCATTGATCAGCCAGTCGCCGGGCTGCTCACGGACCTGAAACAGCGTGGCATGCTCGATCGAACTTTGGTTGTGTGGACGACCGAATTCGGCCGTACCCCGTTTAACCAGAAAGCAGATCATCCCGGTCGGGAACATCACAATCTCTGTTTTTCATCGTGGATGGCCGGAGGAGGAATCAAGGGAGGACTCGTACACGGCGAGTCCGATGAATACGGAATCAGAACAGCAAACAACGCCGTCCACACACACGACCTGCACGCGACCATGCTGCATCTGCTCGGGATCAATCACGAGCACCTCACATACAGACATGCAGGCAGAGATTACCGGCTGACCGATGTCGCCGGCAGAATCGTTCAGGAAATCATCTCTTAGAGTTGTCATGAAGAGCATTCAGGAACTGACACAGTATTTTGAAGACGTGGGAGCCAATGAGGTTCCTCACACTCGAAAATCGTATCTGGCGCACGCCGTCGCAGTTTATCGCGATCTGAAGGAGTGGGGCTGCCGTGAAGAGTTTGCTCGCGTCGGGCTGTTCCACTCAATGTATGGCACTGAACAGTTTCAGCTGTTTACCCTGCCCCTGGAACGACGGTTTGAAGTTCAGGACATGATCGGTGAGGAGCCCGAACGAATTGCCTGGCTCAACTGCGCCATCGAACGTCGCCACTTTGATCAGGAAGTGCTGAAGTCGTCTGGACCGTATCACATTCTCGATCGTTTCACGGGAGAACTGGTCGAGGTGTCAGATGATGATTTTGAGGCGTTGTGCCTCGTTCATCTTTGCGACTGGGCGGAGCAGGTCGCGCGATCCAATATCTGGGACTATCGTCGCGAGGCGATGGCAAACCTGGCGCGGCGTGTGGGAGGAACAGGTCTGGCTCGCCACACTGAGATTATGACAAAAGCACCCGCTCAGGAGTGGTTTGACGAATACGTCTTCCCACCGGTCGGCGTACGGTAATTCTAAAGGTCTGTGGTGGACTTTCGGAATCCTGTTTTCCACAGCCGGACAGGCAGGCGGCTGCAAGAGACAGAATGAGCAACGAGGGGAGTGGTCGCATGGTCTTGTTCCGTGTCGTGAGCGATTTTGCAAAACCGTCTATTGATGATGGATTCAGCAGGCAATTTCTTCTGATTCCTGAGACGTTTCTGGCCCGCTTTGGCAAATGGTTGACCGGCACCTGAACCACCTGCAGAATTCCGGGTCGCTTCGGCAGACCATTTCCCTTTTGCCCTGTGACAAAGCTCATGCATACCTCAAAACTTGTCAATCAGCTGGCTCCTTCTGCGACAATTGCCGCCGCTGCAAAAGCCCGCGAATTGCGCGCCAGCGGAGTCGACGTCCTTGAATTCACGCTGGGCGAACCTGACTTCACAACTCCCGAACATATCTGTGAAGCAGCTGTGGCAGCCATGAAAGACGGGCACACACACTACACACCCGCTACCGGGCTGCCAGCTTTGAAAGAATCTGTCTGCAGGGCATTCGCTCGGGATTATGGGGTTGAATACACGCCCGCCGAAGTGACTGTCAGCAATGGCGCGAAGCATGCCATTCACAATGTGCTGACTGCCTGTTGTGAGCCGGGTGACGAGGTCATCATCCCTACTCCTTACTGGGTCAGTTACAGCGCACTTGTTGAGCTCGTCGGCGCCATTCCAGTGCTGGTGGAAACGACAGAAGAGTCTGGTTTCTGCATGACGGCTGACCAGTTTCGCGGAGCAATCACGGCTAAGACTCGGTTGCTAATGCTGAACAGCCCCAGCAATCCGACTGGATCTGTCTATCCGGTGGAAGCACTGGAAGCGCTCGCAGAGGTCGCCGTGGAAAAAGACATCATCGTGATGTCCGATGAGATCTACGACAAACTGATCTACGACGGATACACGTTCAAAACATTTGCGTCGTTCGGCCAGGAAGTACGAGACCGCACGATCATCATCAATGGAGTCAGCAAGGCTTATGCAATGACCGGCTGGCGAATTGGCTGGACGCTTGCCCCTGAGAATGTGAGCAAAGCAATCACGAAACTTCAGAGCCAGCAGACATCGAACCCCTGCAGCGTCAGTCAGTTTGCCGCAATGGCAGCGCTGGATGGTCCTCAGGACTGCATCTCAGAGATGTTGACTCAATTCCAGAGCCGGCGTGAATATGTCCTCGGCCGCCTTCGTGCGATACCCGGTCTCTCGTTTGCTGACCCAGGAGGAGCCTTCTACGCCTTCTTCAATGTCAGCAGTCACTTTGGACGCACGCTGCCTGGTGGAGCGTCTGTCCATAACAGCAGCGACTTCTGCACAGCGCTGCTTGAAAATGCTCATGTCGCTCTGGTGACGGGTGATGCGTTTGGTGCTCCGGGGTTCGTACGACTTTCATTCGCCACCAGCATGGACATCATCGAAGCCGGCCTGAATGCTCTGGAAGGATTTCTGGCCGAGTAGTTCTACTCGTCGCGGAAAATTCGTAAGTCCCTGAGTCCCCGCTTCATTGAGAGTCATACCAGACAGATGGGGGACTTCTCGCGAAGTCCACTACGACGTCGCATGCACCGTGCGAACACAGGACCTGTTTAACTGGACTAACAGGCAGCCGTCCAGTCCACTAACTGCTGAAGCTTCTCCTGAGCTCCACCGCTCTGCAAAACGGACCTGACCTGTTCAACGGCCGCCTTCAGGTCTGATTGATGCTCAGCGGCCAGCAGGGCGGCTGCCGCGTTTGCCGTGACGATTCGAGTGGCTGGGGTGTCACTGCCAGCCAGCGCCTCCTGAATGAAGGCAGCACTCTGCTCGGCCGACTTCACTCGCAGGTCTCTGACGCCACACGAAGCAACACCAAAGTCCTCCGGGGTCCATATTTCTTCCGTGACATTCCCTGCCGCAACCTGCCATGCTCGCGTTGGCCCCCACAGGCACACTTCATCAAGCTCATTATTCCCACACACCACGATCGCGTGGCGGCATCCAAGCACACTGAGCGCAGACGCGAGAAGTTTTGCGCGACTGTCACTGCTGGCCCCCAGCAACTGATATTCAGCACCGGCGGGATTGGTCAGCGGGCCCAGCAGATTGAAAACCGTCGGGAACCCCAGAATTCGACGAATGGGAGCTGCGTGCTTCATGGCTCCATGGACCAGTGGAGCAAAACAAAAGGTAATTCCAATCTCGTCAAGGCACTGGGACGCCTGGTCCGGAGTCAGTTGAATGTTGACACCAAGTGCCTCCAGCACATCAGCAGAGCCGCTGCTGCTGGAGACGCTGCGGTTACCATGCTTGGCGACGTTGACACCGCATGCAGCTGCCACGATTGCCACGGCCGTGCTGATGTTAAATGTATGCAGTTTGTCACCACCGGTTCCGCACGTATCCAGCAGGGGACGGCGACGAGATGCAATTCGTGATGCTCGATCACGCATCGCCTGAGCAGCCCCCACCAGTTCAATGGCTGCGGGCCCCTTGCACGACATCGCCGTCAGAAACGCGGCGACCTCAGCGGGCTCACATTCGCCATCCATGACCGCACCGATGCACTGTTGCACCGCCTCGGAAGAAAGATCCTGGCCGGAAATCAGCTGTTCCACAGCGGGTTCGAGGAGAGCGTGCATGTGATGTCGTTGTTCTAAGTGCCAAGTAGAAATGAGGACATTCTGTCCGGACGCAACAGGAGCATACGCATTCCCGACTTAGATACCAACGCCGTGATCCAAGTCTTTGTCAGGGCCCGATTTCATTTCGCCGGAGGCCCACTGGAATCCGCGACAATGAAACACCAACCGTAACATTCTTCGCGTGCGTCTTAGTCTGCGCTGAAACGATTGACACCATCGGTACGTAACCTCCTCCTCCGGAGAGAAATACGGCGACACGGAACAATTTCACAAGGGGCCACCCGAAAATTTGCTGATCGTCTGCCCGGAATTCGGCAGCGGCTGTCGATTGTGACGAGTCAATCCGTTTAAATCGCAGTGTGCGATGGCGGTCCTCCTTTGCAGAGCAGGATATTTGTGGTTCAAAGATCCAGGTGGAAGATCGCAGTCGTCAGGGAAATATGGGGATCTGATTGGGCTGAGGGTTTCTCCCCGTGGTGCCGGAACGGGCCAATGGACAGTACTTTTCAAATCACAGACGTCCGGCTGTTGGACCGTCCTCACGACGGTCACAAGGGGACGTTTGGCCGCGTCCTTGTCGTTGCCGGTTCACGCGGCATGTCCGGCGCGGCCGTATTGTGCAGTTCGGCCGCTCTTCGAGGAGGGGCGGGGCTGGTGACGGCTGCCGTTCCCCGGAGTATTCAGGCCGAAGTTGCCATCGGACAGCCGTGCGCCACCACGATCCCACTCGCGGACGATGAGTCAGGGCAGGTCAGTGCGAACTGCAGCAATGATCTGGGGGCGTTGGTCACTGGTCACGACGTGATCGCAGCCGGGCCCGGTCTGGGAACCAGCTCCGGTGCATGCAAACTCATCCGTGACATCGTCTGCCATGCCGAGTCTCCTCTCGTTCTTGACGCTGACGCACTCAATGTCTGTGCTCAGGCGAGCCTCTTAAACGGCATCCAAAAGGCCGACCTTGTCGTCACGCCACATCCGGGCGAGTTTTCTCGACTGACTGGCCTTTCAATCGCCGATATTGCAGCAGATCCGACGACAGCCGCCTGCAATTTTGCGACAACTTTTGGCGGAATCGTGGCCCTGAAAGGTCATCGGACGGTCGTGACGGACGGAAAACGAGTTTACCGAAATGAGACGGGCAATTCCGGAATGGCAACCGGGGGCAGTGGCGATGTACTCACCGGGGTCATCGCGGCCCTGATTGCACAGGGGATACCGGCGTTTGAGGCGGCCGTCGCCGGAACCTGTCTCCACGGGATTGCCGGAGACATTTCGGCCGAACGATTGTCCGAGGAAGCAATGATTGCCTCGGATCTTGTGGACTCTCTGGGGGCCGCATGGCGAGTTTTGCGGTCGGGTCAGACAGGGAGCAGCAAATGAACCCGGGGTGGGAAGCATTCAGACACCTGCAGTTTGTTGACAGGGCATTTGGCGAGCGGCTAGCATTTTGACATCCTTTCTGGGGTAAGTCGGGCTCCTCGACTCCCTGTGTGCAAATTCCTGCACTTCCAATCACCATCTTCAAATTTCACGAGCGAACGTGGGCGTATCCCGCATCCTGCAGATGCTGCTGCAATTGCCGGCAACTCCGCAGGTCGCCTGACAGTCACCCATCAACAGGATCTTTCTGATGTCAGCGACCGTCCCCGATCGCAAATCACGTCACGTCACCGGGCGTGATCCTGTGATGAAGGAAACCAAATACGACGCCACTACGTCGGGCCAGCTGGCTGCAGTATTGGGTCTCGGCCTGCTGAGTGGAGTTCTGATTGCCGTCTGGCTGATGAACAGGCTGCCCGACACCACACCCAAACCCGTTCTGCTGGCGACAGGAGACGGTGGCTGGGAAGACGGTGAGCCGGACGAAACCCTGGACGTTGAATCACCCGAAGACCCAACAGACGACCCCTCGCTGTCCAATGACCAGCAGGAAAGCCAGCTGGAACAAATCACTGAACAGGTAATGACTCTCTCCGAGAGTGCAGCCATGGTCCAGCCCAACGCATACACAGATCCCAGCGGTGGCGGCAATCCCGGAAGTGCAGAAGGATCCGGAGGACGTCCCTACGGAAGTGGGGGGCCAGGTAAGGGTGGCCACAAACGTGAGAACCGCTGGGTTGTTGAATTCAGTGACAAAGGAAATCTTAAGTCTTATGGGGCACAACTTGATGCATTCAATATTGAGCTCGGGTGTGCGTTTCCGGACGGACGCATCTTTTACGCCAGCAAGTTTTCAACGGGTGGAGTATCGCGTCGCTCCACACTCAGTGCAGCAGACACACGTCTGTTCATGAACTGGCAGGGTGGAGACAGAATCCAGGCCGACCGGGAACTCCTGACAAGCGCCGGTGTTCCGGATGTGGCTCAGGGAACCATCCTGCACTTTTATGATCCCAAGACGGAAGAAATGATGGCCAGGATGGAGATGGATTACGGCGGTGTGGAGCCGGATAAGATCCGCCGCACCTATTTTCGAACTCGCAAGAGCGGCAGCTCTTATGAGTTCTATGTGACTCGACAGAAGCTCAAATAGTGCCTGGGGATGCCTTCACAGGAAGGCACGGGCTAAAACAGACTACTCAACCGGTGCTCCGGTTTTCAAATCACGTCCAGGAAACTGGTAATGGAACTTATGACTCAGGTACCTGTATCGTTCGCTGCGATCGATATCGCACCTATCCTCATTGCGTTTGGATATGTGATCTACGCTGCCATGGCGATCGCCGCCGTGTTCGGACTCTACAGTGTTGTCGCTCTCATGCGGCAGGTAAAAAAACGAAGCTTTCCCGGCAAAGCGGCTTCCGAAGCGTTTCTGGATGACGTTGGGGAACAGCTGGAGAAGAACGACTTCGAAGGCGTGTTCAACACCTGCGACGTACCGGAACTGTGGTCTCGTGCCGTTCCTCAGCTGGTACAGTTCGCTGTTGAGAACAAGAACAAGCCGATCAAGAAGGTCAAGCAGATGACGGGGGAGAAGTTCTCACGCGACGTACTGGCTCAGTTTGAAAATCGGAATGCGTGGGTGAACACCATCGTCAAGTCGGCTCCGATGCTGGGGCTGCTGGGAACGGTAACGGGAATGATCGCGGCTTTCGGCAAGATTGCCGGCTCCGGTGAATCCGGGGTAAAACCTTCCGACCTTGCGAACGACATTAGTTTTGCCCTGTTCACAACAGCATATGGACTGGCGATTGCCATTCCGCTTGTGATTCTTGGCGCAATGGCTCAGACCCGCATCGCTCGGCTGCAGGATTCCGTCGAAGAGAGCATGGGATACTTCTTTGATGACCTCGAAGCTGCTCAGGTTCGTAGCGAAGGCTGATCATGAGTTTCGGTAAAAACAAGAAGAAGAAGCCCGAAGAAGCGGAGCTGGACATCACGCCGATGATTGACGTGACGTTCCTGCTGCTGATTTTCTTCCTGATGTCCGCGCAGATCGCGCCGCCCGATCCCTTTGCGACGGACCTGCCCACCGCAGACGCCGAGGCCGAGATCGCGGGTGAGGCGGTGTTGTGGCTGTCGGCCGAAGGGGTTCCGGCGCTTTCGGGGCAGAGCGGCGATGCGGCATGGGCGGCGCTTGGGGCGCTCGATCCGCAGACGCCGGTGACGATCCGGGCGGACCGCTCCTTGCCGGCGGTCGAATTGGCGCGCGTTCTGCAACGCCTTGGAGCGTATGAGTTTTCTACGATTGAACTGGCGGTGCAGCCATGAAGATCCTGTTCGAATACGCGGCCTTCCTGACCCTGTCGGTCGGTGCGCATGTGCTGGTTCTGGCGCAGCCCGGCGGTGTCGGTGGCGGTCCGGGGGGCGAGGGTGGCGAGGCGCAGATCACGCTGGCGGCGGTGTCGGGGAACATGGCGGATATGGTCGCCGCCTGGACGGCAGCGCCCGAGGTGCAGGCCGTCCCCGTGGCGATGGCGCCGCCGCCGGTTTCCGATGTCGTGAAGCTGCCGCAAGCCGTTGAAATGAAAACACTTCCGCAGTCGGTGCCCGCCGGTCTGCCAATGCCGCAGACCCCGCAGGCCGCTCCACGGGCCGATACCGCGCCACCGCCAAGGCCGGATCGGCCTGAGCCTGAAAAAGCCGTTTCAGAACAAAGCGATAAACCTGACGTGCGGCCGGTTGCGCGCCCAGTCGAGCACGCGCAGCCAGGGCCGGCCCAACAGGCATCCCGCGCGGCGCAAAAGGCCAAGGGGCAGGGCAACGCGCCGCAGGCCGGGCATGTCACCGTGAATGTGGTGAAAACGCCGGCACCGAGCGCTGCCCAAACCCGCAGCCTGATGGCCGACTGGGGCGGCCGAGTGCGCGCAAGTGTCGAAAAAAACAAGCGTTTTCCGCGTGGCACGCGTGCGCCGGGCAAGGTTAACCTGCGTTTGACATTGTCGCATACGGGGCAGTTGCAGGGCGTCGTGATCACCCGGTCATCGGGCGACGAGGCGCTGGACCGTGCGGCGGTGGCTGCTGTTCAGCGTGCCCGTTTCCCGGCCGCGCCCAAGGGGCTGGCGGCGGGCAGTCACCGGTTCAACCTGCCGGTGTCCTTCAGCCGCTAGGCAGGCGCGCGGCCCATTAACCGCGCGGTTGCCGGGCGAAAGCGCGCAGTTCCTGACGAAGGATTAACTAAAACC
>CAJWGB010000090.1 GCA_913031625.1 uncultured Planctomycetaceae bacterium | reverse complement strand
TTGATCGTGGTTGCCGTGCGCATCATACCCGAGCCTATCGAGCAAATCGCGCGACAGCGAATGAATCTGCTATCGAATCGTCAGTTCTCTCCGGCCCGCTGCTGGACTTCATGGAGGGACGCAGTGATTGGCGCGGAACTGCCACGGAATTGAAAGACGCAATTGAGGATCGGGCGCCTGATCGCATCGTCAAAGGAAAAGATTGGCCTAAGCGACCAAACCTTCTGTCCGGCGAGTTGAAGCGAATTGCACCAAATCTGAGACGAATCGGCATTGACGTGGAGCTCGGAAAGTCAGGCAAAAGGTATATCTGCCTCACCAGAACGAGTACGCAGAACAGCGTCCATACCGTCCAGAACGCCCAATCAGATGAAAACCCTGACGCTCCAGGGCGGACGCAGGACACTCCGGTTGATGACAGCGTCCACGATTTCCCGAGTGTTTCGCGAGACTTGGACGCAGTGGACGCTAAGGGCGCAGAATGGCAGCATAAATCTGATGACCCTTCCCTCAAGTGGATTGATGATGCGTTCTAGAAATCCCACCATAGTGTGCTTTACTTTTTGTAATGCACTCTTTTTACTTCCCGAAAAGGAACGTATTCAATGAGTGAACAATTGTTTGAGTTGGTCCGAGACCTGATTCGTAACGCAGGCGAATCACGTTATTCGATGAGCAAGGCAACGGGAATCAGTGAGAGCCAGCTGACTCAGTTCATGAGCGGCAAGAAAGGGCTCGGGAATCAGGCGATGGATGTGCTGCTGAATCATCTGGGCTACGAAGTCGCGCTCAAGAAGAGGAAAGGGAAAGGCTAATGGCAACAATCCGTACAAAGCCAACGGGCTCGAAAGCGATTCAAGTGGTGCTCTCAGACGGGGCTCGACGAGCAATTGGCATTGGCAGAGCATCAAAGAAGGATGCGGAATCGTTCTGCCACCACATTGGTAAACTGGAGAGTGCCACACTCAGCGGCCGTGCTGTTGAATCAGCGACAGCGCGGTGGGTGGCGGCAACTAAACCGTCAGTCCGAGCTCGACTTGAAGAACTGGGGCTCATAGAGCCTTCGACCGCCGTTGAAGCGGAGCTGATTACCGTTGATATGCTGGTCAGTCGATATCTGGACGAATTGGATGTGAAACCGCGTACTGTTTTCAGGTATCGCAACCAGACGCAGTTCATGAAAGACTACTTCTCAACAGAGCGGCCAGTGTCTGAGCTCAACTCTGGAGACGGAGAAAGATTTCTTAAGTGGCTTCGTAGAAAGAAGAAAAAGAACGGTGAATCCTTAGCACAAAACTACATTCACAAGATTCTGAAGACATCAAGACAGGTCTTTGCATTTGGTGTGGCCAACGAACTGTTGTTCGCTAATCCATTAGCAGGCATTTCACTTCCTGAACGAGTCAATGATGATCGGGATTTTGAAATCACGCCTGACATGACAGAGCAGATTCTGAAGGCTGCAAATCCGCAGTTTCGTCTGATCATTGCACTGGCCCGTTACGGAGGTCTCAGGTGCCCATCTGAGCTCACAGGACTGCGGTGGAGCCACTTCCTTTGGGATCAGGACAGATTCATCGTCCACAGCCCCAAGACCGAGCACTGTGGTAAAGAGAAGCGACTGGTGCCAATCTTTGCTGAGCTTCGCCCATGGCTACTTGAGGCACAGGAACTCGCTCCTGATGGAAGCGATAGAGTTTTCCTGAACATTGACGAAGAGACCAATCTGCGAACGGAGACTCTCCGGATTCTTGAGCGTGCAGGAGTCACGGAAGAGATTCCGCGGTTCTTCCAGAATTGTCGCTCGAGCCGCCAGACGGAATTGGAAACGGAGTTTCCATTGCATGTTGTTTGTAAGTGGCTTGGGAACTCAGAACGGACGGCTCGCAAACACTATCTGAAGGTTCGGGAGAGTCACTTTCAGCAGGCTGCCAGCGCCGGTGTGTTCCCCAGTGTGCAGAACATGACCGCAACATGTAGTAAGCCGTCGCAAGCTGATGAAGGTGCGCATGAAAAAACGCTGGAAAACGTGAGTTCTCCAGCGTTTCGCTTGGGTAGCGGATACACCCGGGAGGATTCGAACCTCCAACCCCCGGTTCCGAAGACCGGTGCTCTATCCAGTTGAGCTACGGATGCGTGAGGCGTGAAGGATAGTCGGAAATTCTGCGTTTTCCAGATTGCAGATCGCTCTCCCGCAGGAAATCCGGGAAAGTATGCTTCCAATGGCACAGACCGCCTGACTCCTGCAATTCCTTCCCTCTCTGGTCACTCCTCCCGTGTACTCCCGGGGTGACCGTGATCCTGCTGTTCCCACCGAAACCCCAAACCGGGGACGGCTGGCGAGTGGCATTCGGTGGAAGCAACGGGCGCTGGTGCTCCTGCTGAGCGTCCTGGCAGCCCCCAGGTCTTCCGCGTGATCTTTTGGGCGGCGTCGGCGGCTGGTAGTTGTCCGCAGGTTCGGCTTCGTCGGGAGTGCGAAACAATCTGACCGTTGGATTCGTTCGGCGCGAGCGCCTGCGGCCGCCGGTGAACCGATGATTGTCGTGTGACTACCCTCATTGCCGGCCCTCGCCCCGGCCTACTTCCGGTCGATCTTGAGTTCAATGTGTGAAGTGAGGGTCTGGCCTTCCAGTGTGAGTTCAAATTCGACCCCGCGGACCTGAGTGAGGATTGGCAGGCGGTGACTCTTATAATCCACTTCAGCTGCCGGATTCCAGAGCTGACGTTTGGGAGCTCCATCGACTCCAGTCAGTACGGGCTTCAATCTGTACGTCTTACCGATGGGACTGATCAAATGTCCGTTGTACAGCGTCTCGGCAGTCGTGAGTGCTGCTTTCTGCGGTACTCGCAACTGACTGCTGAGGCGGTTCAGTAGTGTTGAACCACCATGAGACATCATGGCCGCACGCTGCCACGCGTTGGCATGCAGGACAGGAGCCACCGGCGACTGGGCAATGTCTCCCACGGACAGGCGATATTGAGCCGGACGTTCGGCGATTTCGGTCTCAAGTCCTCTGACCAGTTCTCCGGCGAGCTCCTTTGTTTCTGCCTGAACGGCGAGTGTGACTCCCTCATTGTCACGTATGGCGAACTTAGAACTATTTGCACTATTGAGAAGGATGTCGGCCGCTTTGCCGACTGCACCGGAGAACCATGGTTCGTGTGTCCAGTCCATCTGCACACGGTTTTGATCATCAATCCAGAAGGGAATCTCCCGATTCAGGATCCCTGCAAACGACGGAGTCCCCTCAAACACGTTTCCCTGTAATACAGCAATCGCCTGCTTCGGAAGGCTCACGCGACGTTTGCCGGTTCCGTTCACGAAGCTTGTAAGGCCTCGATACCGTCGAGCAGCAAACGGGTAGACGATCAGGTCCATTTTCAGGTGTTCCTGGCCATCGACTTCCGTTCGTGAGATGCCAATCATGGCCGGGTCCATCACGTCCCAGATGCGTCGGTATTTCCGGGCGAATTCGCGGTAGGCATTAAACTCCTGTTCCGTGATCTGTTTGACGGAAACGTCTCGCACAGGAATAAACGAGCCGCGGGCACCTCGCAGCGTGTCGACAATCCCGTTGCTGCGAACCTCCAGAGCGCTTTCATCTGCGCGTATGGGGAAGTTTGGTGGCAGAAATCGCAACTGTTTGAGTTGTTGGATCTGCCTGAGCGAATGCCCCTCCCCGGAGGCTGCCAGCTGAGCAAACTGCAGCAGCTGAATTTCATTTTCGCTGCGGGCCCGTCGAGTCATTTCGATCCGAAATGCTGGATCAACGAGCTGACGGAAAAAGGCGTCAGAGAGATAAAGGAAGAGTGAATCGTCTCGCGTCACAGGCATCTTTGACCGTGCGTACCGAAACTCCTTTGAGGCGCCGAGAGAGGTCTCCGGTGCCGCTACGACATCGAGGAATTTCTGTGCAAGGTAGCGAGACGTTGTCACAAAGTGATAGTCACCATGAATCAGATAGAACGAACGCACTTCGTTCGTCGGGACAGACAGGAAGGTCGCCTGCGTGTCGTGGCCGTCAAATTTTACGTCCTGCAGGGTGCATCCCGAGATCGTCGCTGCTGCCGCCTTGCGCTGTCGTTTGAGATTTGCCTTGAGAACGTCACCGGCCTCGGCAAGGAAGAGAATCCCGACTCCCGGCCCTTCGCGGACAAAGGTATCGTTGCCGATGAAGGCCACGTCGCGTATCACGGCCGGCCCGAGGATCCTCGACAGCGCAGAGTCACTGATCTGGAGCTGATGCTGAAGTCGCTCAGAAATCTGATAATCCATTCCTCGAGCCGCCAGCATGTCCCGCAGGTCGGTCCCCCATTCGTCCGCTCGATCGCGAAACCAGAGGAAGTTCTCGAAGGACCCAAAACGCGCGTAGAAGCACTCCAGCGGAACTGCCATTGATATTGCTTCCACCTGAACGTCCGCCGGAGGTTCGGGAATTTCAACCGGAGGAGGAGAGGCAGCTTCAGGCAGCGGATACATGACTCCCGATCGTCCGCCCCCCCGGCCCAGCAGTGCGTCTTTCTGCATGGCCAGTCGAATGGATTCTGTCCCGGCGATTGTTGAGAACACGTCGGTCAGGTCATCTGGTGGCAGGAATCGAAAACTCGAAAACGACGGCGGCTGCAGTTCCAGTCGCCGCGCCAGCATGTTTGTCAGGTACTGGTCGATTGAAGGGGGATAAAGGTCGCCTCGGCTGTTCCGAACGACTCGATTTGAGTACAGCTTCCACCACGTCTTCTTTGCATGTCCCGCATGGTTCGTGTGGTCCCTATCTTGAAAGAATTCCTGGTTTGGTCCAGAAGAGTTCTTTCTCATCCATTCGTTCAACGTGTGCAGTTTTTTCTTCAGCAGCTTTTTAGCGTCACGGGCGTGGTCCGCGTGGTCCGCGTGCAGATCCTCTTCAACAGCAGCCGTCAACTGCTTCCCGTTGGGAGCCGTGATTGTGACCTTCTCAGCTGGTTTGAACAGAAAGTAGACCGTCCAGCCTCTTCCTGAGTTGCCATCCTGCCGGCCGGGTGGGCGACAATCCACAACCGGATAGTACGCCTCTTTTCCCAGCTGCAACAACGCGTTTCGATGCGTACTGCAGTCGATTGCTTTGAGCACTGGATCTGGATTCGTCTCCTCTTCCGTGTATTGAAGTTTGCCGACACCAAACGGGTTGCCCCTGAAGGCGGTGAGTTTGAGTTCCGCGGATGTGGTGGAACCGAGGATCAGGGACCCGGCGATGATTGTGCAGAGTGATTTCATGGGAATCTCTTTAAATTGAGCTGCGCCCTCGTTGCCTTAGGCGAGTCGCCGAAGGTCGGGCTCCGCGGCGTCCGAAGTGATTTGGTCAACAGTGCATGGGCAAAGGAGTTGTGCGATCCTATGAGGATCGCCACGGAAACGCGCCTTCCGAAAACCAGTGGTCGACGTACAACGACGCCGCATGGAGGGCAGGGGGCAATAGCGATGCGCCCTGGTTGCGCCCTCGTTGTCTTAGGCGAATCGCACCGGGTCGAGTCCGTAGGTAAAACTGGTCGCTGCTGGTTGGGCTCCGCGGGTTTGAAGTAATTTGGTGAACAGTGAATGGGAAATGCAGCTGTGCAATCCTGGAAGAGTTGCTCCGTAAAAGCGCCGGATGGAAGGCAGGTGCTTTTCCGCAAGACTCTTATCAAACATTTCCCCTGCTTGCGCTGCGGGCTTGTATGCGGTTGAGTGCATCTTGCGTGCCAATTGTGTTGCGACGGGAACCAGCTTTGTCGTCCCCAATCACAGTCCGATTTAAGTGAGCCAACAGGACCGCAGGCGTCAGTGAGTAACGCATTGTCTGGCCGCATCGTTGATGCCCGAGGCGTTCCGACCTTTGGCCAGAATGCACTCACTTTTCTCTGACCGGGTCGACGTCCAGATGGCTCAAACTGCAGGCGCAGAGCTGCAGGTGCCTGCAGTTCTTTCGCTGCAGGTTCGCACTCCACCGAGACGAGAGGCAGCCCGACAATCTCTACTCTTCGACCGGGTTGAAGATGAACCGGTCTCCCGCTGCCTCGATCACGATCCTGGCGCCCGCAGAAAAATTGCCGGCCAGAATTTCATTGGCCAATGAGTTCTGCAGGCGCTGTTGAATCACACGTTTCAGCGGTCGTGCCCCATACCGAGGGTCGTACCCTTCGTCTGCAAGCAACTGGCATGCCGCATCGGTCATCTCCAGCTGGAATCCGTTTTCAGCCAGCTGCTCATTGAGCTGACGAAGCTGTAGATCCACGATCTCCCGGATCTCTTCCCGACCCAGCGGATGAAAGACGATGACTTCGTCAATTCGATTCAAAAACTCGGGCAGGAAGTGCTGCTGCAGCGAATCCATGCAGCGATTGTGAATCTCCTTCGGGTCACTGTCCTCCGACGTCAGCTCCATGATTGCCTGACTGCCGATATTGGACGTCATCACCACGATGCAGTTGGAAAAATCGACTGTGCGTCCCTGACTGTCAGTCAGTCGTCCATCGTCCAGCAGCTGCAGCAGAATGTTAAAGACATCTCGATGCGCCTTTTCGACTTCGTCCAGAAGTATCACGCAGTAGGGGTTACGTCTTACGGCTTCGGTCAGGCGGCCTCCTTCTTCGTAGCCCACGTACCCGGGAGGCGCTCCGATGAGTCGCGCTACTGAGTGTCGTTCCATGAACTCGGACATATCGATACGAACCATGGCGCGTTCGTCATCGAACAGGAACTCCGCGAGCGCTTTACAGAGCTCCGTCTTTCCAACGCCTGTGGGGCCCAGAAACATAAAGGAGCCAATCGGGCGATTGGGGTCCTGCATCCCCGATCTCGCGCGACGGACTGCATTACTGACGGCTTCCACGGCCTGATGCTGATTGATCATGCGGCGATGGATTTCGGTTTCCATTCGCAGCAGCTTCTCACGTTCCCCCTGCATCATTCGCGCGACAGGGACGCCCGTCCAGAGACTGACAACGCGAGCCACGTCTTCGTCGGTGACTTCTTCTCGAAGCAGCCGATTTTCGGGGTCTTCTGTGAGTTGTGCGGACTGAGCTTCCATCTCGGCAAGCCTGGATTCTGCTTCCTTGAGCTGCTGGTCGGCGTTAAATGCCTCCTGATAGTCTTCGTTCGAATTTGTTTTCTGAGCTTTGGAAAACGCCTGCGAATACGCTGTCCGCAGTTGCTCGATTTCCTCCTTCAGTGGTTTCAGCCCGGACAGAGCCGCTCGTTCGACTTCCCACCGCGCCTTCAACTGGTTGGTGGTTTCCTCGCTCTCAGCGATCTGTCTGCGCAGATCTGCCAGTCGCTCCTGACTCTCAGAACTGGTTTCCTTTTCGAGTGCAGCAGCTTCAATCTGCATTCGGGTCAGCTGCCGTGTTGCTTCATCGATTTCGGCCGGCATCGAATCGATTTCCATGCGCAGCCGGCTGGCGGCTTCATCCACCAGGTCGATTGCCTTGTCCGGCAGGAAGCGGTCGGAAATATAGCGGTCTGAAAGGGTGGCTGCTGCGATCAGCGAATCATCCGTGATGCGAACGCCATGATGACTCTCGTAGCGATCTTTCAATCCGCGAAGCATGGAGATGGTGTCTTCGACGTTTGGTTCCTGAACGGTGACCGGCTGGAATCGGCGTTCCAGAGCGGGATCCTTCTCGACGTGTTTGCGGTATTCGTCGAGTGTTGTGGCGCCGACGCAGTGGAGTTCACCGCGTGCGAGCGCTGGCTTCAGCAGATTGGATGCGTCCATTGATCCTTCGCTGTTACCTGCTCCCACGACTGTGTGCAGTTCATCGATAAACATGATGATCCGCCCGTTGGAATCCTGCACCTCCTTCAGTACGGCTTTCAGGCGGTCTTCGAATTCGCCGCGATATTTTGCACCGGCGATCAACGCTCCGAGGTCCAGGGCGAATACCTGCTTGTCCTTCAGGTTCTGGGGAACATCGCCAAGCACGATGCGCTGGGCCAGTCCTTCCACGATCGCTGTCTTACCGACACCTGGTTCACCGATCAGGACCGGGTTGTTCTTGCGGCGTCGGGACAGAACCTGAATGACGCGCCGGATTTCTGTGTCGCGGCCGACGACCGGATCGATCTTGCCGTCTCGCGCGGCCTGGACGAGATCGACTCCGTACTTTTCGAGTGCCTGGTATTTGTCTTCCGGATGCTGGTCGGTCACCGACTGTCCTCCACGGACTTTGGAAAGTGCAGCCAGAATATCATCTTCGGTGACCGCGTTCAGTTTGAGCAGCCGTTGTGCCTGATCCTGGACTTCTGCGAGCGCAAGCAGCAGGTGTTCGGTGGATGTGTAATCGTCTCCCATTTTCTGAGCGCGCTGCTGAGCTGCCGTCAGTACCTTCACAGCTTCGGGGCCCGCTCCTGTCGGTTGGTCGTCAGACAGTTTCGGCAGACGATCGAGTTCTCCATCGACCATCGTGTGGAGCTGTCCGAGATTCACGCCAATCTGCTGCATCAGCGGTTGCATGATGCCCCGTTCTTCGTCGAGCAGCGCCTTGAGCAGATGCAGAGGTCTCAGGATGCGGTGGCTGCGAGACTCGGCGAGAGACTGAGCGGACTGAATTGCCTGGCTGGCTTTGACTGTCAATCGTTCAGGATTAAAGCTCATCATTGTCTCCTGTTATCAGCTGCCTCTGGCGAGGCTCAGATTTCAGCGCGCAGGAACTCCTGTGATTGATGAGACACTCGTCTCATCGAGCGTGTATCGGGCAACCGGATGGCTGACGCCATCTCGAGTGAAACTGTGACCTCAGCAACACGGTTCGCGGGCAGCGAACTGCCCACGGACCAGCGTGCGGGTTACTCTTTCTTTTCAAAGTCCGCGTCGATGATCTCTTCGTCATCGCCGCCGGATGTTTCAGCGTCGGCTGGCGCGTCAGATTCTGCGGCTGCTGCCATGTGCTCGTAAAGCGCCTGGCTGGCCTGCCCGAGTTCCTGCAGAGCCGTTTGGATTGCCGCAGCGTCTTCGCCTTCCGCAGCCTGCTTCACCTTTTCGCAGGAAGCGGAAATGGCTTCTTTTGACGCTTCGTCGAGTTTGTCTTCATGCTCTTTCAGAGTCTTCTCGGTCTGATGAATAAGCATCGAGGCTTCGTTCTTCGCTTTGGCAAGCTCTTCACGCTTCTTGTCTTCTTCGGCGTGCGCTTCACCGTCACGACGCATCTTCTCAATCTCGTCCTCAGACAGGCCGCTGGAGTCCTGAATCTGAATGGAATGCTCTTTTCCGGTGGCCTTGTCCTTTGCGGAAACGCTGAGGATTCCGTTGACGTCGATGTTGAATGTGACCTCCACCTGCGGAACACCTCGAGGTGCCGGTGGAATGTCTTTCAGGTCGAATTGGTCGAGCAGCCGGTTGTCTGAGGCCATGCGACGTTCACCCTGGTACACCTGAACGGTCACAGCCGGTTGGTTGTCCACAGCTGTGGAGAAGATCTGCGACTGAGTCGTTGGAATGCGTGAGTTGCGTTCCACGAGTGTTGTCATGATGCCGCCTTCAGTTTCGATCCCGAGAGACAGCGGAGTGACGTCGAGCAGAACAACGTCGGTCACATCACCGGCGATGATTCCACCCTGAATGGCGGCTCCCAGCGAGACAACTTCGTCCGGATTCACACCCTGGTGAGGGTCCTTGCCAAACATCTCCTTGACGAATGCCTGGACCTTGGGGACACGTGTGGATCCACCGACCAGAACGACTTCGCTGATTTCGCCCGGGCTGAGTTTTGCATCCTTCAGGGCATTCTGAACGGGGCCGCGACATCGTTCCACAAGCGGGTCGATCAGCTTCTCAAAGTCAGCGCGTGTGACTGACAGTTGCAGGTGCTTGGCTCCACTGGCATCAGCCGTGATGAAGGGCAGGTTGATGTCAGATGTCTGAGCAGTTGACAGTTCCTTTTTGGTCTTTTCTGCCGCCTCACGCAGGCGCTGCAGAGCCATTGGATCCTTCCGCAGGTCAATGCCGTCAGTTTTCTCAAACTCTGAGGCAATGTGATCGATCAGTACTTCGTCGAAGTCGTCACCACCGAGGTGTGTGTCCCCGTTTGTGCTGAGTACTTCAACGAGTTCATCGCCGACTTCCAGAATCGATACGTCGAATGTTCCACCACCAAGGTCGAACACGACGATCTTCTCTTCCTGTTTCTTGTCGAGCCCATATGCCAGAGCTGCTGCGGTTGGCTCATTGATGATTCGAGAAACTTCCAGTCCCGCAATCTGTCCGGCGTCTTTGGTTGCCTGTCGCTGGGCGTCGTTGAAGTAAGCCGGCACAGTGATGACGGCTTTGTTGACCTTCAGGCCAAGGAAGCTCTCTGCGGCATCCTTCAGTTTTCGAAGCACGAGTGCAGAGATCTCCGGCGGCGTGTGCTCCTTGCCGTTCACGTTCACCTTGACGTAGTCGGAATCACCACCAACGACGTCGTAAGGAACGATCTTTTCTTCTGACTGGACTTCGTTGTGACGACGTCACATGAATCGCTTGATGGAGTAGATCGTATTGGAAGGGTTGGTTACGGCCTGACGCTTGGCCGGGTCGCCGACAAGCGTCTCACCCTTCTCAGTGAAAGCGATCACACTGGGGGTCGTACGAGCGCCTTCCTGATTCGCGATGACGGTGGGTTCGCCGCCTTCCATGACGGAGACAACTGAGTTCGTGGTTCCCAGGTCGATGCCAATAATCTTTTCGCCGGAAACTGCCATGTTTGACTCCTGAGTCTTTCGTTTCTGTCTTACCTGTTCAACTTATCTTCTCGGCCAGCAGGCCGGAATCACCGTATCTGCGGAGTCCATCCCGAATGCGAAGTGCGCGCCAAAAGATAAAGAAAAGCAATAAACTGTTTCTGTTTAATGATTTACGTCTCCCCCTGAATGCTGGTCTGAGTTGCGGGTGGCCAGTTTGGCAGCCCGACTTCCGCTGTTGGAGAGCCCATGTTGAGCCAATATGGCAGTCTTCGCTTTGGTGCCGTATTGGCAGGGTTGGGGGTCGTGTTAAGTATCAGGGGCGTGAGATTTGGGTTTAGGGTTCCTCCGGTCTCGAGTCCTGGCAGTACTTGCAAACCCGGGGGGGCGTCTGTACAAGCGAAGTCCCACCTCAGGCTTCTCCCACCTTACTCCACTCGGCAACCTGCAGTTATGGCGAAGAAAAAAGCATCCCGCCCTGCCAAAAAGAAGGCGGCTCGTCGTTCGTCTCCTGCGGAACCAAAGTCAAAGTCTCGCAAGACTCCGCAACAGCGACTGACTGAAATCGACACCCAGTTAGTCGGACTGTTGAACGAGCGCGTGAACGTTTACCTTGAAAACATACTTGAGGCGGAGTCACCCAAAGAGGCTGTCTTCGATATTCAGGAAGACCAGAAACTCTGGGCGCTGCTCGACGCGGAAGGTGATGGCCCCCTGACGGTCCCTGAGCTGAAGTCCGTTTTTCGACCACTGCTGAGTGCCGGGCGACAGCGCGTTCGTTCGGATCGTGTCGCGTATCTCGGTCCTGCATACAGCTTCACTCATCTCGCGGCGATCAATCGGTTCGGCGAGTCATCTGACCTTGTGCCCGTGTCGACGATCGCGACTGTGTTTGAGGAAGTGAATCGCGGTCATGTGGATTATGGGCTGGTTCCCATCGAGAACAGCACGGATGGTCGAATCGTTGATACGCTCGATATGTTCACCCGATTGCCCCTCCGAATCTGCGGAGAGGTGCAGCTGCACGTGCATCACAACCTGCTGGCGCGATGTGATCGCAGTGAGATTACCGAGATCTACAGTAAGCCTCAGGCGCTGTCGCAGTGCCGAGACTGGCTTGCCAAGAATATGTCACACGCTCGACTGATTGAGGTCACCAGCACATCGACTGCTGCCCAGCTGGCGCGTGATAAACCGGGGGCAGCTGCCGTCGCCAGTCAGCAGGCCGCCAGTCAATACGGCATTCAGATTGTGGCGGAATGCATTGAGGACAACCGCAATAATATCACTCGTTTCGCCATCATTGGTGATTCCATTGCGTCTGCCACAGGACACGACCGAACGGCACTGCTGCTGCAGATTCCTCACAAGCCAGGTTCGCTTTCGGATTCGCTGCAAGTGTTCAAGAAGTGCAAGGTCAACCTGACCTGGATTGAGTCCTTCCCACTGCGGACTCCGGAAACCGGCTACCTGTTCTTCCTTGATTTTGAGGGTCATGTGTCTGACGCGAAGATTAAGAGGACACTCAAGGAGCTGGAGAAACTGGCGGATCGGCTGGAGATTCTGGGATCCTATCCTCGCAGTGAACCTCTGAATTAGGCTGGCCGAATCCAACTCGTAGGCGTGCTCGGCCGATCGGCTCGCGCCGCTCCCGGCCAATGCCACTTCTGGCGACGGATTCTCCTCTCAACAAAGACCAGTCCGGCTTCGTTATTTTTTCGGGATGGATTCCGTTGAGTTTTTGAGCGCCCCGCCATTCGTCGTCATCCGTGCGCAGTTTTCGGTCGTTGACAATCGGCCATGCGCCCGCAATGATCGGGCGACACTCGCCGCTGACGCTCTGTATGAGTGTTCAGTGACATGATTTTCTGTTGGCGGAAAGAATATGCCTTCTTCAGAAGCAGACCGAGCACTGGTCAAACGGATTCGCGAAGGTGACCAGGATGCATGGCAGGAGTGCATCGACCAGTTTGAAGGTCGGCTCATTGCCTTCGCTCGCAGTCGTCTGAGCGACCAGTCTTCTGCTGAGGACATTGTTCAGGAAACCTTCATGGGGTTCCTGAAAGCGCTTCCGAACTATGATGCGACGACTCCTTTAGAGTCCTGGCTGTTTTCGATTGCCGCCCACAAGCTGATCGATGCCATGCGTCGAGCCGGCCGCAGGCCGACTGTGCCTCTGATGTTGGGCGACAGTCAGCATGGTCCTGGACGAGAGCCAACGGGCGGAGCTCGAGGTGCTTCCAGTCTCATGCGGAGCCATGAGACGTCATTCGCTGAAAGTGCGGTTGTCGAAGCCTGTCTGGCTGCTCTGATTGCTGACTTCAAGAAGAATGCGGCCTGGGAGCGACTGCAGTGCGTGGAGCTTATTTTTGTCCTCGGATGGGCCAACAAAGATGTGGCCAGACGACTCAACATCACCGAACAGGCGGTCGCCAATCATAAGTTCTTCGTTGTGGCCAAGCTCAAGGATGCCGCAAAGAAGGCGAAGCTCAAGAACGTTAATCTTGAGAACATGGGGCTGGAATAGCGCGGTTAAGAATGTGAGTCTCGTTGGCAGGGCCAGCGCAGCGAGGGCCGGCATGTCTGTCGCCTGCACCAGATCACATGTCGCGGAATTCCCCCGTCTTCCTCAGAAGCAGACCTGGCCAGCCGCACGACGTACTTTCAGTCTGTCGATCGCAAACCTGGTTCAGATCCACCAACTGCAACGGCGATGCACGCAGTGTGGCTGAGTTCAGTTTTGGGTCGCGTCGCTGCGAAGAGCAGCAGGCAGTGCCGGCCCTCGCTTTGCTCGCCCCGGCCTACTTTTGCCAGGGGGCGCGGGCATTCCTGGTGATCTCGTTGTCGAGTTCGGTCATGCGGGCCTGAAGTTTCTGCACGGTGCCAGGATGATCGGCAGCGACATTGGTTTGTTCACCGAGGTCATCTTTGAGGTTGAACAACATGACCTGTGGCGTGGGCTGCTCCTTGTTCTTCTGGTTCCGGCGAGCTCGAGGTTTCCTGACCAGCAGCTTCCAGTCGCCCTGCCGAATGCCTTCGAGGTCACCGCGTGAGGTGTAGTGGACGAACTCGTTGCGGGGAGACTTTTCAGCTTTGCCCATCCAGAGAGCAGACACGTCCATGCCGTCAATCTTTCGGTCGGTTGGGAGCGACTTGCCGGTGATGGCGGCAATCGTGGGCAGCACATCAATCGTGCCCGTAAGCTCTGCGCAGACAGTGCCGGTCGGGATGCCGGGGCCGCGCATGACACAGGGAACTCGTTGCCCCCCTTCGAAGGTTGTGCCTTTTCCATCGCGCAACGGTCCAGCGGAACCGCCATGATGGCGGAACGGCAGCCATGGTCCATTATCTGTCGTATAGATGACGTACGTGTTCTCTGTCAGCTTCAGTTCATCAAGCACATCCAGCAGTCGACCGGTTTCGAAGTCGATGTGTTCGATCACATTGATATACGCGTTCTTTGGATCTGGATCGCGGACATCATCGGGGACATAAAGTGGAATGTGGGGCATGGAGTGTGGCAGATAGACGAAGAACGGCTCCTCTTTGTGGGCCTTCACGAAATCAATTGCCTTCTGCGTGTAGCGTCGTGTCACCGTTCGCTGATCGACGGGCAGCTCCACAATCTTTTCATCCTGAAACAGAGGCGTCTTCCATTTGGTCAGCGTGGATTCCGGGTCTTTCCACAAGATGTCCATCCCTTCCCAGCCTCCCCTGGGCTTGCCTTTGTTGTCGGGATGGTTCATGTCATTTGAGTACGGAATACCGAGGTAGGTGTCGAATCCATTCGACGTTGGAAGAACTTCCGGGTGGTGGCCGAGGTGCCACTTTCCGAAGCAGGCGGTGGCGTAACCCTGTGACTTCAGGTGATCTGCAATCGTGTGCTCCGAGGGATGCAGTCCTTTGGTTGATGCCGGGAACAGCACGTGCTGATGCATGCCGACTCGCTTGGGATAGCAGCCGGTCAACAGTGCGGCTCGTGAAGGAGTGCAGACCGGCGATGCCACCATGAAGCTGGTGAACTTTCGGCCTTCCTGTGCGAGGCGGTCGATGTTCGGGGTTTTGATGGTCTTTGAACCGAAACAGCTGAGGTCACCATAACCCTGGTCATCGGCAAAGATGATAATGAAATTTGGGCTGCCTGCTTTCGCCGCAGCTGACATGCAAAACACCATCAGGATTGCAGTCAGTGTGTGAAATGAGAGTTTCATGGTGAGTCCGATAACGAATGATTGAAATCTGCGGGGCTTCGATTCTATCGAGATGGAGATTCGAAGCCAGAGCGACGGACCGCAGTTGGTTCCCGTCGTACGACGGACTGGAAGCCGCCGTACGCGTGTGGTTGGGCTCACCTGAACAAACAGATGAGTCGGCAGGAGTGGTGTTGGAAAGTCAGGGTCTGTGAGCCACTGCCATGCTCTCTCATGGCCAACGGCTGGCCGCAGCATCAACAGTTGATCGACAGAGCCTAACCAAGTCGCCCAAACTGTTTGTCCAGTGACATACGCGACAGCAATAATGAGGTGGGGCGTCCGTGGGGACAGTGATGAGCGTCATCGACGAGGTGCCGCTGCTCCAGCAGTTCGTGCATCTCTTCAGGTGCCAGCCGCTGCCCGGCTTTGATGGCCGCTCGACAGGCCATGGTGTGCATCATGTTGTCGAGCAGATCGCGGCGAGACGTCTTGCCGTCTGATTCTTCCAGCTGTCCGGCCAGGTCACGAAGGATTCTGACAAAGTTCCCTCGCGGCAGCATGACCGGGTGAGCAGAGATCAGCAGGGTCGTGCCGCCAAACTCCTGGATTTCAAAACCGATTTCAGCGAGAAGTTCCTGGTACTCCATAATGACTGCGGCTTCACCGGCACTGCACTCGACCGTCTCCGGAATCAGCAGCTTCTGGCTCTCAACGTTGCCGGCGAGAACCCTCTGGCGGAGGTACTCGTAAAGAATGCGTTCATGCAGGGCATGCTGATCAATGATCTCCAGCCCGTTATCGCCCGCAACAACCAGATAGCAGTCGTAGATTTGAAATCCGCGATAGTCCGTTCCATGCACAGTCTCTGTTGCTACGTCCGACTGTGATTCAGGAATCGGCAACGCGGGCACGAAAGCTTCCACGGTTTCGTAACCTTCGCCGGTTGCAGCATCTTCTTCAGGAGCCTGTACGGCGGCCACAACATCCGGGTGGAATGCTGCGGATTTCAGGTTGGGAGCAAACTCTCTGCGGTGAGGAGAGTCTGATCGGGCTGCCGGCGACTGCAGTCCGCCTGCCGGGGCACTCCTGGTTTCCAGAGGCGTCACTCGCGGGACCGATGCGATCGAACTGGATGCCCAGACATCCAGTTCGCGCTGCTGTTGGGTGACGACCGGAGTTTCTGGCTCAGTGGGTTTGGGAACCTGAATCTCTGACTGGAAGTTAAGCTCACGAAACTTTTCACGCAGAGTATGCAGCAGCTGGCGATACAGAGTTTGACTGTCCTGAAATCGGACCTCTGTTTTTGTTGGGTGGACGTTCACGTCGACCAGGTGGGGTGGCACTTCGAGGAACAAAAAGCTGATCGGATGCCGACCGACCATTAGCAGTCCACGGTACGCTTCTCCGAGTGCGTGTTGCAGGCTGCGGTCCTGAATATGCCGACCATTCAGAAACAGGTATTGATCTTTACGCGTCGACCGACTGAGTGACGGGTCCGCCACGTATCCCCAGAGTCGAATTGCTGAGCTGGTTTCGACGGGACCGTCCGGGCTCGGCTGGAAACTGGTGACGGTCGTTTCCGATTCCACGGGAATTAGTTTGTCACCCACATCGCTGCCGAAGAAGCGCCGGATGCGGTCGAGTTGACTGGGGGTGGCGGGCAGTTCGTAAACGAGTTTTTCGTTGTGACGCAGGACCAGGTGCAGGTTAGGATTTGCGAGCGCGATTTTTGCGAACTGTTCACTGATCCGGCCGAATTCAGTCGAGGGCTTCTTCAGGAACTTGCGGCGGGCCGGTGTATTGAAGAACAGGTTGTGGACTTCAATCACGGTTCCCTGAGGCGCACCACACTGTCGCAGATGGCGAATGGTGCCTCCCTCTGACTCGAGCTCCTGGCCGGCATCAAGTCCGGTCCGGCGTGTCCTGATTCGAAAGCGGCTGATCGAGGCGATGGAAGCCAGGGCTTCGCCGCGAAAGCCCAGCGTGGACACCTGCTCCAGATCGGAATCACTGCGGATCTTGCTGGTGGCATGGCTGGTCACCGCCAGCTCCATGTCGTCCGGGTGCATTCCTTCGCCGTTATCGGAAATCCGAATCAGATCGATGCCGCCTCCGGCGATATCCACTTCGATGCGGGTGGACAACGCGTCGACGCTGTTCTCCATCAGCTCTTTCACGACACTCGCCGGCCGTTCGATCACCTCACCGGCGGCGATGCGATTGATGACATGAGGGTCGAGCTGCTGGATGCGGGACATGGTTTTTCCGTTTGCGGAGCTGTTTCCGGGGAGACCTCCGATTCTATCAATCCGTGGCTGTTGCTCCAGACACTGGTTGCGCACAGAAAATGTTTCCTGCCGTGTTGGGAACCGTTAGAGTGACCCGGCTGCGTCTGATCGTCAGGCTGCGGCCTGCTCACCCTTGACATGCTGGGCCAGACAGCACCCATTTTCATGCCGGTCACTCCTGTTACACGCCCCAGTCTGCTGCTTCGAGTTCGGGACTCGTCCGATACCGGAGCATGGGCGGAGTTCGTGGACCTCTACACGCCGCTGATTTTTGCCTACGCCCGGAAGCGGGGTATGCAGGATGCCGACGCTGCAGACCTTGCTCAGGATGTGTTGTTGAGTGTTTCGAACGCGATTGGCGGGTTCGAGTACGACCGCCGGATCGGCGCGTTCCGGGCGTGGCTGTTTCGGATCGCCGGCAACCGGATGAAGAACATCATCGCCGCTCGAAAAATTCGGCCTCAGGCCTCCGGTGACAGCAAGGTGCACCGGCAGCTGCAGAATGTCTCGAAGGAAGAAGATCAGCAGATCTGGGAGCAGGAGTATCAGCAGCGGACGTTTGAATGGGCGGCTGACCGTGTGCGGACTGAATTCAAAGACGCGACTTTCTTAGCATTCTGGAAGACGAGCGTTGATCAGCTGCCGATTGAAAGCGTTGCAAAAGAGCTGGGTCTCTCAAGTGGTGCTGTCTATATCGCTCGATCCCGCGTTACCCGACGCCTGCGGGAGATCTTCAGGAAATCGGTGACTGATGACTGAATGCCCCGATGATGGTCTGCTTGAGCAGTTCGTGCAGGGACGGATTTCCAGCAGTGAAGAGCGGGCTCTGGAAGATCATATTGGGCAGTGCTCATCCTGCCAGAAGCGGCTGGAGAGCCTGGCTGCTGAGCAGTTCACGACGGACTTTGGCAGTCGCCCGGTGCTGTTATCAGATTCTGAACCCCACTACGAAGCATTGAATCGCGCGATCCAGCATCTACGCAGCAATAAGCCCAATGCTCATTCAGACAGCCGCTCACTGGACGGTCCGGGCAGGACGCAGCGGGAAAGGTTGCTCAAGGAGGCAGAACAGCGGTGGCTCGAGGCCAAAAAGGCTCCGACGATTCGCCAGGAACTTCTCTGGGCACGACTGCTGGGTTCGACTGACCGCAAGCGTGAGGCCATCGACTTTCTGCTTGAGCGCGTGATCAACACTGGAGACCGGCTTGATCAACGCAAGTTCCTTGCTCGGATGCTTGAACAGGAGCGACGATACCGAGATGCCCAGATTCAATGGTCCGCGGTCGAACACTTCAACCCCAATGACCCGGACGCAGCCGCGGCGCGTGAGCGAATCAACAACATCAAGTAAGGTTTAACTCACCATCTTCAGTACCCGGGCACGGAATTTGCACTTCAAATGACCTGCGGCGTCGCGTACCATACCGTAACACGTTGCCGAAGTTTGCACCTTTTTGCGCCTTATGACGATGTGACGTTCGTCGACCGGTGAAACAGGAAGTTTCACACCGAGTGGTTAGCCCCTCTCATCAGTAATTGGAATGCGCCATGTTGAACAATCTGAAATCAGGTGACTGGGTCATCTACCGAAAACAGAAAGTCAGTTCTTCGCCTGGCCCGCGTGCTCAGAGCACCGTGCCCGCGGCCAAGGGGGAAAGTTACAACTACATCGTGGAAAAGTTCTGGGTCGTCTGTGCTGTCGCAGATGGGATGGCGGAACTGATTACGCGGCGTGGTAAGCGTCATCAGGTGGCTCTTGATGACCATCGCCTGAGGCGCGCCCGCTGGTGGGAACGCCTGATTCACGGTTCTCGCTTTCGCGCCGTGCAGGAGCAGACCTCCCACGGCACACGCACCGAAAATGAAGGCGTGCTGTCACAGGGCTAGTTGGTCTCAGACAGAGCGATCAGATCGCAATGCCGCAGGAAGTCGAGCCGGACGGGTCACTCCGAGACCTCTGGAATGTCCTCGCCGCGAATCGTCCAGGGTTCATCGGGTTCTGGCTGTCACTGTTGCAGCTTGTCGCTCATGGAGCATGGATGCTGATCGGCTCCGCCGGGCCGGTGGACCGAAATGGCAAGCCAGCATGGGAATCATGGCGCACCACGACGGTGGAAGCACTCGTCATTTGCGGGGCGATCCTGACCGTTGTCTCACTGGCAATGTGCATGTACGGTTCCATCTATCGCAGACCAAGGATCCTGTCGCTCATTGGCCTGAGCATCTCGTTCTTCATCGGCGTGCTGACCTCATTCATTATCGTCCTCAGTTTTCTGAGCAGGTAGTCGCCGAATGGCTCAGATTAGTATCACTGGCCTCACGTTTGGCTATTCCTCGCCGCCGCTGATCGAGAACGCCTCCCTGAATATTGAGGCCGGCGAACGCGTGGGACTCGTCGGCCGCAACGGCGCCGGAAAGTCGACGTTTCTGAAGCTGATTCAGAAGCAACTGGAACCGGACGACGGAACAGTGGTGCTCTCAGCAGACACCACAGTCACAAAACTCACACAGGACGTTCCGGACTGCCCGGATCGCAGTGTGTTCGAAGTGGCGGCGGATGCATTCGGCCAGTCATCGCATGCAGTCGCCTGCTTTCATCAGCTGTCGCAGAAGCTCCAGGACGGTGGCCAGCTCACCGACAACGAGCAGCAGAACTATGAAGCGGCCAGTGACAAAGTCGCAGCCGCAGAACTGTGGGACGCCGGCGACCGACTGGAGAGTCTGCTGAAACAGATGCAGCTGCCAGTGACTGAGCCGTTCAATAATCTCTCAGCGGGAATGAAGCGGCGCGTCCTCCTGGCACAGGCAATGATCCCGAATCCAGACGTCCTGTTGCTGGATGAACCGACAAACCATCTGGACATTGAGTCGATTCTCTGGCTGCAGGGATATATCAGCCGATTCACCGGAACCCTGATCTTTATTACTCACGACCGGGTCTTCCTTCAGGAGATCGCCAATCGCATCATCGAGATCGATCGCGGTCGAATGTTTGACTGGACGTGCGACTACCAGACGTTTCTGAAACGCCGCGATCAACTCCTGGCGGCCGAGGAAGCAGAGAACGCTCAGTTTGACCGCAAGCTGGCGGAAGAAGAACGATGGATTCGTCAGGGCATCAAAGCCAGACGCACCCGGAATGAAGGACGAGTGCGAGCTCTCAAGAAGATGCGTGTGGAACGAACGCAGCGTCGCAGTAAGCTTGGCACAGCGCGGCTCCAGCTGCAGGAAGCGGAAAAGTCCGGTCGCCTGGTCACTGCCGTCGAAGGAGTTGGCCATTCCTTTGACGGCCAGCCACTGATCGATGATTTTTCAATCACGGTTTTCCGAGGCGATCGAATTGGACTCGTCGGTCCCAACGGCTGCGGAAAATCGACTCTGCTGAAGATCCTGCTTGGCGATCTGCAACCTCAGGAAGGACGCGTGCGGGCGGGCACAAATCTGTCCGTCGCCTATTTCGATCAGCTACGCGATCAGCTGGACCCTGAGAAAACCGCTCGGGAGAACATCAGCCCGGGATCTGATCAGCTGCTGATCAACGGCAAGCAGAAGCACGTGATGGGCTACCTGCAGGACTTTCTGTTCACGCCGGATCGCGCGCATACTCGCGTTGGCTTCCTGAGTGGCGGCGAACGGAACCGGCTGCTGCTGGCTCGCCTGCTTGCTCGTCCTGCGAACGTGCTTGTGCTTGACGAACCAACCAACGATCTTGATACAGAGACTCTGGAACTCCTGGAAGAAACACTGCCTCAGTTTGGCGGCACGATCCTCGTGGTCAGCCACGATCGCGCGTTTCTCAACAACGTGGTCTCCAGCGTGGTCGCGTTCGAAGGCAATGGGCTGCTGCGAGAATACGACGGAGGCTACGACGACTGGATTCGACAGCGACCTGAGCCAGCAACCGTTGCCGCTGATCCGCCAAAGTCTGCGGTGCCTGCAGAGTCGCCGTCCTCCGGGTCTGACACTGCACAGTCGCGAAAGCTGAGCTACAAGGACCAGCGCGAACTGGATGAACTACCGGATCGCATTGACCGCCTTGAGACGCGCCAGTCCGAGATCCACGAGCTCATGAGCGACCCGGAGTTCTTTAAGAAGGACGGCGCGGTGATTGCCGACGTGCAGAACGAGCTGCAACAGCTGACGGAAGAGCTGGAGCAATGCTACCAGCGTTGGGAAGAGCTCGAATGAAGGGTAAATTGCCGTAGCGGAACAGGAAATTGCATCCGTCGTTGCAACTTGTTCCCAAAATTAGCCGTGCTGCATGAAGTCCATGTGAGCCGAAGGCCGTGAGGCCTCGGGTGTCAACGAGCGGCCAGACGGTGCG
>CAJWGB010000089.1 GCA_913031625.1 uncultured Planctomycetaceae bacterium | reverse complement strand
CCGGCTGTGATGCGAGCCATTCTGAATACGGGATATGACAGGTTTGTTGCTCAGGAGTTCATTCCCTCCTGGGATGATCCGGTCAAGGCGCTTCGACACGCTGCGATGGTTTGTGACGTATAAGGTTCGCCCGAGTTTCGGTCGTCACCAACTGCCCGGGTAGGTGCCACGCTGACGTAAAGCAGGTGTTTCCGCAGAATGTGCGTCTGCGCGTCGCACAATGGCGGCCTGAAAATCTCCCTTCAAACCGTTTCTGCCGACGGACCAGAGTGCAAACGGTTGTTTCTGCCGGACCCATCATTTACGCCCCAAAAGAGGAGAATTGCCAGCTTCATCCCTCTTGCTGCCACCCCTATGCTGAATTATCAACCCGTCACACGAGGCCAAGTTCTGACACAAGGACGTGTTTGATGATGGCTGAGACGTGTTCGTCGCGGGATCGCATTGCGATGACGAATGCAGCTCGCTCGTGAGGAACCGGAAACGGTTTTGAAGGTTGAGGATAAACCTGAAGGAGCTTTCCGACACAGTTGCCGGAATAACAAACCTCCTGAAAGATTTTATCCATGGAATGAAAACGGAGCTTTCAGGCTGTGGTTCTGATGGTCCATTGATGGCTCTGACTCACTGTTCACTCTTCAGTTCATTTCGCGGGATCTGAACTGATTCAAGTGAGTTTCGCAGTGAATGTCAGATTGTAGCGATCGTACTGGACCCCCAGGGCAGCCGGAGCCGATGGTTTGCGATACAGCAAAACACGGCGTACGGACGCAGTTCGTCATGGAGGAATGAATGGCTACCAAGATCAGTGAAGATGTCGTAGACGTTTGGATTGAGTTCAAGAAGGACCAGTCCAACCAGGCTCTGCGTAATCGCCTGATGGAACGGTATCTACCACTGGTGAGATACAACGCGGAACGAGTGTGGGCTAAGCTGCCCGAAGGTGTGGATCTGAACGACCTGATGTCTGCCGGCGTCTTTGGTCTGATGGATGCCATTGAAGCCTTTGACCTCGAACGCGGCGTTAAGTTTGAAACATACTGTGTTCCACGAATCAGAGGCGCGATGCTGGATGAACTGAGAACGATGGACTGGGTTCCTCGTCTTGTTCGCAGCAAGGCCAGTAAGCTGGAGGCGGCACGCAAGGCCGTTTTGGCACGCACAGGTCGACCACCAACAGACAATGAACTGGCGGGTGAAATGGGCCTTACGATTACGGAGTTTGAAAAGCACCGTGCCGAAGCGTCTGCCATCAACCTCGTCAGCCTGAATAAGAAGTGGTACGAAACAGACAGCTATAAAGACGTCCGCGAAGTCGACGTTTTGCAGGACGCCAAGGGTGAGGATCCGACGGACGGCATTCAAAAGCTGGACGTCATGAAGATCGTCACCAAAGGGCTGAATCGCAACGAACGACTGATCATTATCCTCTATTACTACGAGGAACTCACCATGAAGGAGATCGGGATGACTCTGGGACTGTCCGAGTCTCGTGTCAGTCAGATGCACTCCAGCATTGTGAATCGACTCAAAGAGCAGTTGAACGGACGACGACCTGAGTTCAGTTGATGCAGATAGGAGAAACCGGTGATTCCATGAATGCCGGCAACGCACAAAGCCCGGCAATCGCCGGGCTTTTTTTGTGAGCTGCCGGAATAGTCGGGATCCGGGCGTCGGTTTCAGACACGGAGAGTCGGGCTACAATCAGTTCCTGAAATGGGAGTTTTGGGCTCGGAAACAGTTCCGCAACCAATGCTGCGGCAATTGCAGCGCATGCCGTGCCTGCGGAGCAGGATTCCGCGCTGGCCATTAATGGATCCACTCTATGTTCGAAACAGTCTTAGCCGGCGGTACGATTCTTGATGGCACTCGGGCACCTCGTCGCATTGCCGATGTCGGCGTCAACGCAGACCGGATTGTGGCCATCGGCGATCTGTCAACCGCCGATTGTGGGTCGCGACTTGATGTGAGTGGCCTGTGTGTGGCCCCTGGCTTCGTGGATGTTCACAACCATTCAGACGGCTGGATGCTGAAGGAGCCGTTGCAGTCATCCAAGATCATGCAGGGATTTACGACGGAGGTCACTCTTCTTGATGGCATCAGCTACGCGCCTGTCAGTGAACAGACATGGCGTGAGTGGTTCTTTTACCTGCGGGCGCTCGACGGGCTGCGTCTGGACGAGTACCAGGGCTGGACATCGATCGCGGAGTTCATGGACGCGATGGACGGCAGATGTACCCAGAATGCCATTCCTCATGTGCCCTATGCAAACGTCCGGGCTGAAGTCTGTGGATTCGGCCCGGAGCCGCCGTCTACTCAACAGATGGGGCAGATCGCTGATCTGATTCGGCAGGGAATGGATCAGGGGGCAGTCGGCCTGTCGTCCGGGCTCGACTACATTGTGCAATGTCACAGTTCGGCAGACGAACTGACCGAGGCCTGTCGTGTGGTGGCAGAGTATGGAGGCCTGTATGCGACGCACATTCGCTATAAGCTCGGATTGTTCAAGGCACTCGATGAGGCGCTGGACATCTGTCGGAGGTCTGGAGCGGCTCTGCATGTATCGCATCTGAAGTGCATTGTTGGGACTGTTGCGGAGGACATCATTGATTGGCTGGAGAATGCTCGGAAAGAAGTGCCTCTGAGTTTCGATGTGTACCCCTACCTCCCCGGCAGCACGATGCTGAACTATCTTTTGCCCTATGAGGTCTGGGACGAAGGCCCCCTGGCTGCGATGACTCGAATTCAACGGCCGGAAATCCAGGCGAAGTTTGCCGCCAACCTGAAGAACTACAAACTGGCGCTTGATTCCATTCGCATTGCATGGCTGCCCGGCCGCGAAAACGAGGGCGCTCAGGGAATGCTGTTGAGTGAATACGTTTCGTCGACCGGATTGCCAGCGGAAAAGGCATTGCTGAACCTGCTGATTGAAGAACGAATGGCGGTCCTGTGTGTTTATCTCGAGGGCGACGATGATCTGATCAGTCCGTTTCTTGAGCACGATCTGTACATGATGGGCAGCGATGGAATCTATGCTGAGGGGGGCATGATTCATCCTCGCCAGTTTGGTTCCGCCGCCCGTCTGCTTGGCCGGTTTGTTCGTAAGAAGCAGCGGCTGACTCTTGAAGACGCCGCTTACAAACTCAGTGGCCATGCGGCCGAAAAGTTTGGACTGAAAGATCGTGGAGTCCTTGAGGAAGGCCGTTTCGCCGACATTGTTGTGTTTGACGCCGACCGTGTGAATGATGCAGCGTCATGGGATGAGCCTTGTGTCCCCGCGGAGGGATTTGAACACGTTCTTGTGAATGGCAGGTTCGTCGTTCGAGACGCCACTGTTGTCGAATCATGGCCGGATGGCATGCCCGGTCGTCGTCTGTATTTCAACAGATAGATCAGTGTGCCGGAGCGAGCAAAACGAGGTACGGCAGACCTTCTGGTACGGGATGCGTTCCCGCTGATTCTCCGGGCCGCTGGCCACGGCAGCTACATCTGTCTGGCCTGCGGTTACCCCCACGTGGGAGGCTGGATGACGTTGCCGCCGCGATGGACGTGGGAAATGTGATTCTTAGCCGGGCGTGGCAACTGCTCAACGCACCTCATTGAACATGCGTTAACCAGCATTGGGATCACGTCGGTTGCGACTCCCCGCGAGATCCAGACGCGAAACTCACCTTTGTCTTTAAACGGTTTCCGGCACACACTGCATGGTCTTTTGGCACGTGGTGATGTGAGCCCCAGCGACGCATACGAGCCGAGTTGAGGAAACCCAACGCGTGTTCTCTGGTTTCCATACAACGCCCGGGTACTGACACCGCTGTCCGCCAGCTTTCGACAACGCGTGATTTCCCAGGGAAACCAATGCAGTTGATATGACGTATACGGAAAGAACTGTTCGAGCGACGCCATCTCACCAATCTCCGGTGGAATTATGCGGAGCCTGCTGCCATACAGATGGAGCCTCCGCACATCCTTGAGCATCCCTATTTCTGGAGGCAGTGTGATAATCCGATGTCCGTCATCAATTTCCTCCAGAGGGCTGAATTCATGGTCTCCGTTTCTTCGAGCCTTCTCGATCAGTTCGAGTAACTGGTGCCATGCGTCGCATTCCGTGTCCTGTGTTTCGCGGTGAAACCGGAGTTCTGATTTCTGATTCAGGCACAGGCAGTAATCCCCATCGTCGCGGGGTGGACCGACTCTCAGCACTTGATGCTTCCAGTGCTCGTCGATCCCGGCAGTGAGTCTGGAGAACTCCGTCTCAGTCCCCAGCCGAGCCGGATCATCGACGGGCATGGTGCATAAACCAATCTCGAGGCGAACAAGCTCCGCCTCAATCCTCCCCTGTTCTTCCAGCCAGTCTGCGTAAACCAGACGCAACTCGTCATCATCGAACGAAAGGCGAATCTGCTTAAGAAAAGTCGCTTCGTCCATAGGACGTCAATCTTCTCGGAACAGGCGTTCCAATCGTGCCGTCAATTCCCTGCGTGCGCGGAAGATGCGGCTGCGGACAGTGCCCACGGGGATGTCCAGCACGCTGGCGATTTCTTCGTACGAGAAGCCGTCCATTTCCTTCATAATCAGCGGCTGTCGGAATTCCTCGGCGATCTGCTGCAGCGCTTCCTGCACAAGCCGAACGTTTTCTTCCGACTCCATGCGCCGGTCAGGAGCCGTGTCCTCTGAATCTGCTGCCGTATTTCCGGATGCTTCTGACAGTTTGTCGAGAGACGTAGTAGCTACGCGTGCTTTGCGACGTTTACTGATGGCCGCGTTCATTGCGATGCGGTACAGCCATGAATAAAACTGAGCGTCCTTGCGAAACGAGTCCAGCTTTCGCCATGCTGCCACAAATGCCTGCTGAGCGGCGTCCAGTGCGTCATCCCGTGAGCCGAGGGCGTGTTCGAGGCTGTGCACAAGGCGGGTCTGATAGCGTTTGACCAGCACCTCAAAAGCCTCGACGCTTCCTGCGACGGCTTCATCGATGAGTTGATTGTCGAGCTTTTCTTCCAAGGCTGAGCAGCATGTTGAGCGACGTGACGGGAAACCGCATTCAACTGCATTTGTCCGCCTTTGGCAATGGTGTCAAACGAGAAACGGGCTGGCCACCATGCCAGCCCGTCTCGTCAGCTTGTCGAGTCAGTGCGTTACTCGGAGAGGATCTCTTCTTCCTCTTCAAGAACGCGAATTCTGGCGCGAATCAGCATCCTTGCTGGTTCGTCTCCCAGAGTTACTGACGCGACAGCACACTCGCCGTCCGGAACCCGAACGGTGGTTGCACTCAAACCCATTTCGGTTGGCAATGTGAACGTGACGTCGACATACCGCCGACATGATCGACATTGTCTGAAAGCCGCCCAGTGTCGGTGATCGACCGTTTGGCATGAGAGAATTCAGAATGACGCGTGTCGATGCCACTTTCTTCAGTTCGTCTCTCAGCTCCTTCAGTTCCTTTTCATTCAGCGTCGTGCCATTTTTGTCCTCGGAATTCTCCAGCACGGTCGAGAGAGTCACAGGCTTCACGGGAGGTACGGCGGCAGCGCCGCCAGCCTGTAGCACAGTTCCGGCGAACGATCGCAAATTCAAACAACGCATCAGTTTCTCCTCCCTGAAGTAACCGGGTTGAAATGAACCGTGGTGAGCCTGATCCATTGGGCGATCACGATGGTCGGGGATTGTTGCAGATCGGCAGAATTTGCAATACCCCGATTTACGCAGGCGGTTTTGGCAGCGTTTTCGGAAGAAAACGGGTGCGGCTGTTCGAATACAAGCCGAGTTGGAAGCCCGATTTTTCCGACCTTCAGCAGGTCTGTTAAGACGGAGTGCAACTGTTGCCGAGCTCTGCGAGCCCGCAGAAAAACCCGAACTTGCCGAGATTCGGATTGCGCCAGCTCATGGTCTCGGTATCAGCCACAGAGACCACAGAGGGGAATTCAGAGAGAGGATCTCGCTACGCGAGAATGTCTTTTGCCACCACGCCGTGGACGTCAGTGAGTCGGAAGTCACGGCCCGCATAGCGGTAGGTCAGCTGAGTGTGATCCAGGCCCAGTAGGTGCAGGATCGTGGCATGCCAGTCGTGAATGTGGCATTTGTTCTCAACGGCCTCGTAGCCGTGTGTGTCAGTCGCACCATAACTGAAGCCACCTTTGACTCCGCCTCCCGCCATCCAGGTGGTGTAACCTTTGTTGTTGTGGTTGCGTCCGTCGCCCCCCTGAGCGGCAGGTGTCCGTCCAAACTCACCGCCCCAGATGACGAGTGTGTCTTTGAGCATGTCGCGTTGCTTGAGGTCTTTCAGCAGGCCTGCGATTGGCCTGTCACAGGCATCGGCCCTCACCTGATGGTCACCGGACAGATTGACATGCTGGTCCCAACTGCCGTGAGTTACCTCAACGAATCGAACGCCTGCTTCCACGAATCGCCGAGCCAGGAGGCACTGTTTACCGAAGTTTTCGGTGTCTCCGCCGTCTGCTCCGTACATTGCGAGAGTGGCGGCTGACTCTTTCGATGTATCCATCAACTCGGGCATGGCATCCTGCATGCGGAACGCCAGTTCATAGGACTCAATGATGCCCTCTACGCCCGGCTGAAACTCTTCGCGCCGGAGCTTGTCCTGGTTCAATGCCTGAATCAGGTTTAGCTGGGACCGCTGCTGACGTTTGGTCATCTTTGGGTTCTTGATGTCCGGCACAATCTCACCTGCTCCGCCAGCGCGTGCAAACCGTTGTTGGTTACGTCCGCCACGCCCGACTTTGGCTCCTCCGTAGATTGCCGGGAGGAATGCGCTGCCAAAGTTTCGCGAACTGCCTGAGGGTGGACTGAGTGATACGAAGCCTGGCAGACTGTCGTTTTCAGTTCCCAGCCCGTACAGGGTCCATGCTCCCAGAGAGGGACGGATGAACTGAGCTGTCCCGGTGTGCATTTGAGTCATCGCCCCCGGATGCACGGGCTGATCGCACTGCATGGAGCGAATCAGAGTGAGGTCATCAGCCTGCTTTGCCACTTCAGGAAACAGGTCAGAGATCCAGAGGCCACTGTCGCCACGTTGACGAAACTGCCACGGTGACTTCAGGAGCGAGCCACCGTATTTGCCTGCTTTGCCATGATCCTTTGCCAGGGCCGGCTTATAGTCAAAAGTGTCTACGTGTGACGGGCCACCCTGCATACACAGGAAGATGACACGTTTGGCTTTAGCCGGGAAATGAGGCGTTTTGGGAGCCAGCGGATTCTGTTGCTCCGACTCCTGTGCGGCGGCTGTCGAACTAATGCCGGCAAACGCAAGGTACCCGAATCCCGCGGAGACATTCTGAAGAATCTGACGTCGTGAAAACATGTCGAAGCTCGTTGAATAACGTTGAGATGAGACTGACTACTCGACGTACCGAAAATCGGCACAGGCAAACAGCGACTGGCACATGGCGGCCAGAGTGTCGCGGTGGCGGGAAGAGGATCCGCCTTCGGAAGAGAACTCACGTGCGAAGCGAACCAATGCTGCGCGTTCGCCTGCCGTGGGAGCACGCCCCAGAGTAATCTGCACGGCAACTCCGACCTGCTCCGCGGGCACGGAGGAGTATCTGATCAGGCGATCTGCGAGAGCCTCGCTCTGCTGAATCACAAATCGATTATTCATCATGTACAGCGCTTGATTGGCTGTGTTTGAGGTCTCCCGTTGTCCGGTCACGGCACTGGAGTCCGCGAAGTCGAAGACTTCCAGTGATCGAGGTTCCTCGTCACGGACAACGGGCAGGTAGACACTTCGAAACTTTGCGTCTTCCATATCCAGCTGGTGTGAGACCCTGTGCGCCACCTCGCTCATGATTGATTCACGGTCCATACCGCCTGTCTGACCACCTCTGAATCCGCCCGGTCGTCCACCTCCGAATTGAGGGCGTCCACCTCCGAATTGAGGGCGTCCACCTCCGAATTGAGGGCGTCCACCTTGCGGACGTCCTCCCTGAGGACGATTGCCACTGCCAAACTGAGGGCGTCCGTCCTGTGGACGGTTACCGCCTCCAAACTGTGGCCGTCCGCCCTGTGGCCGGTTACCGCCTCCAAACTGTCCCCTTCCATTGCCTGGCTGGATCTGACCACCGGAATTACGACCGATCTGCTGAATGGCTTCTCGGGCGATGTCACGTGGATTTCCCAGGACGCCGCCCTGTACACGCACATAACCTGCTTTTGCAACTTCAGACCCGCGAGGGCGTTTGAGGTCCAGCTGACCGCTCATCGCCAGCATGGCATCACGAATGGCTTCGGCATCCAGCCGCCTTGCATTGGCCCGCCACAACAACGTGTTGTCCGGGTCCAGCTCGTGATACTCAGTGTTGTGAGAGGACTGAATTCGATAGACACGGGAAAGTGCGATCTGTTTGACAATCGTCTTGACGGACCAGCCCGACTCGACGAATTCAACGGCAAGGTTATCCAGCAGTCGTGGATGGCTGGGTAACTGCCCGGTCACTCCAAAGTTCTCTGTTGATGACACAATGCCCCGTCCCATCATGTGCTGCCAGATGCGATTGACCATGACGCGAGCGGTCAGTGGGTTTTCGTCACTGCCAATCCACCGTGCGAGCTCCTTACGGCCGCTCGATTTGGAAGAGATCTTTGTGGGAGTACTACAGAGCACCTGAGGGAAACCGCGACTGACTTCCCGGCCCGGCTGGTCAATTTCTCCGCGTGCCAGAATACGAGCGTTCTGTGGGTCCGCCAGTTCCTGGACACCCATTGTATAGCTGATCGGTTTGCCGTTCTGATCAACGACTGCAAGCTTCGCAGAGATGTCCGCGAGCTGGTTGTTGATTCGCAGTCGGTTACGCTGCGCGTTGCGGGCTGCGTCTCCGGAACCGGAGTCCCGTGATCCGGCGTTGCGCAGTTCTCGTCGTGACTGCATCGCATCAGTCATTTGCTGACGCAGGTCCGCAAGTTCAGCTGCCGTGTATGACTTATCGAATGGGCTGGGGTCACTGACTGGAAGTCGAATCAGGCTGCTTGTGCGTTTCGCCTGGACATTGGTGAACTCACCATATTCGGACGGAGGATTACCAAAGAAGGTGGTCGCGTTTCGAAAGATCCCCGCCATGGCGTAGTAGTCCGCCTGAGGGATTGCGTCGAACTTATGGTCATGACAGCGGGCACAGGCGACTGACATCCCCATGAAGACGCGAGTTGTGGTGTCAATCTGTTCGTCAATCAGGTCCGCCGCAAACTGAACACGGTTGTTCTCGTTGACATTCCTGGGGCCGATTGCCAGAAACGTGGTGGCCACAAGATTCTCTGACCATTCCTCATCCGTGCGGACTGGCAGCAGGTCCCCTGCCAGTTGTTCCTGGACGAAACGATTGAATGGCTTGTCTTCGTTGAAGGAGTCGATGACGTAGTCGCGATAACGCCATGCGTGGGGATATGTCATGTTGACACCGCGCCCTGTGGACTCAGCGTATCGAACGACATCAAGCCAGTGTCGGCCCCAGCGCTCTCCAAACTGAGGAGATTCAAGCAGCTTGTCGACAACCGTTTCGATGGCACGATCTGGGTTGCTTTCCCACGCTTCCGTAAATGCTTTGATCTGCTTTGGTGATGGCGGCAGGCCAACAAGGTCAAATGTGAGTCGTCGCAACACCTGCCATGGTTCGGCGTCGGCTGCGGGAGAGAAATCGGACTCTTCGAGTTTCGCAAGCACGAATCGATCGATGTCTGTTGCCGCCCAGCCCGTTTGTTCCACATCCGGGAGAGTGTGTCGTTCGGGTGGCTGATAAGCCCAGAAGGAATCTCGGGCTGTTGAAATGTCTTCTTTGGAAATGGTGGACTGGATTTTGGCAACCGTTGTTTCGCGTGGATCCGGAGCCCCCATCTCGATCCACTTTTTGAAATCCGCGATCACATTCTGTGGCAGCTTTCGTTTTGGAGGCATCACAAAATCCTGATGCGTGATTGCGTTGTACAGCCAGCTTTCATCGGGTTTTCCGGGAACTACGGCGGGACCGGTGCTCCCCCCGATTCGCATCAGTTCACGGGTATCAAGCTTCAGTCCGCCTCGCACGTTCCCTGACTTGTTGGAGTGGCATCCGTAGCACTCACGAATCAGGACCGGGCGAATTTTCGATTCGAAGAAGTTGAGCTCTTCCCGAGTCAACTCGTCCGCCGCCGCGGCTGTACAAAACAAACCAAGCAGGGAGAGCTTTAGAAAGTCACAAACACGGAACATGAGAGACTCCCAGGCGGCTGTGCCCAAACGGCGATTGGAAGAAGACAGAGTTGATAAGGAACGTTTGCAGACGCAGTCAGGAATGTGAACGTGCCAGCGCCACCGTACTCGACACAGATAAAGAAGATTATCAGAGAAAATGGCCGAGTGGCTGCACGCTGATCCTGCTTACAGGCTTCAAACCCCGGCTTCACCGCGATGGCGCCGCGCAATTCCATTCAATCAGCCATTTGCAGTGTAACTGGTCGGTAATTCCCACCGAACCAGTCCATGTTTACCCTGTGCAGTTGGTTGTGGATTGATCACAATCCATGTCCGTATGACTTCAGAAACTCCCGATCCAGAACTTGAAGAACTCGTCCAGCGATTTGACGGAGGCGATGACTCTGCGCTCGCAGACCTGTTTGCATATTATCGAGAACGACTCCGCCGTATTGTTCGCTTTCGCCTGGACTATCGGCTCGCCGGACGTGTCTCCGCGTCTGATGTGATTCAGGAAGGGTACATCAGTGCTGCAAAACGTATTGAGCATTATCGCAAAAAGCCTGAGATGCCGTTCTTTATGTGGCTGCGATTGATGATCAATCAGCAGCTCACAGATCTGCATCGCCAGCATCTTCAGGCAGAGATGCGAGATGTTCGCAAGGAAGTCTCCCTGCAACCCGCGATTTCTCCCCATACTTCCCTGGCGATCGCCGCCCACCTGGTGGCCAATGGGTCGTCGCCCAGTCACGCTTTTTCTCGGGTTGAGAAGATTAGCGTCCTCGAGAAGGCACTCAACAAAATGGAAGCTCTCGATCGAGAAGTTATCGCACTGCGGCACTTCGAAGAGCTGACCAATTCAGAGGTTGCTCAGGTCCTCGACATCAACGTTCAGGCAGCAAGCAAGCGTTATGTTCGGGCCATCAAGCGGATGAAGCAGATTCTGGCTCAGGTTGATGGTTACGGCGCGTGAACTCTCGTTCCGGCTACCGGACGTTGGGTCTGCACCGTACATGGCTTCAGTTGCCAGACGGTGTAGTGTGGCACCCATGTTCTGGCGAGCGTGGCTACTTGATTTACATGATCGCAGGAAAAGTACTTCACCACGGAGTGCACAGAAAGTCACAGAGCCACGTCTGCACTGCAAACGTAACTGTCGTCGCCAGACGGTGGTCGGTGAGACATCCACGCACTGGCGAGCGGAGCAACACTTTAATCTCAACTGCTCTTCCAGAACTGTCGGAATCTGTTGTGCGATGCTGGCTGCCGGCTGAGGTGCATTCGGGGGCCATTTGAGCGAATTTCAGTGTATTGCAACTGCTCTCAGCCCTGGATCGGATTAGTGGAAATCTCGTTGCATTCCGTCATCGGCGGCGAGCGGAGTGCTGCTTCGACAGTTTTGAAAAGGTCAGTCGCACGACACGGTTTAGCAAGCCGATTCACAGGGCCGATTGCACTGATTTCGCCCGGGGCGATGTCGTCTATGTTGCCGCTGATCAGAATTGCGGGGGTTGTCACATCCAGTTTTCGCAGCTCTGTCAGAAGAGCGATTCCGCTCATGCCCTTGAGCCTGTAATCGATCAGAAAACAGGCAGCCTGCTCCAGTGCAGAGTGGTCGCGCAGCAGACTCTCCCCAGAATCGAAGCACAGCGTTCTCCATGACTTTAACCGCAGAAGTTGCGCATAGGAGGAGCGCACCAGTGGCTCGTCGTCGATTAGGACTATCAGGGGCATGGGGGAGGAGGGGGACGGGGCGGGGAGTTCGGTGAGTGAATGTCCGGATGATAGCACGCTGTTCGTACCTGCGGGAATGTGACGGCTGTTTCTATCATCACACTCGAGCAAATACGCAGAGCCGCCCACCAGCGAATAAATGTCAGCCCGGTGGTCGACTGAGGTCGGACGTTCAAACTGCTCCGGGGCCATGTAGTGAGGAGTCACCATGACCTGCCATGTTCCAGTCAGGGGGCTTCGTTTGTGACTCCTGCTGGTTTGGCCAGTCCGAAGTCAGCGATTCTGACCTCGCGATCTCTTGTGATCAGAATGTTCTCCGGCTTGATGTCACGGTGGACAACTCCGTTGTCGTGCAAGTCCTGCAGCGCTTCAGGTACTTTCGGAACGACTCGTAGTGTTTCCCGGGGCGTCAGTCCAGATTCAGTGCCACAGTTCTTCTGGAGCCAGTCTGAGAACCGACGTTGCGGAAATTAGACGTAACGGATGCGGCGCATGTTGAGCAACTCGGATCGGTTTTCGGACTGACTCTTGGTCACCTCGCTGGTGACTATGCTGATTCACTTCTGCCAATGAGTCCTAAGCGGTGCATGAACTGCAGTGGAAGACTTTTCAGTCTTTTTCTGAACGTGCGGCTCAGAATTTTCAATTTCCCCAAAATTCCAATGATGGAAGTCCGAAGAGCACACAGATACAATTGCAGCCAGAACATCAAAAAATCGGTTTTCGGTGACGTTGGAACCTCCAATGACTGAATTTGAAGCTTACGAATCTGAATCACGTCGCAGGTTTCTGCAGCAGATTTCCACTGCTGCAGCGGCAACAGCAGCCATGGGAGCACCGCAACTCCTGGCGGACGAAGTGGAGCAGCCAAAGCCCACAGCAGATGCGTGTATCATTCTGTGGATGGCCGGCGGCATGGCTGCTCCGGAGACGTTTGACCCGAAGCACTACGAGCCGTTTCAGAAGGGACTGGACGTTCATGAGATCATCAGTACCTTCCCCGGGATTGATACCGCAATCAGTGGCGTGCAGATTTCCGAAGGGCTGGAGAATGTTGCTCAGGTAATGGACCGCGCAACGCTCATTCGTTCGGCCGTACAGCCGGACCTTGGGAACATTCTGCATTCGCGACACCAGTATCACTGGCATACCGGATACGTGCCTCCGCAGACAGTCGCAGCCCCGCACATAGGAGCATGGATGGCGCGACTGCTGGGACCCCGTAACGAGGTCATTCCTCCGTTCATTAACATCGGCCAGCGTCTCGAAGGTGTGGGGGAATCCGAGGAACTGAAGGCGTTTACAACAGGTGGATTCCTCGGGACAGAATTCGGTCCATTCAATTTACCCTACCCCGAGGAAGCCGCTCGGTCGGTGCGTCCTCCCAAAGGTATGACGGCCGCCAGATTTCGGCGACGGTATGAAGTGCTGAAGAAGATGATTGAGTCACGCGGCGACGAAGATCACCGCAGTGACTATCACATTCATTCCAGTCTTCGGTCACTGGAGAATGCTCATAAACTGCTGAGCTCCAAAGACCGAATCGCTTTTGATCTTACGGAAGAGTCTGAAGAGGTCGTGAAGAAATATGACACGGGGCGTTTCGGCCGAGGCTGTCTGTTGGCACGACGACTTGTGGAAGCAGGCGCTCGCTTCATCGAAGTGACGACTGAGTACGTTCCCTTCCTGCATTTTGATACTCACGAGAATGGCCATGCGACTCTGGCTCGAATGAAGAGTGAGATTGACCGACCGATCGCTCAGTTGATCCTTGATCTTGAAGAGCGAAACCTGCTGGACCGGACGCTTGTCGTGATCGCCAGTGAGTTCAGTCGCGACATGATCATTGAAGGCGTGCCCGGAAGTTCTGCTCGGGACCAGTCGCGAGCCCGCACAGATACTCTGCAGGAAATGAAGCACTACGGTCTGCACCGACACTTCACCGGCGGTACGTCGGTGGTCATGTTTGGCGGTGGTGTGAAACAGGGTTTTGTCTACGGCAAAACCGCCGACAAACGCCCCTGCCTGGCGATTGAAAACCCGGTTCCAATTTCGGATATGCACGCAACAATCTTCACGGCAATGGGCATCAGCCCCAGAACGAGTATGGATGTTGAGCGGCGGCCGTTTTACGTGACGGAAGACGGCGAAGGCAAAGCCGTCACCGCGCTGTTCTCCTGAATCCCAATGAAATAAGTGACTCCATGAATAGTCAATCCGCCAACGAACAGCCTCGCTGGCGTTCTACTACGGTTCTCGCCGTGCGTCACAACGGAAAACTGGTTATCGGCGCCGATGGTCAGGTGACGTTCGGAAATACGATTATGAAATCCGATACGAAAAAGCTGCGACGGATGCTTGATGGTCGCATTCTGGTCGGCTTTGCCGGAGGAACGGCAGACGCTTTTGCTCTGATGGAACGCTTCGAGGAGAAGGTGAAAGATTATCCCGGTAATCTCGCACGAGCTTCCACAGAGCTGGCACGCGACTGGCGAACCGACCGGGCGCTAAGGCGTCTGGAGGCCATGATGATTGTGGCCAACGAGGAATTGACACTGCTGCTCAGCGGGACCGGCGACGTGGTCCAGCCGACGGATGGAGTTGTCGGGATCGGTTCGGGTGGACCGTACGCAACTTCCGCAGCGAAGGCGCTTGTGAAGCATTCCAGTCTGAGTGCCGAAGAAATTGTTCGCGAGTCTCTGCTGGTGGCCGCGGATGTCGACATTTACACGAACAGCAACATCATTCTGGAAGAACTGGACTCTCGAGTCTGATCGAAAAGAGCTCTGCGGCTGCAGGATTGAAACAGGAATGACAGAAGATACTCATACAATGACGCCGCGTGAGATCGTTCGCCGGCTGGACGAACACATCGTTGGACAGGACGCGGCTAAGCGAGCAGTCGCCATCGCCCTGCGGAATCGCTGGAGATGGCAAAACCTGACGGATGAGATGCGCCGGGAAGTCACGCCGCGCAACATTCTGATGATCGGGCCGACCGGAGTTGGAAAGACTGAGATTACTCGTCGGCTGGCGAAGCTGACTGGAGCGCCGTTCATTAAGGTGGAGGCGACCAAGTACACTGAGGTCGGCTACTACGGGCGTGACGTTGAAAGCATGATTCGAGACCTCGTCGAAGCGTCGATTGGGATCGTACGAAAGTCCAAACGCGGCGAAGTGGAAGAGTCTGCGCATCAGGCTGTTGAAGATCGACTGCTTGAACTGCTTGTTCCGAATGAGGCTTCCTCTCCATTCGGGACGACGTCAAACGACACCGAAACCGAAGAGACGCGACTCGCGCGCCATGAACGGACCGTTGCCAAATTTCGTGACATGCTCAGAGATGGCAAGCTGGAAGACCGCATGGTGGAGCTGTCAGTCGAACAGCGAAGCTCGCCCGTCCAGGTGCTGACGAATATGGGCATGGAGCAGATGGACATGGATCTGCAGGGCATGATTGATCGCATGATGCCCAAACAAAGCTCAGCTCGAAAGCTGACTGTTGCTGAAGCGCGGCGAGTGCTTCATGAACAGGAAGTCGAATCACTGCTTGACAAGGATTCCATTCAGGAAGAAGCCGTTCGCCGGGCTGAGGAGTCCGGAATGGTGTTCATCGATGAGATCGACAAGATTGCCAGCGGGGGCGAAGGTGGCAAGTCAGCGGATGTTAGCCGCCAGGGAGTTCAGCGGGACCTTCTGCCCATTGTTGAAGGAACCACGATTCAGACTCGTTACGGCTCTGTCTCAACCGAGAAGATCATGTTCATTGCGGCCGGTGCATTTCATCGGTCGCGACCGTCGGACCTGATGCCTGAACTGCAGGGGCGGTTTCCCATTCGCGTTGAACTTCAGGATCTGACAAAGGACGACCTTGTTCGAATCCTGACGGAACCGTCCAGCTCCATCACTCGCCAGTATGCAGAGCTCCTTGCCGTTGACGGAATCACAATTGAATTCACTGCAGACGGTATTGAACTCATTTCAGATATCGCCTTCCATGTGAACCAGAGCACACAGAATATCGGGGCTCGTCGCCTTCAGACCGTGATGGAACGGTTGCTGGAGGATGTGAGTTTTGAAGCACCGGACTGCGGCGCAAAGACGCTGACTGTGAATGCCGCTTATGTGAATGATCGCCTCAGCGATGTTCGCGCCGACGAAGACCTCAGTCGATTTGTACTTTGAGCCACAGCCTCGCTGGAAACAGCCAGTCGTTTTCTCGCCCGTTTGATGTGACGTTCTACGGCTTTGACCGTTGTACTCAGGTTCCCGGCGATCTGGCGATTCGGATCCCCTCCGTGATCAGCATGCTGACCTGATGCTTCCGAAGAGTGAGTTGTTCATTTCAGAAAGAGGCAGTGTTTGGCTGGTCCGTCGTTACCAGGTGGCTTATTCCTGAGTTTCACCTTCACTGATCAGGCAATGCTACCTGGTCTTCACTTGCAAGATAAACAAGCAGGTCACGTATCTGGTCGTCCGTCAGAGACCTCAGCATGCCGTCCGGCATCATGGATTTTTCGGATGCGATCAACTCGTCCACACGTTTCATAGGCAGACTAACCTCGGCATCCTGCGTGCGAATCGTAATCGCATTGTCATTCTGCCGAACAATGAATCCGCTCAGCAGACGCCCGTCATCAGTCAGCAAAGTCGTCACGCGAAACGCTTCATCAATCTGAGCGCTGGGGTCCGTCAGGTTGTGCAGAACGTAATCGGTCTTTCGTCGACCGGAACCAGTGAGGTCCGGTGCAAGGGATCCTCCTTCTCCAAAGAGTGTGTGGCAGCGAGCACAGTTCTTTTGAAAGACGAGTCGCCCTGCTCTGGCACTGCCGGTGCCAAGGTGGTCTGGGGTCATTAATGATGTGAGTCGACTGAGTTCCTCAGCTCGGTCGAACGCTGTGGACGCCTTCCAGACTTTGCTGACGCGTGTGCTGATTTCCGGTTCGGAAAACGACTGTAATTGCTGCAGGGCATAGGGGGAGACATCGTCTCTCTGTAGTGCCCCGGACTCGACAGCATTCAGGAGAGCGACTGCGAAACTCTTTCGAGTCACGAGAACACTTACGGCCAGTCGACGATCTGATGGCTTTAGTACTTCACAGAGTGCTGTCAGATCTGCGGCATCAAGCCCTTCGTTGTGGCCCACCAGTGCCCGCAGAGCTGATGTTCGGAGTGTTGCGTCAGACACGGCAAGTTTGAACAGTGACTCAGACGAAACAGCATTCATACTGATCAGAGTGGAGAGGGCAGATTCACGTTTCGTTGTTGCCGCCGTTTCATCATTGATGGTGCTTCTCAGTGAGTTAATCGCCTGCTGATCACCGAACAGCACGGACAATCGAAGGACTGACGACTGAATTCCGGGAATACTCATGGTGCTGCATCTTGTGACCGCAGCCGGCCAGTTCGCAGGCTGGCTGCGTGGCTGACTTCCGTCGAGTCCGGCGTCCAGTCCGGTCAGGAAGTTCGCCGCAGATTTATCTGAGTCCGCATCTGAGATCGCATCGATGAGCTCCGAAACGCCTGCAACGTCTGGCTGAGCAAGACGTCTCGCGATGAACTGCTGCAGTAGTGGGATGCGGCAGCGTTTGGCATACTCCAAAGCGTCTTTCGGCGGCAGGTCCGAGATCCCCGGCTCCATTCCGTACCATGTCATCAGTGGAATGTAAGGGTCCAGTACATCAGTCTCTCGCTGAAGCGCGATGGCGAGTCCCGGCCGGTTTCTGAAGTGCAACCGTTGCAAGGCAACGGCATATGCCAGTCTTACTTTGGGGTGAGATTCGTTTGCAGCCGCCTGAGTGAGCATCGTGGCGATCGTGCCGGTGACTCGCTGTCGTCCCTGCGGGGCAGACATGTCGTCGCTGCATGGATCGACCAGCAGCCGAATGGCCCAGCGGCGGATGTGTGGATTGCTGTGCGTCAGATGTTTGGCCGTGGCTGGTTGTCCGCAGCTCGCGAGTCCCCAGAATGCACGCAACTGGATCACTTCGTCGGTCGAATTCGCGAAGAGCTTTTGCAGTTCCCTGCGTGCCTCTGTCAGATCAACGCCTGCCGCCTCTCGCTCCTGTAGAATCCGGCGAGCCCTGCGGCCAAACCATGCATTTCTGTGGCTCTGTAGCCGGACGAGTTCCGTGTTGGTTTTCCTGCGCAGGTCGCCGGCAAATGGCGTGGGAGTTTCGTACGCAATCCGATAGATGCGTCCACTGGTGCGATGGCTGCCATCGCTGTCATGGCATTCTCCAAAGTCGTGCCAGTCAGACACAAATACACTGCCATCGGGACCATACTTGATCTGCATGCCGCGAAACCATGGATCGTTGGCCAGCAGAACATCGTCCGCATGAACGCCCGTCCATGTTGAGCCATTCCCGATCAGTCGGTCGTTGTTGATCCGATTGCCATGCAGATTATTTGTGAAGAATGAGCCGCGATATTCTTTCGGCCAGTTATCACCGAGGTAGATCATTGCGCCGCAGTGAGCGTGTCCACCCCCGGCAACCGAATGCTGATGGTAGCTGTCGTTCTCTTCCCTCTGTTTGCCCTTTCGGCTGGAAGGGTTTCTCGAGTCCTGCCATGCACCGCCCCCCCAATGAAGATGGTTGGTGATTGACTGGATGCGGTTCCATGCCCACGGGTTGTCACGTTCAGAGGCCCTGCGCTCACAGTACATTCCGGGCAGGATATGCCAGAGATGCGCCAGTACAGTGTTGGAGGAAATCAGGTCGCCGTATTCATTGAAGTCTGCCCCCCATGGATTCACCATTCCCAGTGCAACGGTTTCAAAGACTTTGTCAGGGACGTGATACCTCCAGATTCCGCGAGTCATCTCTGTCCGATCTCGCTCGTTGCAACCGGGACTGCCGATTCGTGATTTCGATGCCAGTCCGATCGCACCGTAGAGCCACCCGTCCGGCCCCCAGTGCAGATTGTTGATGACGTTGTTGGTGGATACCTGAAAGCCGTCAAGAACGGCGACCGGTGGGCCGTCAGGGACGTCGTTCTGATCTCGGTCAGGGATGAACACCAACTCGGGAGTGTTGGCCAGCCAGACGCCTCCGTGGCCAATCGCAATTCCTGTCAGGTACCGGCCTTTGTCGTAGAACACCGTTCGTTGATCGAATTGGCCGTCATGGTCTGTATCTTCGAGGATCAGCACACGATCGGTTGAATTGTCTTTGGAGTACTTTGGGTGCGAGTAGTTCTCAACAACCCACAAACGACCTCGATCGTCGAAATCGAACGCGATCGGGCGTCTGACATCGGGTTCGCCGGCAAACAGTGTGACGTTGAATCCATCGGGTACCGTAATTCGGCTTAATGACTCTGCGGGCGTTAACGAGTGGTCGTCAGGTGACTGAGTATTAACGACACCACGCGGCAGGTCGTCTGCGAGACACTGATTGAACAGCAGGCAGATGGTCAATTGTGTTGCAGCTACCGTCATTTTCATGGACTCATTTCCAAACACGTTTCGCAGTATGCTGCAGTGAAAACCTGACCTGTCATGGCGACTGGACTGTGTCGGCAGGCGTCTTATGAACGCCGTATCGTACAGTCTTCTCAGATTGTTGCAGAGCATTTAAGTCGGGTATACCGATTGGCACGAGTCGTCTGTTTTCTTATCAGGGCCACGAATGGCCCGAGCAGGACTTTCACTAAAGACGCCGCGGTGTTGCGAATTGTGACCTGATGCTGACGGGCGGAGACGGCACTCTCTACTCACAAATCAGCGAGTTCAATCCTGAGTTTGCGAAGCGGATTGTCTCTGCAACCGTGGGCGCATTCACGGATCAGGCACGTCAGTTCGTGGAATATCGCTCTCATCTCATTCTCACCAAACCAGTAAGTTCCGCTCAGTCGCAGGTCGCAATTGGCCATGTGCTGAGGGCGACTGGTCAGGATTGAGACGAACCGCCAACTGCCAGTGACAGCCCCACGTGACATGCCTGAAGGTACTCCGGGATATTGAGAGTCTCGTCAACGGTGTGGATGTTGTATTGCCCGCAGCCCAGGGTGACGGCCGGGAATCCGTGCTCTGACATCCAGTTGGCATCCAGCCCACCGTCGCACGACCGGACGTCTGGCTTCAGTCCCAGCGACTCCACAGCATGAACGCCCTCCAGGACGCACTCAGATTTCGCCGGAATTTTAAATGCTTCATAGCGAGTATCCTCTTCAAAGGTCAGAGAACCTCGTCCGCGACTGGCGTTGGACACGCTTCGAACCGCTCGTTCAAAGGCTTTCTTCCATTCGCTCACGATCTTCCGTCGGAATGCCGCATTGTGGCTTCTGACTTCCGCCTGGATTTCGACGCGTGGCATCACCACGTTCGTCGCTGCTCCTCCCTGCACGACGCCAACGTTGCTGGCGCCTCTTCGGTTTCCTTTGGTGACCAGACCATGCCAGCCATTGTTCTGCAGGTCGGCAAGTGCCAGGGAAGCCACGACCGCTGCGTTGACGCCGTCTTCCGGGTGAGCGCCTGCGTGGCTGGCGATTCCATCGACTGCAATTTCAAGGTTCGTTGCTCCGACAGCAGCGATAATGAGTGAAGCGGGATCACGGCCGTCCCAGTTAAAGCACAGTTTCGGGCTGCCGAGCTTTCCGGGGGTCAAAAAACGTGCGCCACGGAGTCCAATTTCCTCCTGGACTGTGAACAGTAGTGTGAGCGGTGGATGTGGGAGTCCCTGCCGAAGAATCTCTGTGATTGCTGTCAGTACGACAGCACACCCGGCCCTGTTGTCCCCGCCAAGTGCTGTTGTCCTGCTTTTGGGGCGAATGGTATCCCCTTCAATCACAGGGTTACTGTTCACCGCCAGTGGGACCGTATCCATATGGGCCATCAACAAACGTCGCGGCCCACGGACTGTGCCCTTGAGTTTGACGATCAGGTTGCCAACCTCTCCACCTGCCGGACTTTTGCGATGAGCACCGTCTGTCGAGATTGCTGATGCCGGTACGCCTGCATCTGTCAGTGATTGCTGAATCCATTCAGAAACCTGAGCTTCCTGGCAACTGGTTCCGGGAATGGCGATCAGGTCGACGACTCGTTTTGTCGCGGCCTTAGTGTCAATCGAGTGCATTGTGGTTCTTTCCGGAGGTTCCGTTATTATCGACGTCAGTTACGGATCAGCTTTGTACCGGACTTGCTGTGGCTGTGCGAATCATTGAACGAGTCCTGCAATGAATGTTTCGAACTTGAGTTGTTTCAATGACAGTCGACTCAGATATGAGCCAATGCTGCAGGACCCGGTCAATGACGGTCGATGATGAACAGAAGAGACAGTGATGAAGCATCTCGCACGAGCCGTTGTGGAGTCGTTTGCATTCCTGGAATTCTCGGATGACGACACTGTGGATCCGGACGATGCTGCGAGCGCGATGGAAGGAACGAGTGCCACTTTTTCGGAATGCTCCACTGCTGAACGGAAAGCACTGGCAGCAGCAGAGGCCTTTCAGGAGGCCAGTCATCTAAGCCATGCGAAGAGTCGGTGGCTTTTTGTTCCACATTCATGGAATGCCTGTTTGAAGAAGAGTGATCAATGATGACTCAATCGGAACCACTAATTCGCACGACAACGGTGGGGTCATATCCCGTTCCGAATTGGTTGACGGCTGCTCCGAGTGAGCAGGCTCTGGTCGATGCGACACGAGTCATCTTCGATACCCAGCG
>CAJWGB010000088.1 GCA_913031625.1 uncultured Planctomycetaceae bacterium | reverse complement strand
TTCGGCGTTCAGGCCGTCTGTATGGACGAACTCGTGGAACGCTCGGAAGTTCTGTCTCTTCATATACCGCTGGATGATACGACGCGCGGGCTCTATACCGCCGACGTACTGGACCGTATGCGCGACGACGCCGTGTTGATCAACACCTGCCGTGGCGGGATCATTGATGAGATCGCTCTGAAGGAGCGCCTGTCAGATGGTCGTCTTGCCGCAGCCTGCATTGATGCGTTCGCGGTCGAGCCGCCGACTGACGACGAACTGCTGAATGCCCCCAACTTTCTCTGCACACCGCACATCGGTGGCAGTTCTGAGGAAGCGCGGCTGGCCATGGGTCGTGCAGCAATCGACGGTATCGAAGACAATTTCTTACCCGAACCCGGCGTCTTTCCGTTTGCCTGATACTTATCAAAGTTACCCGCCGGCATGACATCTGCGATCTTGCGAAAAGCGCGTCATGTGCTCGACGACCCAGTCCTGCGGCGTTGGCTTCTCCGCAGGGTTGCGGGGCTTGAAAAAGCCCCACCGAAATTCACGACGGGTGCGCCGCCATATCTGCGGCGACCGAATGCCTCGAATGCCGAACAGCGGTCTCCGCGTTGGACTGGCCGGGAAACTGCGCAACGGCCTCGCCCGGTCGACGGGACAGTAAAAATCGATCTGCCAGGACTAACGGTAGACGTCTCGGCCGACAATCCCGGGGCGCTGTTCGACCGAGACTATCCGGACCTGGAAACACTGCTGGCCGCACATCGTTTCGCCTGGGTTCCACTGGCAGGGCCAAGCGTCGATACCAGCTGGATCAACGCGATCTAACCCGCGCTGCGATTGCCCTCAAGGGAAGTTCGACTCGCAGTGACTTTGAGTTAGAGCGCTTGTTGCCGCCTGATCTAGCCGCTGCGGTTGGCCTGATCACTGAGGAGCTACCGGCGGATGCGTTGACGGCCACGTTGGTGGAATGGAATTTGGTCATCCAAAATGGTTCATTGATGAATTCCAGCGGCGACGACGACAGTTGACGCGACTGGTCGGACCAGGAGTCTGCGCGGCCATTGTCATGTTCGCGATCGCCTATTACTTTGTGGAACCTGCGCCGCCCGCAACCGTCGAGATCGCGACCGGCACACAGGGGGGCGTTACTACGCGTTCGGCACGGCATACGCAGCAGCATTCGCAAAGAACGGGATCGATCTGAAAGTTCGGGAAACAGCAGGATCCGGGGAGAACTTCAAATTGCTTCGTGATGACACAGTCTCACTGGCAATTATCCAGGGTGGCACAGTGGCTGAGTCTGCTGGTGATCTTGAACTCGAAACCATTGCCACCCTCTACTTCGAGCCGCTCTGGGTTTTTCATCGGTCCGACAGGTCGGTCGAACAGCTGTGTGATCTCAAGGGTCTTAAGACAGCTGTTGGCCAGAAATCAAGCGGTACCAATTCGCTGGGACGCCTTCTGCTGAAGGACAATGGGGTTGTTGAAGAGGAAGACGGCACGGCTCTGATAGAGCTTAGTCCGCGAGACGCAGCGAACGCATTGAAGAGCGGTCAGGTAGACGCATCAATGCTCGTGATGGGGCCCGATGCCCCGCTCATTCGTGAACTTCTGCTGGATCCTGAGCTGCGAGTCATGAGCTTTAGGAGGAATCAGGCCTATGCACGCCGGTACCCGTATCTGAAGGCGGTGACCCTGGAAACAGGCGTGATTGATTTCGACAGGAACCTCCCGAGTGAACCCATTCGGCTCGTCGCACCGGCAGCGAATCTGGTCGCGAGTGACACACTCCATCAGGCCTTTGTTCCGCTGCTGCTGGAGGCAGCCATTGAGCAGCATCGCAACGGAGGTCTCTTCGTTGGTCCCGGCGAACTGCCGTCTGCTGACTTTGCTGCGTTTCCGGTTAACCAGGACGCCCGACGATACCTTGATCACGGACCATCATTCTTTCAGCAGCACGTGAGTTTCTGGGTTGCATCGCTGATCGATCGCACAAAGATCATGATCATTCCAATTCTCACGCTCTTCATTCCGCTTGTGAAACTTGCGCCGCCGGTTTACCGATGGCGAATCCGATCGCGCATCTATCGCTGGTACGGCATCCTGCGGAAGATTGATCAGGACCTGCGCGAAGGAACCAATTCTGATCTGTCGAAGCACGAGGAAACACTGCGGGCGATGTCGACGGAACTCGATTCAGTCCACGTGCCACTTTCCTACATGCAGGAGTTTTACCACCTGCGAGTGCACATGAATCTGGTACGCGAGGAAGTTGAGCGATCAGTCGCTGACCGCGAAGCGAACGGTTCAGAGGAAACAGATGAGTCGAGTACGCCGTCGGCCTGACGTTGGTAATCTCACTCACCTTCAAGGTCACGAATAAATCGCTCGCGAGAACCGCTGCGGTGCCACTTGCCACAATACTCGCACTCGTAAACGTTCTCGCAGGATCCTTCGCGTCCCAGTCCGCGTTCGGCTTCCGACGGTGAGTCGTAGCCTTTCTTGCGTTCACAACTTCGTTCTCGACGACGACGTTCCTGAGCTTCGCGCGATTCTTTTTCGTATTTGTTGACCATGCGACGACTCAGTCTTCAGGCATCAGCGCGTGTGATTCGGGGACGGCCTATTCTACAGGCGCGTGCAGCAATCCGAGAATCCCGAGTCCGTAGAACGTGTATTCAGCGTCCGCCTGCTGGTCCCAGCTGGCCCCTTTGAACCCTCCTTCCGAGGCTTCGATCTCGGTCGTAAGCCATGCAAGGACGCGAATGGCCGGAATCACGTCGCGACGACCCAGATCCTGAGCGGTCAGCAACCCGGTAAATGTGGACAGTCCATCGGCAACCGGAATCCGTGTGTTTGCCTGGAAGCCCCCTTCGGAGCTGACGACATCCGTCAGGAATCCGAGAGTATCCTCTGCGATGTCGTCTTCCATTCCGCCCAGAGTATGCAGCAGGGCAATCGCGGCAGCCGTGGGATTGGTGCCGCTGCGTTTCATGGGGCCAATTTCCACGAATCCCCCGTCATCACGCTGACGGTCGTAGAGAAACTGAATCAGGCGGTTTGGTCGCGGGGGCTTCCGACCGACCAGTTCATAAGCCAGCACGGCCATGAAGGAATGGTACGTACTCCCGGATGCCCCTTCCGTATTCTTGGCATAGCCGCCGTCCTCAGTCCGACATGCCTCGAGTCTCGCCGACATCTGCTCGGGAAAGTCTTCCGGAGCTCCTTCCATGACGTCCGGGCCGCCGGATGCCTGCACGACCAGGGCGCTGTAGAGCCAGCTAAGCAGGTCGATGATTCCCAGTTCGAGGGGATCGAATGACTTCAGAAACAGCCCAACTGACTGGGCCTGAGTGGGTGTCAGGCCACCGGTGACCGCGAGTGCTCGGACGGCAAAACCGGTGTAATACAGGTCGGAATCTCCTTCCCGACCGCGGAATCCACCATCCGGCATTTGTTGTGACAGGAGGAAATCCCGGTGGCGTTCGAGCCGTTCTGACTCCAGTTCCTGCAGTCCTCGGCTGACTCGATCGGCCAGTTGAAACAGGTACATAGTCAGAATCGCTGGGAAAAACCGTCAAAGAGAACAGCTTCCGAAAGTCGGCCATGTTCAGTTCGGAAGAACGTTGAGAAACCGAAAACGTCTGTTAACCTTCTCCGTTTCCCATTTTGCGAGGCGGAGTGATTCGCCCGGCAAGGGGTTACTTTACCGCGTCGCCGAGCCTCTCGCGCGAGTGCGGCATGCTAATTCGCAGTTCTGCGTGAATCGTGCCACGATCATCGTCGCCGACGGATCGCAGACCTTTGATTCAGCGGAAAGTTGCAGGATGTCAGAATCGGCTTCGGTTCAGAATTCACAGGGACGTCAGTCGACGGTTTCGGGTCAGGAAGAGCTGGTCCTGGTGCTCGATTTCGGCGGCCAGACGGCTCAGCTCATCGCGCGCCGCGTTCGTGACCAAAACGTCTTTTGTCAGTTAGTCCGGCACGACCTGTCGGCCGAGCGAATTCGGGAACTCAACCCCCGGGGACTCATTCTGTCCGGCGGTCCGGCCAGTGTGTATGGCGACGGCGCGCCAACCGTCGACCCGGCGATCTTTGACCTGGGCATTCCGGTCCTCGGCATCTGCTACGGCATGCATCTCACCTGCCACCTGCTGGGCGGAAAGATCCTTGCAGCTGACTCCCGCGAATTTGGGCACGCACCGTGTACAGCGAAAGAATCATCCGGCCTGTTCAATGGACTTCCGACGGACTTCAACGCATGGATGAGCCACGGTGACCAGGTCGAGTCGCTGGATGAGTCATTTACAGTCATCGCCTCCACGTCAACGTGCGAACATGCCGGTATTCAGCATCGTGATCGACCGATTTACGGAATCCAGTTTCACCCGGAAGTGACTCATACAGAAAACGGTGCCGCTCTGCTGGGCAACTTCGTCCACGAGATCTGTGGTTGTGCGGGCACATGGAAGATCAGTTCTCTGATCGAGCAGCAGAAGAATCTGATTCGCGAACAGGTTGGAACTGATCGAGTGATCTGTGGACTGTCCGGCGGCGTCGATTCATCCGTCGTGGCGGCCCTGATTTCCGAAGCCATTGGTGATCAGTTGTCCTGCATCTTTGTGGACAACGGACTGCTGCGAAAAGATGAGCGGGAACAGGTCGAACAAAACTTCACCGAACACTTCAAGACAGACCTGCATGTCATTGATGCTCGTGAGCGATTTCTGACTGAGCTCAAAGACGTCGACGATCCGCAGAAGAAACGCAAGATCATCGGGCGCGTCTTCATTGAGTGCTTTCGGGACCGAGCTGCGTCCATCGAGAACGCAAAATTCCTTGCTCAGGGGACACTCTATCCCGATGTCATTGAGAGTGGTGCTGACCCCGACGGTCCAGCCGCGACCATCAAATCGCACCACAATGTTGGCGGTCTGCCGGAAGAGCTCGGCTTCGAACTGGTCGAACCCCTGCGGGACCTGTTCAAAGACGAAGTTCGACGGATGGGGCTGGAGCTTGGTCTGCCCGAAGACATGGTCTGGCGCCATCCATTCCCAGGCCCGGGCCTTGCCGTGCGATGCCTGGGGGCCGTCTCGGAGGATCGACTGGAGATCATTCGCGAAGCAGATGCGATCCTGATCGAGGAACTGCATAACGCGGGACTGTACCGTGACATTCAGCAGGCCTTTGTTGTCCTGTTGCCCGTTCAGTCAGTAGGGGTCATGGGCGACGATCGCACGTATGAAAACGTGGCTGCGATCCGAGCGATCCAGTCAGAAGACTTCATGACGGCAGACTGGTTCCGATTTCCTCATGAAATCCTGCAGAAGATTTCGACGCGAATTATCAATTCCGTGCGGGGTATCAATCGTGTGGTCTACGACGTCAGCTCCAAACCACCGGCCACCATTGAGTGGGAATAAGTACCATCGGTCCCGCGGCTGATGCCCAAGTCAGCCAATTCAAACGCTGATTGACTGAGCCTGATGCGCTGACTGTGTGGGCACTCCTGTTTGCTTCGCAAATCTGGTACCAGCCGTCGATCGCCTGTCCGGTACATTTGAGGCATGGATGTTCATCAAACACATCAAGATGGCGTGCGGCGGCAATATACGATGATGACATGCCGAGGGGTGCGCTGACCCTTGTGTTTGAAGAGCTGCCTGTCACGGCGGAAGCTCGCTTCGCCGGACTGATCGTTTTACCGGCAGGTAGAGTCTGAAAACTGCTCCGAGCTGCTCTGCCAGAATTGGCATCCAGGTCCAGCCTGTTGTGCGGCCGAGCGAATCGCAGACTCCTGCTCGCGCTGCGGACCTGCATAGTCAGCAGATACGTCCTGGGCAAACCTCGCCTTCGTGCATCGCTACACATCCGCGTGGCTGTCTCTAACATACGCGGGTCCCGCTGAGCGGGCTGAATATTCACCACTTTCGGAATCAGAATGATGTCCACACCTTCGATCGTTCCCGGCACGACTCGCATAGGCTGGATTGGAACAGGCGTGATGGGGGCCAGCATGTGTGGCCACCTGATTGACGCCGGCTTCTCGGCGACTGTCTATACCCGCTCCAAAGAAAAGGCTCAGGGTCTGCTCGACAAAGGGGCAACGTGGGCAGACACCCCCAAGGAAGTGGCCGAGAATTCAGGCGTCATCTTTTCCATTGTTGGATTTCCGTCCGACGTTCGGGCAGTCATGCTGGGAGAAGATGGAGCACTGGCAGGAGCATCCTCCGACAGCGTGCTTGTTGACATGACCACCAGCGAGCCATCGCTGGCGATTGAAATCTATGAAGCCGCCAAAGCGAAGGGTATCTACAGTGTCGATGCTCCTGTGTCAGGCGGTGATGTTGGTGCAAAGAACGGAACTCTGTCGATCATGATTGGAGGCGATACGGAAATCGTCGAAGCTCTGCAGCCGTGTTGGGACGCGATGGGGCAGACGATCGTGCACCAGGGCCCGGCCGGCGCCGGCCAGCACACCAAGATGGTCAATCAGACTCTGATCGCTACCGGTATGATCGGTGTATGCGAAGCGTTGCTGTACGGATACCGGGCAGGTCTGGACCTGGAGACCGTTATGAAGTCAGTCTCCAGCGGAGCGGCTGGCAGCTGGTCTCTTTCGAACCTCGGTCCCCGAATCATCGACAACAATTTTGCCCCGGGATTCTTTGTGGAGCACTTCATTAAGGACATGGGGATTGCTCTGGATGAGTCTCGTCGAATGGGACTGTCGATGCCGGGTCTCGCACTGGGGCATCAGTTGTACATGGCCGTTCAGGCGATGGGACACGGACGTGACGGGACTCATGCTCTTGAGCTGGCACTGGCGAAGATCTCGGGCATCGACTGGAAGAATCGTTCTTAGCTCCGACTGAGAAACCTTGAAACACCGCGGCACTGAGCCGCAGATTTATGAACTCTGAAGCCGAACAGGGCAGGAAGAAACGACAGGATGAAGTACGACGTATTTGGTGTAGGTAATGCGCTGGTAGACATTCAGGCTCAGGTGACGGACGCCGTCGTGGAGGCGACCGGATTCGATAAGGGCATCATGACCCTGGTCGATGACGAACAGCAGAACAAAGTCATCGCGGAGCTGGCAGGTTTGTCTCTGAATCGTTGTGCGGGTGGCTCTGCAGCCAACACGATTGTCGGAGTGGCTGATTTTGGCGGGAAAGCGGCCTACGTTGGCAAAGTGGCCGACGACGAAACCGGCCACTTCTTTCTTGATGACATGCGGAAGATGGGAGTCTCCATCGAAGTTGCTCCGGCCGCTCAGGGACAGTCCGGGACCTGTGCCGTGCTGATCACGGAAGACGCTCAGCGGACTATGCTGACCAACCTTGGAGTCTCCGCAACCCTGACTGAAGACGACATTGACGAAGAGGAACTCAAGCAGGCCGCGTACGTCTATATCGAAGGCTACCTGTTGACGGGAGAGACGACCAAAGCGGCCGCCTATAAGGCCATCGACATGGCAAAGGCAAACAACGTGAAAGTCGCGTTTACGGCTTCGGACCCGTTTCTCGTCAACATGATTCGCGATGAGATCTGGGACCTCGTCAAAGGCCCGGTTGACCTGTTGTTCTGCAACGAAGAAGAAGCAAAAAGCCTGACCGGTCTGGACGACTCTCTGCAGTGTGCTGCTGCGATTCACGAACACGTTGAAAATGTCGCCATGACTCTTGGAGCAGATGGTTCGCTGGTGGTGCATGCCGGAGAAACGATCCCTGTTGAAGGCGTCAAAGTGGACGCCATTGATACGACGGGGGCCGGAGACATGTACGCGGGTGGCCTGCTGTACGGTGTCACCAATGGACTCTCATGGAAGCAGGCGGGACGCCTTGCCTCACACGCATCAGCTCGGATTGTGAGCCAGCTGGGAGCACGGCTGGATCAGAAGTTCACGACGGACGAGATCGCAGCCATTGTTGGCGACTAAGACTCGTCGGACTGCCTCAGTCTCCCTGCTGGTCGTGAGTCCGCCCTGCCCGACATTTTGATTGGCCGTAACGATTCAGGAGTAAAACAATGAGAACATGTGCACTGTTGATTCTTGCATCGGTCGCAATACCGTTTGCTCCGGCGGACGACGTGACACTCAATGTCCGTCGTCAGACTGAAACCGCAAAGGAGTCCGGGCGCTATCATTCTCAAACCGCGCCTGTTTCATGGAAGGCGAAGCAGACAGCGGTTGTCGTCTGCGACATGTGGGACAAACACTGGTGCCCGGAATCCACGGCTCGAGTTGGAGAAATGGCTCCGGTCATGAACCGAGTCATTAAGCAGGCTCGAGCAGGTGGCATGCTCATCATCCACTGCCCCAGCAGCTGCATGGACTTTTATAAGGATACGCCGCAGCGAAAGCTGGCGCAGGATGCTCCGGTTGTCAAAACAAAGGTGCCTCTCGAGACCTGGTGTCACCTTGATGAGGCCCTGGAAGGTCGGCTGCCGATTGATGACACCGACGGAGGATGTGAATCTCCCATCAAGTCCTATCGAGCGTGGACGCGTCAGCATCCCGCGATTGAAATCGCAGACGGAGACGCGATCACCGACAGCGCCGAAGCGTTTTATCTGATGAAGCAAAAGGGCATCACAAATGTCATTGTGATGGGCGTCCACACAAACATGTGTGTCCTGGGAAGGCCGTTTTCCATCCGCCAGCTTGTGCAGCAGGGACAGAACGTTGTCCTCATGCGAGACATGACGGACACAATGTACAACCCCCAAATGAGTCCTCAGGTCAGCCATTTTACCGGGACCGATCTGGTGATCGACCACATTGAACAGCACTGGTGCCCGACAGTACTCAGCACCGATTTCATCGGTGGGTCTGAGTTTCGATTTAAGCAGGACTCTCGAAAGCATGTGGTCGTTCTGTGTGCGGAGCGAGAGTATCGCACGAATGAATCGCTGCCGAAGTTTGCTTTGGAACAGCTTGGACAGAACTATCGAGTCAGTTTTGTCTGGGACAATGCTGATGACCGCAATGATCTGCCCGGGATGGATGTCGTAGATAGTGCAGATGTGCTGCTCGTGAGTGTCCGCCGCCGGACACTTCCTGCAGCTCAACTGACGGCTGTCAAGCAACACGTTGCAGCAGGTAAGCCGGTGATTGGAATTCGAACTGCCAGTCATGCGTTCTGCCAAAGAAACAAACCTGCCCCTGACGGTCTCGCAGACTGGCCTGAATTCGACAGTCAGGTCTTTGGGGGTAACTACACGAATCACCATCCAAACGGGCCTGTCACCACTGTAGTAGCTGCGTCCGATAAGCCTCACGCAATTCTAAAGGGCGTTCAGAAGTTTCCATCTTCGGGCTCGCTTTACAAAGTGAGCCCGCTGGCAGACTCAGCGACATCACTGCTGCAGGGCAGTATTCCGGATGCCGCTGCGGAGCCTGTCGCATGGCTCAATCGCCGCGCTGACGGTGGACTCAGTTTCTACACGTCACTCGGCCACATTCAAGACTTTGAACAGCCCGGATTCGTTCGCCTGCTGAAGAACGCCGTGGACTATCTGGCTTCACAGCCCTGACATACTCATAGAGGACGGTCTTGATGGACCTCGAAATCAAAGACAAAGTTGCCCTGGTGACGGGCGGATCCAAGGGGATCGGGCTCGGAATTGTGCGGCGCCTGCTGGCGGAAGGTGCGAAGGTTGCCAACGTCAATCGCAGCACCGCCGAAGGGGAAGCACTTCAGGAGGAGTACGCCGCTCAGGGCCAGGACTGCTTCTTTATTCAGGGTGACCTCACCGATCTAAACGCCTGTGAGCACGCCGTGGACCAGGCTCGAACAAAGTTCGGCCGCATTGACATGATCGTCAATAACGCAGGTGTGAATGACGGAGCCGGACTTGAAGACGGGCCGGAAGCCTTTCTGCTTTCTCTGCAGCGCAACCTCATTCACTACTACGCGATGGTGCACTACGCGCTCGATGACCTGAAAGCATCGCGCGGCTGTATCATCAACATCGGGTCCAAGGTCTGTGAAACGGGCCAGGGCGGAACGTCGGGCTACGCGGCCTCAAAAGGAGGCATCAATGGGCTGACACGTGAGTGGGCCATTGATCTTGCTCCCCATGGTATTCGGGTGAACGCCGTCCTGCCGGCCGAGACATGGACGCCCCTGTACGAAAAGTGCCTCGCCGGGGCCGATGATCCGCAGGCCGCTCGCGCCGAGATTGAAGCTATGATTCCTCTTGGTCGCCGGTTCACGACGATTGAGGAAATGGCCGACATGGTCGTGTTCCTTGCGTCACCGCGATCCAGTCACACGACCGGCCAGATCGTGTTTGTTGATGGTGGCTACACGCACCTTGATCGCAGGTTTACGTCGACGAATGAAACAGAGCTCAACGCGAAGTAGTTGATCGGCCTGTCTAGCGCGACGGGTTCGTCGTTGTTTGATCAGGGGGGTGGGCCTGCAGAGCCTGGCCTGGGGTGGTCTAATCCAATTGGGTGTCGATCACCGTCTCATCGAGTGACTCGTGCTTGACCGAGGTTGAGTCGTGGGCGAGGGTCAGCGTTTCTCCGGTGACTTCCGGCAGCTTTTGTTTCCACCATGTTTCCGCACGCTTCCAGCTCCATGGCGTGCTGCCTGAAATCTCTTCGAGTGCCGTAAGAATTTCGTCTGGAGTTTGAAAACGATCGTCCGGCTGTTTCTCAAGACAGCGCATGACAATCGTTTCCAGCTCGGGGCTCACGGAAGCACCGATCTCAGCAAACGTGGGTGGTTGTTCGGTTGCATGGGCAATCACCAGCTTGAGTGAATTCTGCAGATCGAATGGAGGCCGTCCGGACAACAGAAAGTAGGCGGTCGCTCCGAGACTGTAGAGGTCCCCTCGCACATCCGGTGTCTGCCCCTGAGCCTGTTCCGGACACATGTAACGGGGGCTTCCCTTAATCTGATTGGCACCGGACAGGTCTGCGTCACCCATCGTGCCGAGCGGGCGTACGAGTCCAAAGTCCAGCAGTTTTACGACATCAAATCGTTCACCCGCATGCGCCAGAAACACGTTGCTTGGTTTGATGTCCCGGTGAACGAGCCCTCGGGCAGCTGCTTCTCGCAGGGCGTTGCAGACCTGTTTCAGAATGAAGATGACTCGCTCTTCATCCATCGGTCCGGTCTCGGTCACCACCTGGCGAAGGTTGCGACCGTTCAGATGCTCCATCACATAAAAGAATGTCCCTTCAACCGTCTTTCCGTAGTCAAAGACCTGAACCGTGTTCCAGTGGGTCAGGCAGGCTGTGGCTTGAACTTCACGTTCAAACCGCCCCAGCATAACGGGGTCTTCAGAGAGATCTGCTCGAATGACTTTGACGGCACACAGTCGTTTCAGCAGGCGGTGCTCGGCCACATAGACATCGCCCATGCCTCCGCTTCCGATCTTTTCGCCGAGTTGGTACTGCCCGAGTTCTTCCGCCTCAATCGCGCGGTTGCGCCAACGATTCATCATCGCGGTCCCGTAGACCGCACACGCTGCCCCCACAACCACGGCGATCAGGTTGCTGGTGAAGATACCGGTGCCGGTGAAGTGCTCGTCGCGAAAGTCCAGGATTCGACTGGCGGAATCCTGATTGATGGCGATGAAGATGACGATTGCCGGAACCACAGCCATCAGTGAGACCATCAGTGCGGCGCGTCGCGCTCGATTGGGAATGAACATCCCGTAGATCATCATCATGCCGAAGGTAGCGATGATCTGATCTTTGATTGCTGCGACGAACCAGACGCCTCGCGCGACTTTCCCGTGCAGCTGCATGCTGTGCTTCAGGTCCTCGTTGAGTACCAGGCCCAGGTGAGCACTGAGAGCAAGAAAGATAATCGTCTCAACAGTCCTCAGAGCCAGTAGCGACGCATTCCGAGGACTGTACAGCCAGCCTGTCGCGGCGATCAGCGCGACCACGATGGCATAATCGATGACCGGTGGTGCACCATAGGTCACAAAATTGCGGATCATCAGCGCCACTTTGACAAGGAGCATGACGACTGTGGCAATGCGGATTCGGCGACGCAGCAGATTCTGTTCCGGAGTCTCCGGGCACCCGGTCGCACCATCCTTCAGCAGAATTCGCGCTGCGGGGGACCTGTTCATCAACAGATCCATCAGGGAATTGGTAATGCGCGTAATGTAGCCGGAAGAACTCATGCCGATGTATCTTAACCTGGTTGACCGAAGCGGCAGGAGCGCAAATCACAAAGGGCGGGTTTGCCAGGAGACCCACTGTTTCTGTGATCAGGATTGAATTCGGCCAACCTTCCCGATAGCAGCGATTGAATCTGCCTCAATGCCAAACCAGTGCTTGCTGCGATGATTCCATTCTATGACACCAGTTCCACAATAAAGTTGGCGGAATCGTGCGGCGAGCGGCACCTTCCTGAACCCTGGAAACCAAAATGCAGGTATTCACTCCAGACTGCGGTGGGGAGATGTCTGACGGGCTGATAAAACTCAGACAACAGGTCGACTTTTTCAGCCGACCGGATCGGGACTGGCTGCCTCATGCTCAACGCAATCATTCGAACAGCTCTCAATCATCGCCTTGCCGTACTGAGTGTGGCGGCTGCGTTGATCGTCTACGGCATGATGCAGACTCAGGAGCTGCCGATTGACGTACTGCCTGACCTGACCCGACCACGTGTCGTGCTGCTCACAGAGTGTCCGGGACTGGCACCGGAAGAGGTTGAGACCCTGGTGACGTTTCCGATCGAGGCGGCTGTCAATGGTGCAACCGGTGTTACGGCCGTCCGGAGCTCATCCGACATCGGTTTGAGTATCATTTATGTCGACTTCGACTGGGGACAGGATGTCTATGTTGCCCGTCAGATCGTGAGTGAACGGCTTGCCGGAGTGATCGACCGGCTGCCCGAAGGAATTCGCCCGCGGATGGGTCCAATTTCCTCACTGCTCGGCCAGATCATGCTGGTCGGGATGTGGAGTGAGAATGGCGATACCAATCCGCTCGAACTGCGCACTCTTGGTGACTGGGTCGTTCGCACGCGGCTGCTGCGGATTCAGGGAGTCGCTGAGGTCATCACGATTGGCGGCGGCCGGATGCAGTATCAGGTGCTCGTCGATCCCCATGCTCTGCACAAACATGAAATTACGCTGCACCAGGTTGAGCAGGCGCTCAAAGATGGGAATCTGAATGTCTCGGGTGGGTATATCAATCGAGGGTCTCAGGAGTTGCTGGTCCGCGGAATCGGCCGCGTGCAAACGGTTGAGGACATTCAGTCGATCGTGATTGATCATCGGAAGGGCCGTCCTCTGCTCGTCCGTGATATCGCAACCGTCGAACAAAGAGCACAGGTCAAACGCGGGGACGCCGCGGTCAACGGTCAGGACTCCGTCGTACTGACGATCCAGAAACAACCGGGGGCCGACACCAGAGAAGTAACCGAGCAGATACGCGCAGCCATTGAACAGCTGGAAACCTCGATGCCGGAGGACGTCAGGATTGCGGCGACCTATGAACAGCGCGAATTCATCGACTACAGCGTTAACAATGTGATTGACGCGGTCCGCGACGGGGCCATTCTGGTTGTTATTGTCCTGTTTCTCTTTCTATTCAGTGTCCGAACGACCGCCATCACGCTGACCGCGATTCCTCTTTCTGTCCTCACCACCGCGCTCATCTTCTACGCCTTCGGACTGTCCATCAATGTGATGACTCTGGGAGGCATTGCGATCGCCCTGGGAGAACTTGTCGACGATGCTATTGTGGACATCGAAAACATCTACCGCCGATTGCGTGAGAATGCTGCCGCGGCTGCACCAAAGCCGGTGCTCAAAGTCATCTTTCAGGCCAGCAGCGAAGTTCGTGGCGCGATTCTGATGAGCACCGTGATGGTTGTGCTGGTGTTTGCTCCTTTGTTTGCTCTGTCTGGTATGGAAGGGCGACTGTTTACACCACTGGGAATTGCCTATGTCGTTTCGATCATTGCTTCGACTCTGGTCTCGCTCACGGTTACGCCTGTCCTGAGTTTCTACCTGCTCGGCCGAAAACCGCCCGGGAAGACCAAAGATGGCATTGTGTTGCGTGGCATCAAGAAACTGCTTTCGCCCGTGCTTCGCTTCAGCATGACGAGAACCGGCATGCTTACGACCGGGCTGCCGGCGATCTTTGCAGTGCTGATTGCGGGACTTGTGACATGGAAGATGGGCAAGGGGTTTCTGCCACGGTTTGACGAAGGAGCTGCGCAGATCAATCTGTTTCTTAAACCGGGTACTTCACTTCAGGCATCGACTGAGATTCGGCGCCTTGCAGACAACCAACTGAAGGAACTTTTGAAGACGGAACAGAATCCCAAAGGACCGCTGCTGTGGTTCACAGCGAAGACCGGGCGTGCCGAAAATGATGAACATGTCATGGGGGTCAACACCACGGAGTATGTGATTTCGCTGAACCCGAACAGCGGACTCAATCGTGCACAGGTGATTGAAGAGCTGACGAAAGCGATGGGCAACCTCGGAAACATCGAATCCGAAGTGGAACAGCCAATCTTCCACATGATCAGTCACATGCTGTCCGGAGTAACGGCTGAGATTGCGATCAAGATTTTCGGGGAGGATCTCAATGAGCTCGAGAAGATTGCCAAAGAAATTAAAGCCGAGGTTTCGGAGATCGACGGGCTTCAGCAACCTGTTGTGGAACAGATGACTCAGATTCCACAGTTCCGAATCACAGCCAGGAGAGAACAGCTGGCCAGCTACGGGGTCAGCGCGGCCTATATTCATGAGATGATCGAGACCGCCCTGAACGGGCGAGTCGTATCAACGGTCGTCAACGAACAGCGATCGTTTGACCTGATGGTTCGTTTTGAAGACCAGTTCCGTGACGACCTGCACCTGCTGGATCGAATGCCCATTGAATTGCCGGACGGCGCCAGAGTGCCTCTGTCTGAGCTTGCCTCAATTCGAGAGGCGTGGGGACCAAATAAGATCAAGCGTGAAGATACGAGGCGGCGACTCGTCGTTCGCGTCAATACGAAAGGGAGAGATCTGGGCTCTGCAGTTGCCGTAATTCAGTCGCGCATCCGCTCAAGAATCAAACTTCCCCAGGGATACTCGATCGTCTACAGCGGGCAGCACGAAGCTCAACAGTCGGCCACGAAGCGTTTGTTGATTTTCACCGCCATCGCAATCGTCGGGATGTGTATTGTGCTGTACGCCACATTCTCATCAGTCAGACTCACCCTGCAGGTGCTCATCGCTTTGCCAGTGGCATTTACGGGGGGGGTGGCCGCGCTGGTGCTCACAGATCAAACGCTGACTGTGGCCAGCATGGTTGGGTTCATTTCGCTGGGCGGGATCGCTGCACGAAACGGAATCCTGCTTGTCGAGACGTATCAGGCTCGTGTGGCGGCCGAAGGAATTCATAAAGACGCCATCCTTGGCGGCAGTCTTGACCGAGTCGCGCCTGTATTGATGACGGCGCTGACTACTGGCATCGGACTGATCCCGCTGGTGATTGGCGGCCATCTGCCGGGACGCGAAATTTTGTTTCCTGTCGCCACGGTGATCGTCGGCGGTCTGGTTTCTTCGACGCTGGCTGAGTTTCTGTTGAGACCCGGGCTGTTCTGGTTCTGCTCTGGCTCTGCAATGTTGCCGGACAGGCAACACGAATCACTGGACGACTGACCGCTCACTGTGCCAGTTCTGTAGCGTGGGCATCCGCTCACCGGACCCCATTTGTTGCTGAATGAGGCGCATAAAAAATGCCGGACCAGGCCGGCGTTATTCCTCAGAGTTGCTGCAATTGCAGCAACTCAATCAGCTACCAATCAGCTGCTGACGAGAAGCATTTCGTGCTCGCATTTCTGCGCGGCGACGGTTGCGACGTCGTTCGTCGCTTGGCTTTTCGTAGAACTCTCGCTTGCGCATTTCTCGCTTAATTCCGGCGTGCTCCACGAGCTTACGGAATCGTTTGACGGCGTCACTTACATTTTCATTGTCACGAAGACGCAGCTTGACCACGAATTACTCCGGGAAAAAATTTGCTCACTGGTTCCAATTTGGGTCGGACAGCATACCCGACCGGCCTGTCTTTGCAATGTGGAGTCGCTGATTCGCCGGAATTGGCCTCATTCGGCGCAATTTGACCCCATCAACAGATAAACCACCTTATCGGATGTACATTTTGAAAAGTTGCCGCAAACTCCCTGAATCCCCGCTTTTGCGTCCATTTGGGGCGGTTTTGGTGGGTGTGTCTCGAATCGGGAGAGGCCTCGTCGCATCGCGGCTGGCTCTGTATGATGGGGCTGGAGTTACTTTATGAAGAAATGCCGTCATTGTTCCCGCCGCGCAACCCTGCACGTCACCGAAATCAACGACAACGTGGCCGTCCCCGTCCATTTGTGTGATGACTGTGCTCAGGGGTACCTCAACAGCAGCGAACCTGAAGATGAAGTCCCCACTCAGGCGGCCGAACTGGCGGCCAAGCTGGAAGCACTGGTTGCGGATGAGGATGAGGAATGTTCCAACTGCAACATCTCATTCTCTCAGTTTCGTGAGCAGGGTCGACTCGGCTGTGCCGCCTGCTATGACGAATTCCGTCAGGACCTGATGCCGCTGCTGGAGAACATCCATGAGGATTCTTCTCACACAGGCAAACGACCTCGACGCAATCCCGGCCAGTCAACCAGCGAATCACAGCTCGTGCATCTGCGGACTGAACAGAGAAAAGCAATCGAGAAAGAAGATTACGAATCTGCTGCTAAGTTGCGGGACGAGATCGCCCGACTGGAAGCCGAACTGCATAACCTGCCCGGGTCTTCGACAGATGACTCGGTCGACTAATCTCCCCACCCATTCTTGAACATCCCACGATCAGGGCGATTTCTTGGCATCAGAAGGTGAACAATCGGCGTTTTGTCCAAAGGACATGGCAAAGACAAGTGGCGCATGGCTCAGTGCGGATGGTCCGGAGTCAGACATTGTCGTGTCGACTCGAATTCGGCTGGCACGCAATCTTGCCGGCTTTCCATTCATGACGAAGGCCGATGCGGATACTCGTGCACAACTGGTGCAGACGCTCAAAACTGCACTGCTGAGTTCGCGCCACAACATGACGTTTATCAACGTCGAGCTGCTCGACGAGCTTGATGCTCAGCTCCTGGTAGAACGCCAGCTGATCAGTCGTGAGCTGGCTCAGGCCGAGGGTGCTCGAGGCGTGGTGGTTGGCGAAGGGGAATTCATCAGCGTCATGCTGAATGAAGAAGACCACGTGCGCATGCAGATCCTGCACAGTGGATTGTCGCTGGAGCAGTGCTGGGATCTCGCCAACGAAGTCGACGATGGTCTGGAAGAGCAGATCAGCTATTCATTTGATGACCGGCTTGGATACCTCACGGCCTGCCCCACAAACGTCGGCACCGGGATCCGGGTGTCTGTCATGCTGCACCTGCCCGCTCTGCGGATTACTCGAGAGATCCAGAAGGTTCACACGGCAGCTCAGAAGATCAATCTGGCTGTCCGCGGACTCTACGGAGAAGGCAGCCAGGCAATGGGTGACTTCTACCAGATCTCCAACCAGGTCACGCTGGGCTGCAGTGAGCAGGACCTGCTGAACAATCTGGGAGACGTTGTCCCCAATATTCTCGGCTATGAACGTCGGGTTCGAGACCTGCTGCTGCGTGACAATCGTTCGCAGCTGGATGATCAGGTCGCTCGAGCGATGGGCATTCTGACAAGTGCTCGCAGTATCAATTCAGAAGAGACTATGCATCTGTTGTCGAGCGTCCGGCTTGGTGTCAACCTGGGCATGGTGACTGACGTTTCGATCGCGACAGTGAATGAGCTGTTTATTCAGACACAGCGTTCTCACCTGCAGCGAATTCAGGGGCAGACACTGGAGTCTGACGCTCGTAACGAAGCCCGCGCAGCATGGCTTCGTGAGCGACTCTCAAATAACTGACCTCTGTGTCGCTCCGTGAACTCAGTGGTGCAGACTGTGCGACGAAGGTACCGCCGCCGACCGTAGCCTGACTCTCCGAGTCGGGTCACACGTTGCCGCCTCATTACGAACATGCGGGTGCGAAGCGTACCTGCCCGTCAGCGTGACCGGGTTCACCACCGAGAGCGCAGAGCCCCGTGCGGGTCTGACACGCGGACAATGCCTCATCGCATGTTGTGGGACGGCCTCCCTGCTTTGCCACTCGGTTGTGTGCACACCAGCGCGATGAATTCCACCACTGAGAGCACGGCGGCTGGGGTTCGTTCGGTCAGACGCACGGATGACGCGTCATCGCTACAATTGCTGGGATGGCCACCAACCCGGACTCAAACAATGCGATTCTTCCTGACACTGCTGTTCTTTGCCTCCACTGCACCTGCTGCGGATCGTCCTAACATCATTTACATCCTTGCGGACGATGCGGGCTATGGAGACTTCAGCTGCTATGGATCAACTCAGTTAAAGACTCCGAATATCGATCAACTGGCCGGCGAAGGCATGCGGTTCACGCGGCACTATGCCGGGTGCACGGTGTGTGCTCCGTCTCGGTGCGTGCTGATGACCGGCCTGCATACCGGACACTGCACTGTTCGCGGCAATAGTCCTGGGCTCCTGCGACCGGAAGACGTAACCATCGCCGAACTGCTCAGGGAGCAGGGATATCGAACTGCGTGTATCGGCAAATGGGGCATTGGAGCTCCTCCGCCGCTGTCAGACCCAAACGATCAGGGATTCGATGAGTTCTTTGGCTACATCAGCATGTGGCATGCTCACAACTTTTACCCTGAGTTCCTTGTTCGGAACGGGAGTCAGCAGAAACTCAGGAATGTCAGTCAGGACCGCTGGAAGGGGCAGGACGGTCGTGGCGTGGCGGTGACTCGAGTCGACTATGCGCCCGAGTTGCTGCAGCAGGACGTCATTCGATTCCTGCGCGACAGCAGAGACAAACCGTTCTTTCTCTACTACGCTCTGAATTTCCCTCATACCAACAACGAAGGTGGCCGCTTTAATGATCGCCCCGAGAAGGGCATGGAAGTACCGGACTTCGGTCCATACGCCGACAGAGACTGGCCCGGTCCGGAAAAAGGATTCGCTGCGATGATGAGGAACATTGATCGAGGCGTCGGACAGATCATGGCAGAGCTAAAGACACTCGGTCTTGATGACAACACGCTGGTGATTTTCTCCAGTGACAACGGGCCCCATCAGGAGGGCGGTCATCAGATGGAATTTTTTAACAGCAACGGCGACCTGCGTGGAATGAAGAGAGACCTCTACGAAGGTGGAATCCGAGTCCCGATGATTGCTCGCTGGCCGGGCAGGATTAAACCGGGGGCCGTCAGCAATCACATCAGCGGGTTTCAGGACATTCTGCCGACTCTTGTTGAGGCTGCCGGAGGCAATGCGCCGCAGAAGATTGATGGCATTTCACTGCTCCCTGAACTGACCGGACGCCCACAGAAAAAGCACGACTACCTGTACTGGGAGTTTAGCGAACGCAAAGGGAGTCGAGCCGTCCTTGAGGGTGACTGGAAGCTGGTGCAGCTAAAAGTCGCGACCAATGCTCCCGGCGACTTTGAACTGTACAACGTGGTGAAGGACGTCTCTGAAGAGTCAAATGTTGCGGCGGAGAATCCTGCGGTCGTGCAGCGACTCAAAGGACTCCTCGGGTCCGCTCATACGACCAACCCCGGTTATCCACTGTTTCCGTCAGAACGAAAATGAAAACACTCACCGAAGAACTCTGGCTCGAAGTGCCGGAACGTCGCGCCATTATTTCACTGCACGCAGAAGTCGAACGGCTCGTTCAGGAGAGCGGAGTCCAGGACGGCCTTGTGCTCGTCAACGCCATGCACATCACGGCCAGCGTGTTCATCAACGACAATGAGTCAGGCCTCCATGCCGACTACGAACGCTGGCTCGAAGAACTCGTGCCGTTCAACGCGGGCAGCGACCCGGCGAGCGGTGGCTACCTGCACAATCGCACGGGCGAAGACAATGCGGACGCTCATCACAAACGTCAGGTGATGGGGCGGGAAGTTGTCGTCGCGATTACTGATGGCAGACTGCACCTCGGCCCGTGGGAGCACATCTTCTATTACGAGTTTGATGGCCGGAGACGGAAGCGGGTGCTGGTGAAGATCATTGGGGAGTAGTCTGGATGGACGAGAGACAATTTCGGGAGGTCGTGGTCAGATCGCGACCAACGAAGGAAGTCCATCCCGAGGACTGCGAACGGGGGGTCAACTGAGGAGTGTTGGCTTCAGCCCCTGGATCTGGTCATCGAGAGGAAACCAGGGGCGCTGCAGTTTTTGGAAGTCGACGTGTTTAAGTGTTGGGGGTGTCGGGCCGGGTGTGTCGAGGATAATCATGGCCTTTGCAATCTCACCATAGGCGAGGCGATAGTTCATTGGATTCTTGGCCACGATGAACTTGTGCATCAAAGGGTCCAGGCCGACGCAGCGAATCTGCTCGTCCGACCAGTCGTACGTCGCTCGGCTCATCAGAATCACACGCACATCCTGAATCCGAAACACGGCGGTTGGTCCCATGTGTTCCTGATGACCTTCCCACTGGCCACCCGTATAAACAAAATTGCCGTCACACAGTTGTTCCACACGACCCGTAAAGGACTGTGAACTTCCCCACCGCGGATCCAGATGGTGACCAATCTCAAGCGTCAGCTCTGCTCCCTCCCCCGCTTCATGACAGGCAGCAGCAGCGGCTGGATCGACAACCGGACACACGGAGGGAGCGGTTGGCTGGTGTTCCACGAGTGCGGACAGCGTGGCAATGCTGTCGCCGGCTGCTCCCCCGCCACAACAGTCCGCGGCCTCCACCAGAATCACGGGGCCACCCGGGACCCGCATACCACGTTCGATGGCGGCAGCCGGCACAAATGATTCGGGCTCCAGATCGTGTCGACGTCCCCAGTAGCGCATGGCGATATCCGCCGCAAGGTCTTCGGCCAGCGGAAGATTGTTGTTCGTAATCACAAGCCCGCCACTGCCCATGTTCTCACAGTCCATGTAAGGATGGATGAGAAACAGGCTTGTCGACAGTACATCTTCTCGCTGTTCCAGTGACTTGGTGTGACGCATCAGCTGTGCAAACGGATCTTCGTCGTTCGTCGAGCCATGAATCGCGCTGGTGATTACGGGCACCTTGCCCATGGCCATGGTCGGTTGACAACGTCCGGCCAGGATATCGAAGAGGAGTGCTGCTGCCCGCTGGCCGGTCTGAAACTGGTCATGATGGGGATACGTTTCCCATGCCAGAATAGCGTCGGCTCCTGTCACCATTTCCTGCGTCACATGAGCGTGCAGATCGAGCGTGACGATGATCGGAATGTCATTACCAACCAGCGACCGTGCGGCGGTGATCATGTCTCCTTCCGGATCGTCGATGCCTTCCACCAGAGCAGACCCGTGCAGTGGAAGCAGGACTCCGTCCAGCGGTAGCGCCGCCTGAAGTCGTTCAAACCACTCCGCCTTCAACGCATCGTAGCAGTCTCGATTGATGGGTCCGGCGGCGCAGGCAGATGCGAAAATCAGCGGGATCGGTTTGGCGCCTGCGTCGTTCACTGATGAGACCATGCCTCCAACGACGCTGGTCGTTTGCTGGAGGATTTCTTCATCGCGCAGCAACTCAGACGCTTCGTAGACTGCCATG
>CAJWGB010000087.1 GCA_913031625.1 uncultured Planctomycetaceae bacterium | reverse complement strand
GAGGGCGGCAATTAGTCGTGCGCTTGTCGCAGGCTAGGTCAGACGTTGAAGCGGAAGTGGATGACATCACCATCCGCGACCACGTATTCCTTGCCTTCCAGCCGCCAGCGGCCGGCGTCCTTGGCGCCCTGCTTGGTGATCACCTGTTCGGATTCGTCGCCATCTTCGGCGCGAACTGGGTTGACGAGGATGGAAAGAAACAACGCTGTACTGCTCAGAAGTGGATGCGGACTGCGATCAATCGCTACTACGTCGAAAAACTGGACTCACCACCACCGGGTCTTAAGCTTCCTTATCTGGAACTGCGGTATGACCCGTTCAATAAGGAGGTCCTGTGGTTTGGGCACATGTCAAAGGAAGAGAAAGAAAAGCTGCTGACGAAATGGGATAATAAGCAGTATCAGAAGGCGATTGAAAAGTTCTACACGGAAAGTCAGCCTAAGGAGATGAAGGCGCGGTTCGTGTTTGGTGGTAGCTATGAATTCGTCCCGGAAGGCTTAAAGAAAAAAGTCTATGCAGCAGACGGTGGGCAGCTGATCTGCGTCGCAAACTTTGCAGCGGCCACCATTGATGTGAGTGAAGTGAGTTCGGCGGATGATGGTGGGCAGTCTTACGAGGCATGGCAGGAACGAATTCCTCCCCGAGGAACCCCCGTCATCATGGAACTGATCCCACGAAGGGAGAAGCCGAAGCCGACGAAACCGACGGACGGGAGTACCGAAGAAGAATCGGAAGAGAAGTCGAAAGACCAGGACGCACAGAAAGACGATGCGTGAGCGACCTGCCCGTTATCGATTCCTGTGACGACTGCGGCGCCTGCTGTATTCGCACTCCCGTTCCTCCGTTCGAGCCTGGTGAGGAAATCACCAGGGATGTGCCCAAAGACCTGCTGATTCCGATCCGGGAGCGAATTGCTGCAGATCAGCATTTTGACCTGATTCCCTGCGTATGGTACTGTGAAGAAAGCAAACTTTGCCGACACTATGACTACCGGCCTGCTGCCTGTCGAAGATTTGAACCCGGAAGTGATGCGTGCCGCATGAGTCGCTGGGATGTTGGTGTCGATATCTGAGATGACATGATCTCACAGAACCGTAGACAACTCTTAAAGTCTGCCGCCGGAATGGCGGCACTCAACCTGCCTTCATTGCTTGAAATGCAGGCTCAGGCATCCGTTCCGAATCGGTCGGCCCGATCATGTATTGTCGTCTTCTGCTGGGGCGGCATGAGTCACTATGAGTCCTTTGATCCACGGCCCGACGCGATCTCAGAGTATCGTGGTGAGTTCTCTGCAATTGATACGTCAGTGCCGGGAATTCGCTTCTGCGAGCACCTGCCTGGTCTTGCAAAGCACGCCGACAAGATGGCCGTGATTCGGTCTGTCCATCACGACCAGGGCGGACACCAGCAGGGACTGTATATCAGTCTGACCGGACATCGCATGACAGGCGGCCGTGCGGGAGATCGCGAGAACTGGCCGTCGCTTCCCGCCATGATCAGCCGGTTTGCAGATCCATTCGAAGGGGCACCGGCTGCCATTCGACTTCCCTATTCCATGTACGACAACGGAACATTGATGGCCGGGGAATATGGAGGTTGGCTGGGAGGGGAGTATGACCCCATCCTGATGAAGACACCCGCTGGTCGACCGTTTGCCGGAGTCTCCCGGTACACGACTCGAGAACTGGACCTGAAGCTCAACCTGAAACCTGACCGCGTTCAACAGCGCAGAGATCTGCTCAGGGACTTTGATCAGCAGTTGAGTACTCAGGAAGATTTCAGTCGACACGATCGTTTCCGCCGGATGGCTGCGGACATGCTGATGGGCCCTGGTGTGCGGGAAGCTTACGACCTCGAGTCTGAGGATCTTCGCATCCGAACGATGTATGGCAATCATATCGGTGGCCAGAGCATGCTGCTGGCTCGGCGACTTGTTGAGTCCGGAGTGCCAGTTGTGCAGGTGTGCGCAGGAGCGGGCGACCTCGCGGGCGGAGGCGGTGATAACTGGGACACACACCGCAACCACTTTCCCAAGATGAAAGATCGACTTCTGCCTGTGTTTGATCGGTCTGCGTCTGCCCTGTTGACGGATCTTGAGCAGCGCGGAATGCTGGAAGAAACACTGGTCGTGTTCCTGACTGATTTCGGACGCACGCCACGCGTTAACAATAATGGCGGACGTGATCACTATCCGGCTGTCTACTCAGCTGTCCTTGCTGGCGGCGGCATTAAAGGTGGCCAGGTCTATGGGAGTAGTAATCCAAACGGAACGGCAGTGGCCACAGGGCTGTGCTCTCCGGGCGACGTTCACGCAACCGTTTATCGAGCTCTTGGGATTGGCGCTCACGCCGAACTGACTGACTCATTTGGCAGACCATTCCAGATCTGTGACGGGCAGCCGTTGCCTCTGGTCTAGAGGCATCTCCAACCGATCAAAGCCCGGCAGGCAGGTCAGGTTTTCACCCGACAGGAATGGCAACGTTATAATCGAGTACTGAATTTGGGGGAGTTGAGAAATGTCTTGCTGGAGTGAACTCCCTGCCAGATGAGTTCACTTACCCGACTTCGGCACACCTATGTCACAGATTCTTCAGCGACTTTCCGGTGTCTCAATCCGAATCTGGCGGCGATTCAGTTCTCTGTTTGGCAAGCCGGTGGTCCCCACAATCACTACCGAAGAATTGGCAACGCTGGTGCAGTCACCTGGTTCGGAGCCGCGTTTCGTCCTTGTCGACGCCCGCGCACCGGCGGAGTGGAATGTTTCCGTGATTCCGGGCGCACTGACAAGCGAAGACTTCGAGTCACGTGCGGAGGAGTTTCGTCAGTGCCGTGTGATTGCCTACTGTACGATCGGTGGTCGCAGCCTTGTCTTTGCTCAAAAGTGGGCAGCGCAGGGGTTTGATGCGGCGAACTATCAGGACAGTATTATTGGCTGGTGCCAGGCGGGATTATCGCTGGCGACCATGGATGGGGAATCCACGAATCGAGTGCATACGTGGAGTTCCGCATTTGAGGTGCCTGAGAGTTATGACCAGGTAACAGAGTGAGTCGTCCTGGCGGGCAGTCCGCGGATTGCGTGGTTGCGGCGTACGGAGTTTAATCTGCTGGCATTGATCGGGGCTGTGCGTGATTGCTGACATCGGCAATTGATAACGGAGCCGCCAGACCGTCGGTTCACACCGACGGCTCGCCAGTGACACAAAAAGAGACCGGAGCCTGGAAGAACGCCCGGACTCCGGTGAGTGATTTTTCCCAAGACTCTTTTCTATCTCCCTACATCACGCGAAGAACGCGTTCACTGCTTCCGCCTTCACCAGCTCACGTGGCTGATTGAGGTGGTTGTAGACGATCGTCTCGGGGTTGATACCGAAGCTGTGGTAGATCGATGCGAGGAGTTCCTGCGGATGTACGGGGTCCTCCAGAGGAGCACTGGCGGTCTTGTCAGACTTACCATGCACGTTACCGCGTTTGACGCCCGCACCGGCAATGATGCCCGTGTAACAGTATGGCCAGTGGTCACGGCCGTCATCACTGTTTCCGTTACCGCTGGTGCTGACGCCGCGTTGTGGGCTGCGTCCGAATTCACCGATCACGACAACCAGTGTTTCATCCAGCAGACCACGCTCATCAAGGTCAGAAATCAGACCGCTGACGGCACCGTCCAGCATCGGAGCAGACTGGTTCTTCATGCGGTTGGACAGACCAACGTGGTGGTCCCATGAATGGTTGTCTGAGTTGGCAACTTTAGGCCAGACGACTTCGACAACTCGAGTGCCTGCTTCAACAAGGCGTCGAGCCAGCAGACAGGAATCACCGAATGTGTTGCGACCGTAGAGTTCACGAGTGGCATGCCCTTCGGCAGCCAGGTCGAATGCTTCGCGAGCACGGCCTGACACGATCAGGTCCAATGCCTGTTCGTAGTACGAATTCAGATTCAGGTCTTTGGTGGCTTTGTCGAGCGTTGGCAGACCGGCGTTGATGGTGTTACGCAGGTTTGCTCGTCGGTTGAGTCGGACAGAAAAGACTTCCGGACGCAGCTTCAGATCGTCGATCTTGATGCGGGTCATCTTCTTCATGTCCATGTCGCCGCCGCCTGGATACAGCGTATATGGATCGTACGCTTTGCCCAGGAAGCCGGCTGTTCCCCCTTTGCCGACGACGTTACTTTCCTGCAGCGGTCGAGGTAGCATCACGAAAGGCAGCATGGGCTCCTTCAGCGGACGCAGACGAATAATGTTGGATCCGAAGTTCGGAAAGTCCTTGGGGCTCGGTGGTTCCAGCTGACCGGACGGGCTGACTTTGTCCGTCGTGTAGCCGGTCATCATCTGATAGATGGCGGCGGTGTGGTTAAACAATCCGTTTGGCGTGTAGCTCATGGAACGGATCATGGTGAACTTGTCATTCACCTTAGCCAGTTTGGGCAGGTTCTCAGTGAACTGAACACCGGGCAGTTTGGTGTTGATGTTCTTGAAAACGGACTGCACGTTGTCTGGCACGTTTTCTTTGGGGTCCCACAGGTCAAGGTGGGACGGGCCACCCTGCAGGTAGCACATGATGACGCTCCTGGCTTTGCCCCATCCCGGGCCGCCGGCGATATCATTCTTGTTGTTGTTGTTGTTGGCGGTCGCGGACTGCAGCTGAATCAGGTTGGCAAGGGACAGCCCCAGCATGCCCGAAGATCCAACACGCAGAATGTCCCGTCGTGTACGGCCAAGCGAAGAATCGCAAACGTCTTTTCCGGATGCACCCTGAATGTTCAGCATTGAGTCACTCCTGATGGGCTGGCAGAGGTTGCCTAGGTGAGTTCAAAGTTTTTTAATGGTACTAAAAATATCGGACGTGTGGTAACCGAGGGTTGAGTTCGGCCCGAAATCGCCCGCCTGAGTCAGCTCATTCGGGCGATTCCAGCCACTCTTTAGTGGTTAAACAGGAATGCCGGGCTGTTAATGAGTGCCCATGCAAGGTCCTGAGCGGCTGTCAGCCGTTTAGCCCCCAGCTGTTGCTTACTGAATTCTACGTCTGACCGAAGTCGGACAAGTCTTGAATCTTCGCCAATCTCCTGGCTGACATACTGAATCTGCTCTTTCAGTTTGGTCACCCCTGGATCTTCAGGAACAGGTGCACTGGCAGCAGCCAACGCTTTGTTCTTCGCTGTCAGTGTTCCGTCTGACTTGGTGAACCAGTCGGTCAGCACCTTCTTTTGAGCGTCCGTCCGTTTGTCTGCCGCAGTCGCCGCAATGGCCGCATAGCTTTCCGGCAGTGACAGGCCGACACTCTTTTTCATCGTGGCCGAGATTCGGAATCGTCCCAGGAGATGTTGTTTGGCAGGATGGTTGTGGTGAAGGATGAACTTAAAGACCGTCCCGCCTTCGTAAGGAACGGCGTCCTTTGTTTCGAACGTGGCCCAGTGAGTGACACCCAGTGAATTGGCGATCGCCCATGCATTTTGATTGCCTGGATTGCCATCGGCGGCCAGAGCAACGTTGAATCCTTCCTGCAGGAAGTCTGCTTTGGCATTCTGCAGGCCAATCTTTTTGAATTCACCAGGCTTGGCTGCGGTGGCTGCTTGGACTTCAAATTCCGTCACGACAAAGTTGCCGTTGTCGTTGAGGCCAGGTCCCATGCCTTTGCGGCCTGGATCCTGCATCGCCTCGATTCGGAAGCCAGCGATATTCTGCAGGGAAGTCTTCACAGTGAGTGTGTAGGCACCCTTGTCCGCCTTGCCGCTGGCGCTGATGGACCGATCTGCCAGCCGTTCCAGTGTAATGCCGCCGGGAGCACCTGCTGGCGTCAACTCCAGCGGGAACCACTCCACATCAGATTTGCCGGCATTGAGTCGTGCCTCAATATGCTTTGGAAGTTCGGCGTTGTACTTATCAAGGTCTGCCTTCGCAGCGTCGATTTTTGCCTGACGTTCCTTCTGTTTCTGAGCAACCTGAGGAGCGATCTTCTGCTGGTAGGCCGCCAGCTCTGCATTGGCATCTTTGATTGCCTGATCGCGGGCCGCAGCCAGTTTGGGCTTCTCTGCGTCCCACCATGCCTGGCGGTCTGCGAGCAGCTTCTCAACTTTTGCATGGTCTGCATCGATCTCAGCAATACTGGCCAGTGTGGCGGTGATCTCTGCTTCAGTTGCGGGGCGATTAAAGATCCTGATGAACAGTTCGTTGATCAACTGCTTATCATCCGCAATCTCTTTGGTCAGCCGGGCAATCTCATTGCCTGGGTCCGCCAGAGCAGTTCCGACAGTCGGGCCGCCAATCAGTGCCATGATTGGACCGAGCTGCAGGTCCGCTGACCGTTCACATTCGCACGCACTTTCTCGAACCGGACGACCAAGATTCGCAAGGAATCCGTCCGGCAGTTTAACGCCGGCGTCAGGAATAGCTGCGGCTCGAGTTCCTTCCGGTACTCCAGGAATCTTCGTCTTCGCTCCGACCACTCGGTGAATCGCGTCATAAAGAACTTCGGCTGGCAGGCGACGCGCAATTGCATGCGAGAAGTTCTGTCCGTCGTCTTCATTCCACTTGTTGGTGGCGAGCGACAATTGGTAAGTCCGCGACTTGCAGATCAGCTGCATGACGTGACGCACGTTGAATTTGCTCTTAATGAACTCAGCGGTGAGGAACTCGAGCAGTTCCGGATTCGTTGGCGGATTACCGGCTCTCAGGTCATCAATCGGTTCACGGATTCCAACACCCAGCATGTAGCCCCACAGGCGGTTCACATAGCTGCGAGCGAAGTACTCATTGTCGGGAGAGGTAATCCATGCTGCCAGTTGCTGGCGACGATTGGCTTTCTCTGGTGACTCATGTTTGCAGTCGAATGGGAACAAAGGAGCCGTCACAGCGCCTGTGCGGTCGTGAGTGACTTCTCCATCGTTCTTTTCGAAGACCACTTCGTAGAATGGTTTTGCACCTTCGACCGCGGTCCCGCCGATCTTCTTGTTTCCACTTGCCGGGTCTGCCTTCAGGCCAACCCGAGCGAAATACGCTGCCGTCTGGTAGTACTGATCCTGTGTCCATTTTTCGAATGGATGGTCGTGGCACTTGTTGCAGTTGAAGCGAACACCCAGGAACAGGTGAGTCGTGTTCTCCATGATGTCTGCGGGGTTGCGGAGAATCTTGTAGTACGACGCTGCGGGGTTCTCTTTGTTGGAACCGTCTGCGGTGATCACCTTGCGTACAAATTCATCGTATGGAGTGTTGCCATCGACTTCTTTGCGGATCCATGCACGGAATGCACTGGAGCCTTCCGGCCCGAGGAACTTTCGATTGACCTGCAGCAGATCGGCCCACTTGTTGGTCCAGTGGTCCACGAATTCAGGACTGCCGATCAATGCATCGATAACCTCGGCACGCTTCACTTTGGAGTCACGCTTGTCAGCAAGGAACGCTTTTACTTTGTCAGCGGTTGGTGGAAGACCTGTCAGGTCGAGATACACGCGTCGCAGAAATTCAGAATCTGAACACAGGCCGGACGGCTCAATCTTCATGCGTTGCCACTTGGCAGCAACAAGGTTGTCAATCTGTCCCCATGATTCCGGCTGCTTCCATTCGAACCCGGTTCGGTCACCCATCACAGTCAGCGTCGTGGCCGTGTAGGCGCCTTCGAATCGTGCCAGAATCGGGGCTTCGCCACGACGAATGGCGGTCATCAGCCCCCAGCGGTTAGTGACGGCAACCTCGGTATTACCACTTGTGATGAATGCCTCCCGAGTAACATCCTTCACTGTGCCATCGGCGTAGGTTGCTGTGATGCGGATCTGCTGTCGGGAGTCGATGCGTTGAATGACAGGATTCTGTGGTGAGATCTGAATGCCGGTCACGCGTGGCGCGTCCAGTTTCAGTTTTGCTCCACTCGCCACCCAGTTGCGGATAATGGCGTAGTAGTTGCTGTCATCTCGCACGACCTGGCCGCCAACATGAGGAACGGCGCCAGTCGCTTTCAAGAGCATCAGACTGTCTGACGGCGAGGCGATGTTTGTTCGGCGTGCGGCAAGGTCGTCTGTAAACGCTCGCACATCAAAGATCGGGTCATAACCTCGCAGTGAGAGTTTGAAGCCATTCTTGCCCTTTGCCGAACCGTGACAGGTTCCCTGATTGCAGCCAACCCGGGACAGAACAGGGTTCACGTCTTTGACAAAGTCCGCATGAAAGGGAGCTGCGACACCGCTGACAGTAACCGGAATCTCCAGAGTGCGATCAGCGACTCTGGCGACCAGCTTTGCCTGCCCGTCGGCAATCGCGTTGACGAACCCGGACTTCGTGATTCTGGCGGCAGCCCCGTCCACGGTGATCTGAGCAATTCGTGTGACATCAACAATGTCACCTGTATTCAGAGTCGCGGAGATGAGCAATTGTGAATAATCAAATGCATGAGTGAGGGCTACCTGCTGAGGTTCAACTGACAGACTGGTAATCGTTGTGCCTTCGGGAAGCACCTCTTCCTGAAGCAGCGGGGAGTCAGTCCATGCGAGTTGTTCAACAGCAACCGCGGTGTCCTGTTGCCCCTCCGCACTTACGGGAGCCGCTGCAAACGTTGAGACGGGTTTTCCGGATTCAGTGTCGATCAGGCGAATAACTCCGTCCCCTCCGGCAGCAGCGACGATTCGCTGAGTCGGATGGAAGGCAACTGCATACAGCGGGCTCTCGTCGATCTTCAGATCAACAATGCGATTGATGTCTTTTGATCGATAGTCGTCCAGTTTCTTGATTTCATCCGCTTTCCGCTCTTTCACTCGCTTAGCCGAAATCTTCTTGAGGTCTTCCGGCAGATTCGTGTCAAACTCGTAGCTGTAAACTGACAGTTCGCCACGCCCGTCCAGAGAACTCACAGCGGCGATCCGCTTGCCGTCGTTGCTGACAGCGACGCCGAAGACACGACCGGTCATCGGCTGCAGGCGTTTGATCAGGTTGGAGTCGTCGCCAATCTTACGAGCGGTGATACGGAAGACACGGTAAATCTTCGGAACACCGTCTGCACCACCGACAAGGATCTCATCCCGAGTCGGATGGCGAACGATGCTGTTCACGCCCCCCTTCAGTGCTTTAGGCGTGATGGAGGTGACGTTATCGATGAAGCGATTGGTGGAAACTTCCGTCAACTTGACGGTCATGTCGCGAGAGACTGACAGGACGTGTGGGCTTTCGTTCTCCACAGTGAAGACGGTGTCACGAACCCAGTCATTGTGAGCTCCCTGGAAGAGCACCTGCCTGCCGGTGTCGGCTTCGATTGCGCGGACCGTGTTGTCAGTGCAGCCAAAGGCGATCAGCTTGCCGTCGGGTGACCAACTGGCACCGTAAAGAGTGTCATAGGTGACGTTGTGCGACAGAGACAATGTTCGCTTCTCGACGTCCCAGACCTGAACTTCTCCAAGTCGTCCTGGCTGACCGCCCGTAACTGCCAGATGTTTGCCGTCGGGTGAAAAGCGAACCGACTCAATCCGTTCTGAGAGTCCAATCAGTCGTGCTTCGATACCCGATCCATCAGCTTTGTGCAGAAGGACTTCATTGAACCCGGCCACTGCGAGGTATTTGCCATCTGGCGAGAAGTCAATGGACGAGACTACCGGAGGCAGCGAATAAACGGGCGGATTGTTATTGGTGTACGCGACCTTGCCTGAGTCAGGTGAGTCGTTCTTTGCACCCTCAGTGATCCACTGACGAATCAGATCAATCTCCACCTGGCTCAGTGGGTTGCCCTTCGGCGGCATTGCGGCTGATCCGTCTTCCGGAGTAATCTGAGCAATCAGATAGCTCTCGTCCGGCTTGCCCGGCACGATGGCCTTCTCTTCGCTCTCGCCACCGGCTGCAAGTCTGGCAAAGTCAGTCATGACGTATGCGCCGCTTGCTTTGGCCGGTTGGTGACAGCCGAGACAGCGGGCCTGCAGAATCGGGCGAATCTGCTTGTGGTAGCTCACAGGGCTGCCAGCCGGTTCATCGCCGAGAGCGGCACTGCATGAAACGATCGCTGCCAGCAGGAATGCTCGAGTGGAAGTCATCGAAATTCTCTTTGGGTGTTCCATGAATGGAAGATCGAGCCTGCGCGGGAATCACAATGTCGTAATCTGACCTGTGCTGCAGGCTCAGGCGGTAAGGTGGGAAATCCGCCGAAATGCTTCTGAAACGGTAACATCCTGCGTAGTCAGAAGCAAGTTTTCGGGCTGAGCAAGGCGGACTGAGTCGCGTCACCCGTCGCGTTGTGACGCGTGTGGCTCCTGAGGAACATTGGGAAGTCCTGATTGAAGCCGGTGCCACCGCGTCAAACCCCGTTTGGGGAGAAAGACGAGCAACAATGCACTGAGAGCCCGGATGGTCGGGCAAATGCGATGTGTCTCGGCGGTGGGTGACGAACGAAAAAAGGTCAGCCTCACACTTCCCGGCTCGAGGGCGCACAAAAAAACGTCCTGGAGCAGAACTCCAGGACGCTTCTATATACTCAGCTGCGGCAGCGATACGAGTGCTGCGGCAGTTCTCTCACTAGTTGCAGCAGCCACAGGCTGGCTTGAAGACGCGGCACTGGACAGTCTTGTCGACCATGTGGCAGACCTGTACGTCAACTTCACGCTGTTCCGGCTTGCACACTGTTGCGGTGTAGGTGTAAGGAACTTCTTCCTGAACCTGCTTGCAGACAGTGACAGTTCGGGTTCGCTGCTCTTCGCGAGTCTTGCACACGTTGTATGTGTACTCAACTTCTTCCTCAACAACTTTAGGAACGCAGACAGTGCGTGTTCGCTGTTCCTGACGCTGCTTGCAGACTGTGTAGGTGTAGGGAACTTCTTCCTGAACTACGCGTGGAACGCAGACAGTTCGAGTTCGCTGTTCCTGACGCTGCTTGCAGACTGTGTAGGTGTAAGGAACTTCTTCCTCAACAACCTTCGGAACGCAGACAGTACGTGTTCGCTGTTCCTGACGAGTCTTGCAGACTGTATAGGTGTAAGGTACTTCTTCCTGCACGATTTCGCAGCAGGTGTAAGGAACCTCAACCTGCACAATGTTGGAAACCCAGCATCGTTTCTTGCAGCCAGTGCATGGATCGCAGGATTCTTCCCAGTGACCCTTGTCCTGACTGACAGTTCGAGTCTTCTGAACAGCAACACGCTTGTTTACTGTTCGAGTTCCCTGAACTTCTTCCTGGTAAGGAACGCAGACAGTGTAGGTCTGTTCCTGCTGTTCCATAACAGTCTTGCAGACTTTACGAGTTGCCTGAACCTGCTCCTGGTAAGGAACGCAGACAGTGTAGGTCTGCTGCTGCTGATCCATGACAGTCTTGCACACAGTGCGAGTGCCCTGAACCTGTTCCTGGTAAGGAACACAAACAGTGTAGGTCTGTTCCTGCTGCTCCATCACAGTCTTGCAGACCTTGCGAGTACCAGTCATCTGCTCCGTGTAAGGAACACAGACTGTGTAGGGAACTTCCTGCTGTTCCTGAACCGTTTTGCAGACGACTCGAGTTCCCTGACGCTCTTCCTGAACGGGGACATTCACGGTGATGGTTCGCTTTTCAGTGACCATCTGCGGGACCTTGACAGTTTGTTCAACGGTTTCCCACGTTCCACAGCTCCGGCATGCTTTTTTGCTGCGCTTTGTTCCGCACGCGTTGGCCCCGCAGGGATTACACGCTGAGGCACAGGGAGCGGAGCAACAGGAGCTGACTTTGCTGCCACAGCAGCGACCAGCTTCCACAGTCGCAGTCAAAGCGACTACGGCTGCGAGTGTAAGAACATAACGCATGTTCTACGACTCCTCCTAGAATCAGTATGATTCACAAAATGTCACGAGGAACACCCCCCGTGCACTACCACAGATTCCGCGTAATGCAGGGCCCAACCCACTACGATTGCCATTGCGAATCACGCAGCAAAGCAACCGGCAAAAACTGCCGATTACTCTTCACTCACATCGCAAATATAACACAGGCAGTTTCAGAGAAACAGGTAAAATGGAACGTTTGGGGCTTTGGGGAAACAGATTGCCAACTAGGTGAAGTCTACCGATTTCACCACAGGTTTCGGTCGAGCGACATACTCGCGTCAGGCAAGCCAGCTCGGCGTCAGATGCCCCTTTTGTGCCGTTCGCATCGCCTGTGGCGGTTAGTTGGCTGACGCAACATGGTTAAGACGCGGAAGGACTGCAACAACCAACGGGATTGGTAAACACGAAACAGGAGGACATCCGAAGGCATTCGTTGTGGCTCGGCAGGCAGTCGGGTATAGTTCCGCGCCTCGGCGCCACCTTCGTATCTTCCCATCTTGCTGACATGTAGCCATTTTATCTGCACGCATGTCCAGGGATTCGGCGGTCGCCTGAATTCTCTCCCTGAAACGCTCCTTGTCTTATGAAATTCTGTCTCGTCGATCGGATCACCGAACTGACGCCCGGAGAATCCATCAGCACGCTGAAGAATGTCAGCCTCGCTGAGGAATATCTTCAGGATCACTTCCCAGGGTTTTCTGTGCTGCCAGGCGTCCTGATGGTGGAGGCCATGGTGCAGTCCTGTGCATGGCTCTCCCGCGTTACCGACGACTTTGAGTTCAGTACTGTGCTTCTGAAGCAGGCCCGCGCAGTGAAGTTCAATAACTTCCTGAAACCCGGGCAGACGCTTCACGTCACGGCAAAAATGAAGAAGAACGAGGACGGAACCGCCAGCTTTCAGGCGGCGGGTACAGTGGAGGACGTTTCAGCCGTCAGTGCAAAACTGGTTCTCTCCAAACAGAATCTTCGGGCAACCAATCCGGAGATGGCGGAGGCAGACCGCCGCATGCAGGAGGCAGCCCGCGAATTGTTCGGGCAGATTGCACCTGACAATCTTGTCACAGGAGCCTGATCTCTCAGCGTCTCCTCCGGAATCATCCTCTATCCAAGTGAGAAATCATTATGAGTCTTGAAGGTCGTGTCGCACTGGTCACCGGCGGAAGCCGAGGAATTGGCCGGGCAATTGTGGAAGCACTTGCCAAAGACGGTGCAAAAACAGCATTCATCTATAACAGCAATTCAGACGCGGCGAATGCTACCGTCGAAGCGATGAAAGCGGATGGCTATGAAGTGAAGGCCATTCAGGCGGATGTTCGCTCAAAAGAGTCGGCTGACAAGGTCATTTCAGATCTCGCCGAAGAGTGGGGCTCCGTTGACATTCTGGTGAACAACGCTGGAATCATTCGCGACGGGCTGCTGGCGACAATGGAGCCGGATCAATGGCAGGACGTCATCGATACCAACCTGACCAGTGTCTACAATTTCTGTCAGGCAGTTACTCGTCAGATGATGGGTCAGCGGTACGGTCGGATCATCAACATGTCCAGTGTAGCGGCCGATGTCTCTAACCCTGGTCAGGCCAACTATGCCGCCAGTAAAGGGGGCGTTGAGGGATTCACGCGGTGCATCGCGACCGAACTTGCTCGTCGCGGAGTCACCTGTAATGCAGTGGCTCCTGGGTTTATTGAAACAGATATGACGACGGCAGTTGTGGAACTCGCCGGTAAGGAAATCAAGAAGAAGATTCCGGTTCGCCGACTCGGTCAGCCGGACGATATTGCCAACGCGGTGCTGTTTTTTGCCCAGGAATCCTCCTCATACGTCACTGGCCAGATTCTCAAGGTTGATGGCGGCCTGACACTTGGGGGCCTGTAATCGGGAAAACCACGGAACGGCGTGAATGTGGGAGTTTTGGTCGATTTCCACATGGTACACGGATAGACTTCGCGGTTTCCTGAGGGCTTTGGGGGCTCATGGGAAACAGCAAATGGCCTGAAATGCAGGGAACTGTGCTTCAGACAACTGGGAAAAAATCGGTCAGTTCAACATCGCCTGAATTGACGGATTTCGCTGGGTTTGGCGGTGACATCTCGATTGCGTCGCTGACGCAAAAGGAGACCTTTCATGGCATCGGACGAAGAGATTTTTGAAAAGGTTCAGGAGACCCTGGTCGACGCTCTGGGCCTGGATGACGACGAAGTCACACCGGAAGCCACTCTGATCGAAGATCTGGGTGCAGAGTCCATTGACTTCCTCGACATCGTGTTCCGCCTCGAGAAGGCGTTTGACATCAAGATTCCTCGTGGCGAACTGTTCCCAGAGAATCTGGCATCTGCAGATTCCGGCTTTGTTGCTGACGGTAAGGTCACCGACGAAGGACTCGCACAGCTCCGGGAAAAAATGCCCCACGCTGATGTGGACGCGTTCGCTGCCGACCCTCAGGTCAGCAAGATCCCCGATCTGTTCACTGTCAACATGATCTGCAAGTTCATTGGCTCACGTCTGTAATCGACGCCATTGAAACTGTGACCAAGAAAAGCAGGGTGCGCTGAGAGAGTCTGATCGATCGGCAACCCTGTTTTCCTGTTTCTCTCAACGGGACGTTTCATGCGCTGGTACTGGGTCGACAAATTCATTGAGTTCAACTCCGGTGTGTCTGCAAAGGCAGTGAAGAATGTTTCACTGGCAGAAGAGCACCTGCACGATCACTTCCCCGGATTTCCTGTGATGCCTGGGTCGCTCATGATCGAAGGCATGGCGCAAACCGGTGGGATCCTGTTGGGGGAACACAATGACTTTGAACACAATGTGATCCTGGCCAAGGTCCCCAAAGTGGAATTCCACAGTTGGGCCTGTCCAGGAGATCAATTGATCTACTCTGCCACGCTGGAAGACGCCCGTGACGAGGGGGGCTCAGTCAAGGTCGCTGCAACAGTCGAAGACCGCCTCGTGGCAGAAGCTGAGATCGTCTTTGTGCACCTTTCTTCGGATGATCCGCAGTTGAGTCGTATTGATCAGAAGAATTTCGTGTTCCGCATGAATCTGATGGACATCCTCACCGTCGGCAAAGCCGGCGAAGGGGCCTGAGTCCGGCGAAAAATGTAATGAACGATTGCTGGTACCGTCAGAGGCTTTGGTGCCAGGTCAACTCCTCAAATACCGAGAGTCAGAAATGAAACGTCGAGTCGTTGTGACTGGAATTGGCTGTGTGACTCCGCTGGGCAACAACGTCACAGACATGTGGCAGGCTCTGCTGGATCGACGCAGCGGTGTGGGACCGATCACTCATTTTGACGCCACCAACTTCCCAACAAAGTTTGCGGCAGAGGTGAAAGACTACGACTTCAGCTCGTACGTTGAAAATCCGTCCCGCTTCAAGGATGCCGGACGGAACATCCGATTCGCGATCGGAGCAGCCTCACAGGCCGTCGCTGATTCCGGCGTACAGGACAGCAATCATCTTGACCCTTCACGATTCGGCGTCTACCTCGGAGCCGGCGAAGGCCAGCAGGATTTTTTGCAGTTCATGACTCTGGTGGCTGATTCTTACAAGGACGGGGAGCCGGACCTTGAGCGTTTTACCAATGAGTTCCTTGAGCAGATGAATCCTCAGTTTGAGCTCGAACTTGAGCCAAACATGCCAGCCGCTCACCTTGCCAGCCTGTTCAATGCTCAGGGCCCCAATCTGAACTGTCTGACGGCCTGTGCTGCGTCCAGTCAGGCCATTGGAGAAGCAACAGAGATCATCCGCCGTGGAGACGCAGACGTGATGCTCTCTGGTGGTGCTCACAGCATGATCCACCCATTTGGCGTCACCGGGTTCAACCTGCTGACGGCCCTTTCAGAATTCAACACCAATCCGCAACAGGCGTCTCGACCGTTCGACCTGAATCGAGACGGCTTCGTCCTCGGCGAAGGTGCCGGCATGCTGATCCTCGAAGAACTGGATCACGCGAAGGCCCGTGGTGCACAAATTTACGGTGAAATCAAAGGCTACGGATCGACTGCTGACGCATATCGCATTACTGATATTCACCCTGAGGGGCGTGGAGCGATCGCCTGCATCAAGATGGCACTGGCGGATGCTCAGGCTAATGCGTCAGACGTGGGCTATGTGAATGCTCATGGCACCAGCACCAAGGTTAATGACCAGGTCGAAACCATGGCTGTGAAGGGTGGCCTTGGGGAGTCTGCCTTCCAGACTCCGGTTTCCAGCATTAAGAGTATGCTTGGCCACCTCATCGCTGCTGCCGGCAGTGTGGAAGCAATTGCGTGCCTGCTGGCCATGCGAGACAAAGTCCTTCCGCCAACCATCAACTACGAAACTCCGGATCCTGCGTGCGATCTGGACTATATCCCGAACGAACCACGGGAGACTGGCGTGAAAACATGTCTGTCAAACAGTTTCGGTTTTGGTGGTCAGAACGTATCATTGATCATCACAGAGTTCGCCGCGTAGCTATCCGGGCAGTTATGCCCGACGGCCTGGTTGGCCTCTGCCTGGGAGCGGCAGAGCGGAGAACTCGTTCAGGAGGGATTCATCGTGTCAGGCGTGCTCTGGTCTGTGGCTGTGATCTGTGGAGTCATGCTGCTGGCTGATTTGTGGTACCGCTGGTTCGCTTCACGGCGAATCCAGAAGGTAATCGAGAACGTTCCCACTTTCGCCGCGGTCCCCACTCCTCAGCTCTCTGACTGCCCAACGCTCGATATCGAGGTTGAAACAGAACCTGCCGTTCGACTGCAGGCATGCCTTCATGCCCCTCGCGACGGGCGTGACATTGACGAAGCGAAAGCGCTGGTCATATTCTGCCCCGAACTGAATGGAAGCCATTGGACGGCCCTGCACTATTGCGCGGCCCTGCTTGACGCCGGATATGCTGTTCTGGCCTTTGACTTTCGGTGCCAGGGCACCAGCCAGCATCTGGATCATTATACTCCGATCCATTGGGTCACAGAGTATGAGCTCCAGGACATAACAGCCGTGCTGAACCACGTGAAGTCTGATGCTCAGCTGAGCAGTCTGCCACTTGGCATCTTCGGAGTGAGCCGAGGTGGTTCCGCGGCGCTCATTGCTGCCAGCAGGTTTCCTCAGATTCAGTCAGTGTTTACTGACAGCGCCTATACAACGATGAGCCTCATTCGGCACTTCATGTACAAGTTCTCCCGGTTCGTCGTCCCGGACTGGTTCTTCAGCAGGCTGCCCGCATGGCACATTGAACTGGATCTCAAAGCGACTCTCAGGAGAAGTGAAAAGGCGCTGAATCGAACCTACATTCAGCTCGAAAGGGAGGCCAGAGTCCTGCAGCAACGCCCGGTGCCGATTCAGCTGGTATCCGGAAGCCGCGATTCTTACGTGACTCCTGAAGTGACACAGCAGGTTGCAGATGCAATGGGCGATTCTGCCTGCGTCCGGATATTCGACCGGGCGAAGCATAATAAGAGCCGTGACCGTCACCCTGAAGAGTACGATCAAATACTGGTGAATCACTTTGAGGCCACGCTGGTTGCTGACTCGGAAAAAATACGCAGAGCAGCCTGACGTAATTCCATCGAAGACCGCGGTGTCGGCGCGCGTTGATCGCCCCCGGCCTGTGGCCTGCACGTCACTTGAGCGATGCCAGAAAAGCCGGCACTCCGGGAAATCAGGATCAGATTCCCGACCTGTATCGATCAGGCCACCAGCCTGTCACGCGCTGCGGACGCTGGCATTGCGTGTGGAACGACGTGCTGCGCGTTTGATGGACGGCACAATGCGCGGTGCTTTCCCACTGGAGTCACCGTAGTCGACTTCGACTTCACCGATTTCTTCACCGGCCTCAATTGCTTCGTCGCGAAGTTCCGGTTTGTGGCTGCCGATTGCAATGACGCTCATCACCATCGCATGGCGTGCACGATTGGGAGAACGAGGCAGTTCAACGATAATGTCTTTCAGAATCCGAAGACACTCGGCTTCCTCAATGGAGTCGGGGTCGTCTTCCAGCAGACAGTTCAGAATCGCATAGCCAGTGGTGCGAGCATACTCGGACTTTTGCTTTCGCCACTGACGCATCTTTGACAGCCCGAACGAGCTCGCTGCAACGACTGCTGCCACACCTTCTTCGTGTGGGGCGAACGTGACATCTTTCATCCACTGAGTCGCCTGAGTCGGGGTAAGTTCATCCGGGTCTGCAACCATAGTGGCCAGCGTCCGTGCATCAGCGTTTCCGCTGTCCCACAGCTCCACGGCAAGGTCGTGGTCCATCCCGATTTTCTTGGTCAGTCGCTTGAGTGCGGCAGGTGCGACTCCAAAGACATTGCTTCCTGCTCCCTGACTCTTGTATGCCTGCGCTGTTTCCTCTTTGCCGAGAGATTCCAGTTGTGACATTACAGTGGCCAGGTCCATGAGTGATCTTTCTTCCGCAGGTGAGTGCCGGGGCCGATAGGCGAGGCAGGAACATTCGGGGAGGGTTCGAACTCATTTCGAAGGCGCTCCTCCTGAGGCCCCCAGCATACCCGCGGAACAGGGCAGGTTGCAGTCAGAAGCCTCACAATGACGAAGTCCGACGAAAACGCCTGCAAAGCAATCGCTGATCCGGGAATTCTGCAGGTCAAATGTGCGTTGAAGGGAAATCCTGCAGACAACCTCGAAAAAAAATCCGATTCCTGAGGGCTCACACTTGAGAGACACAATTCGCATGGTCGCACGCAGCGAATACTTCGCCAATCTCAGCCATAGAGAGATGGCAGTTATGCTCTTAGTTCATCGATGACGTTGCCGTGAACGTCAGTAAGTCGATGATGCCGCCCCTGATACTTGAATGTCAACTGTCGGTGATCGATTCCCAGACACTTAAGTATCGTGGCATTCAGGTCGTGGATCGGTACCGGGGCTTCAACAATGTTGTAGCTGAAATCGTCCGTTCGCCCGTGTGTATAGCCGGACCGAATTCCTCCACCGGCCAGCCAGACCGTGAAACAGCGTGGATGGTGGTCTCGCCCGTAATCGTTGGCAGTGAGTTTGCCCTGGCAGTAAACAGTCCTGCCAAACTCTCCGCCCCAGACAACCAGTGTGTCCTTCAGCAGGCCGCGTTGATTGAGGTCTTTCACAAGTGCAGCTGACGCGCGATCTGTGTCCTGACACTGAATGGCGATTTTTTCCGGTAACAATGTGTGCTGATCCCAGCCGCGATGGAAGAGCTGCACGAAGCGGACGTCTCGCTCTGCAAGTCGTCTTGCCAGCAGACAGTTGTATGCGAATGTTCCCGGCTTCTTCGCCTCTTCGCCATACAGGTCAAAAGTTGATTGCGGTTCGTCTGAAATGTCTGTGAGCTCAGGGACCGAGGACTGCATACGATACGCCATTTCGTACTGAGCGATTCGCGTTTCGATTTCCGGGTCCGGCGTCTTCTGCAGTTTCCGTCGATTGAGTTGAGCAAGATCATCAAGAAACCCACGGCGGAGTTCTCGTGGAAGGCCATCTGGATTAGAAAGATAGAGGACCGGATCTCCGACAGAGCGAAACTTCACGCCTGCATACTTTGTCGGCAGAAATCCACTTCCCCAAAGCCGATCGTAAAGGGGTTGGCCCCCGGCTCCTGACACCATCGCAACAAAGGCGGGCAGGTCAGAGTTCTCGCTTCCGATCCCGTACGAGAGCCACGCCCCCATACTGGGGCGACCCGCCAGTTGAGCGCCTGTCTGGATAAAGGTGATGGCGGGGTCGTGGTTGATTGCTTCGGTGTGAACAGTCTTGACGAAGCAGAGTTTGTCTGCGATGCCGGCGATGTGCGGAAGGAGATCGCTCACCCATGCGCCACTCTCACCCCGCCGCTCAAATCTGAAGTTTGTGGGCGCAATCGGGAACCTTGTCTGGTCCTTTGTCATCCCCGTCAATCGCTGCCCCTGCCGGACAGAATCCGGCAGGTCCGTGTTGCGGAGCTTCTCCAGACCTGGCTTGTAGTCATACAGATCCAGTTGAGAGGGAGCCCCCGACTGAAAGAGATAGATGACTCGTTTGGCCGTCGCCTTTGACGTGTCCACTCTCGATGCCTGAGCCGCAGCGAATCCATCTGTCTTCAGCAGAGACGCGAGTGCTGCCGTACCAGCAATGGAGCGTCCTTCATGAAAGAAGGATCGCCTTGAATAGCTGAGTGGATCGTGCATAAGACACCTTAATGTTCAATTCAGAACATAAGATGATATCAGTGACCGATTTAAACGCCATCCCCCAATACGCACCGAGGCTGGCTACAGCGATTTGTCATTCATCGCCGCGTCGGACAGCTTCTTCCATTCCGGATGGGATCCTTCCGCAGACGTCGCACGACCGTTCATGACCTGTCTCGCGTGATCAATCATGGGCTGCAGGTGAGCCATGGATTCTTCCAGCCGGTCGAGCAGCCAGTCAGTTTCAAATGAACGGCCCGACTGAAACAGCCGCGCTGCCGCGCCAACAAGGTCTTCTGCCATCTGCGGATCCACATTGAATGATCCGTCGAGCATGTCTTTGGCGTCGTCCAGTTTCCGCAGTTCGAGATATCGCAATGCAGCTGCCTGATAACTTCTGCCGTCCGTTGGCTGAGTTTCATCAAAGAGTCGCTGTCGTCGTGCCCAGCCCTCCAGCCAGCCGATCCTCCGCCCTCCGTTTGCGAAGTAGGCTGTTGAAAGTGCGCTGATATGCTGTTTTCGAGCTTCACGGATTTGTGTCTGCGAGAGGTCGACACTCGCGACGGTGCCGGCTTTGACGAGGTGCTCGACAATCAGCGACGCAATGACCTGGTGTGAGTTGATATTGGGGTGCACATGGTCGATGTACGACTCCTGCCCACCAGTTGAGTCCGGTCCCAGCGCGGCCACGGATTTTCTGACATCAATCAGCGGGACTTCCCTCCTCCTCGCGATCTCTAACAGATTTTCTTCCATCTGTGACACCATCCGTAGAGGACAGACATCGAGATCACGAGCGCTGCGGTATGCCGCAAGTGCTTTCTCAGGCTGCCCTAATCGGTCGAAGCACCGGCCGACGCGATATTGCAGCAATGGATATGTGGGATCCAGTTCTTCCGCCTGCAGATACAGATCGAGCGCCCTTGCCGGGTCATCGGCACGTGTTGCTGTTTCGAAAAGTTGTTGCCATCGCTGTTCGTCTTCAACGCTCAGGTCAGGAGCGTGTTCTGACTTAAAGGGAGGACAGTCTCGAAGGTTTGATCCCAGGTGAACAAGCACCAGAGGCACTTCCGCCTCCTCGCACATTGTGACCATCTCGTCGACGGAGTCTCGATACTGCTCACAAACCTGTTGATACCATTTTTCGTCACGATGGTAGGATGCGTAACCTGCGTCATTGTCCAGCCGTGTCTCTACCTTTTCGGGCAGCTCTCCATCGTCTTCCTCACCCGGCTCTTTGCGGGCCGCGGTTCCCAGAAGTTCACGCACTGCTGCCACGGTGTGGAGTGAACCGGCGAGGTCGTCCATCCAGACCTCTCCGGTCGACCGTGACTTCATTCCGGAATAGGTACGGTCCTCGAGAAACTCATTGTGTCCGGTCGCGATGATAATGAGATTCGGCTCGTAGTTAAGGACTTCCGCCAGTACAGGCCTGAGACGATAACTTGCGTAGGAAATCCCGCCGCAATTAACTGTTCTGTAGGAACGAGTGCTGTCTCGCGCGTTGAGCTCAACCTGCATCCAGCTGCCAAACGAAGTCTCAGGCCGAAACGGTCGGCCCTGAACAGTGGATCCTCCCAGACAGAAAATGCGGAACTCTTTGGCAGGTTTCTTTGCGTCGAATTCATCGGCCACAAAGAACTGCTCGCGTGCCAGTGCCGTGCGATATGTCTGTTTGTTTTCCGAGAGTTCAAAGAGTGGAGCTGTTCCGAATCCGGCATGCAAATCAGTCGGAGTTCCCACACCCAGTACGCGCAACGTCAGTTCGAGCAGGATGAATGGAGCCAATCCGATCAGTAGCGCAAACAGACGGCGGCG
>CAJWGB010000086.1 GCA_913031625.1 uncultured Planctomycetaceae bacterium | reverse complement strand
GTCTGTTTGAACGTAGTCGTCACGAATGGGTTCCAACTCAGCAGTGGGTGGTGCCTCCTCAACCTCTGCAAGAGTTGGGTAACCCAACCTGTCTGCCGCCCAACGCAGGAACGACCGAAGGTCTCCCTTGCTGATGCCCCCGATAGGATTTATATCCGCTGAGGAGCAGTCGTACTTAGTCATGTATCCGCGAAGTCCCTCGTCCACGTTTGCGCTTCCAAGAACCAATAAAAACCCACTGCGCCCCCGCACCCAAGGCATCAGTTGAGCCAGCACGAATGAAAGAACCATGCGGATCCTTGCCTGAATGTTCTGCAGAGCGATGTCGTCTGTATCCCATGTCAGACTGCGTCCCAGTGCACCCTCAACGATCTTTGTGTAGCCGGAACTTAATTCTTCAATGTCCAGATGGTGAAATGCACCGCCCAGCTCACAGGTGACCACTTCTGCCGCATTTCGAGTCACTTCGCCACTGTTGCGTGTGGCCTGATAGACGCCGATGAGCAGGTGCTTCATCAGTTCATCAACGTTGCTGCATTCAGCAAGAGCATCAAAGTAACTCAGGCGGCTGCACACTCCGTCCAGCCCCAGCTCAGCGACAGCTCGTTCTGCCATACAGCGGATCAGACAGGCAACAGCAGATGAATCAGCACCACCACTCATGCTGACGACAAAGCCGCGTGAGAAACTCTTTCGCATGTAGTCAAACAGGCCCAGTGAAATCGCCTGGGTAAATTCGTCAGGCTTCTCGTCTTCATCTGTGTTGTGGCAGAGTTCTATTTCATCCGTGGGACTCGTCAGAGAACCAGGGATACTCACGATTTTCCGTCGCACATCATCGGTGACGTTCGCAGCCATGGAGTGAATCGCAGCCCGACGGCTTCGTGTCAGCTCGACATCCACGTCCGCCACAACAATTGCCGATTCGCTGAAGGAAAACCTCGGCCCAGTGGCAACGAGCTGACCGTCTGAAGCAATCAGCGCCCCTCCGTCATAGATAGCGCGACCCGCCTCGTTACCGACAAGGTTGGCATAGATATAGGTGACTCCGAATGCGCGAGACCCCTCAAGGACAAACCGGCGACGAATCTGGTGCTTGCCAAATGCAAAATGACTGGCGCTGGGATTCAGGATGACATCGACACCGCTGGCAGCCATCCGATTGCCAGGTCGCGTAGCAACCCATGCATCTTCACAGATCTCAAACCCAAATCGAACACCATCACATTCAAACAGGACGTCGCCAATCGGATAGGTCTGGCCATCGACAGTGACTTCACTTCGAACATCAGTTGGCCATGGGCGAAACCAGCGAGGCTCATAATGCAGCCCGTCACCAGCAAGGTGCTGCTTGGCAACAAAGCCGGCGATCTCACCGTCGGCAATGACACAGACCGCGTTGTAAACACCGTTGGTAACGAACAGAGGCAGGCCAACAGTGACAATCATGCCGCTCGTTTCCGGCACGACCTTCTGCAGCATCTGCCATGACATCTCCCAGACGTGCGACGAGAGAAACATGTCTTCACATCCGTATCCAGTGAGACTCAGTTCGGGGAGGCACAGGACAGAAACAGACTCTTCCCGAGCTTCACGAATGGCGTCGATAATTCGCCCCGTATTGCCTTCCCAGTCCATCGGCGTCTGGTTCAGCACTGCAGCGGCCGTTCTTAGTCGTTTCATGATTCTGCTTTCCTGTCAGTCGGGTTGGAATCTGTCCGATGAGCTGCGATCAGTTTGAGTTTTTCGTTATGAAGCTCTGTGTCGAGCCCGGTTGGATAATTGAGAGGATCAATCAGCCGACGAACATGCTCCGGAAGCATACGAGTCTGCTCGAATGCCCGAGCTCTGATCGTGTGGATATCCGGAAGGTCGTACACGCACCGTCCCGTCCGAAAAATGGGCTTGAGGAGATCTGAAGACTGTGTCCTCGGGAGTGCAATTCTTTCTGTACCGCTGCGGACACAGATCATTTCCCCCGAGTCAGAAACTCCTGTGCGAGTGTCGTACAAACAGTCACCAGCAAACTGGCCATCTCGGACGAATCGTCGCACCTGCAGGATGCCCGGGTTGGACACCTTGACGGCCTGCTCTGAAAGCTTAACGCGTGCCTTCCATTCTGAGTCCGGACTGCGAATTGCGCCCAGCTTGTAAACGCCGCCAAGGGCAGGCTGTTCATTGCATGTTGCCAGGCGAGTTCCAACTCCCCAGACTCCAATCCGGGCTCCATCTTCTTTGAGCTTCGTGATCCGATATTCGTCAAGGTCGTTACTGGCAACGATCGCAGCATCTTCAAAACCTGCGGCGTCAAGCTTGAGCCGTGCCGCTCGACTTAGCTCCGCGAGATCACCGGAATCAAGGCGAATTCCAACAATACGGTGTCCGCCTTTGTTTAACTGGACGGCCATCTCGATCGCGTTGTCGACTCCGTTCAGCGTGTCGAATGTATCCACAAGAAACACACAGTTGTTGGGCAGTGCCGCTGCATACGCTTCAAATGCTTCTCGCTCAGTGTCGAAGGACATCACCCAGCTGTGAGCATGTGTCCCTTTGACGGGAATATCAAACAGTTTACCTGCCAGCACATTTGAGGTGGCTGCGCAGCCTCCAATGTAGGCGGCACGAGTCGCACTCAGTCCCCCATCAGGTCCCTGGGCACGACGGAGTCCAAACTCAAGCACCGGTTCATCGCCAGCCGCCAGACAGATTCGGGATGCCTTGGTCGCCGCCAGCGTCTGAAAGTTGACGATGTTCAGCAACAGCGTCTCAAGAATCTGGCACTGAATGATGGGCCCCTGAATCCTGATCAATGGCTGGTGAGCAAAGACAACCGTACCCTCCGGAACAGCGTCCACGTCGCAGGTGAACTCGAGATCCCGGAGGTAATCAAGGAACTCCAAATCAAACAATGGCTCGTCGTCGTTGCCATTAAGTCCGGCCAACCAGTCAACGTCATCGGCCGTAAATCTGAAATCACACAGGATTTCAACAACCTGCTGCAGGCCTGCTGCGATTGCATACCGGCCACCAAAAGGTTCTTTGCGAAAGAACAGGTGAAAGACGGTTTCGTGTTCAGCCATCCCACTGCGGAAATATCCACAGGACATAGTGAGCTGGTAGAGATCTGTGAGCAGTGCCCACGAAAAACGAGATGTGCCATTCATTGAATCACCTTAGTGTCATTTTCACACTAAGACGGCGATTTGAAAGGGGATGTTCACGAAAAGGCTGCGAAAAAGAAGAATTAGCCGGGATTGCTTCGCATCCGAATCGCACGAACATCTGAATTGCCACGGATGTTCGACCACGAAGTGGTTTGAGGCTGGTCAGTGGTCAATCACTGATTTTGGAGTGCCGAATGGTTCCTGCAGCGGCTGACATGGAATCGTGACAAACAGCAGTTCGAGAAGAGACAGACACCTCGAGCATTCAGTCTGACCACGATTCAGAGTCGCACACTGGCAGGCCTTCAGTAACAACCGGCTCGACTTATCGAACCGAGTCGGGTCAACCTGATCGCAGGGCCCTGCGTGAGTTGATTCACCACAGCGGGCACGAAGCAACACAAAGGACACAGAGCAACTCAAAGACCGGAAGACGCCAATCACCGTGGTGGCTGGTCTAAGCCGCTTTCTTCTTTTTCTTCGCCCGCGTCAGCTTCTGCCGCATTCGCTGCATACCGGAAATCCACTTGTCATAGTCCTGAGTCTTCCATGCGAAGAACTCCTCCACTTCCGGGTGGGGCAGGATCATAAAACGCTGTCCGCGGATTCCATCAATCACACAGTGCGCCACATCTTCGGGAAGTACAGAGGTCGCGTGCAGGAACTGATGAATCGGGTCATCATGATCCAGAAAATCAGTGGCGACACCCAGCGGGCATACGCACGAGACTTCAATTCCTTCCCGGCCATACCGCACGGCCAGCCATTCGGCAAAAGCAACGTCTGCATGTTTCGTGACCGAGTACGCAGCGGACCCAATCTCAGTCAGCAGCCCTGCCCCGGATGCAGTATGAACGATGCATCCACTGCCGCGGTTGAGCATATGAGGAATCACGGCCCGAGCGGCATACACTCGCGACATCACGTTGACGTCCCAAAGCCACTGCCAGTCGTCGTCAGGAGTCTCAATGCCTCCCTTCGTTGTGATGCCGGCGTTCGAGCAGAGAATATCAATTCGTCCGCACTGCTGGATCGTCTGCTGAACCAGCGCCTGCACGTCGCGTTCAGAACTCACATCGCACGTGTTCGCAATTCCGCCGATTTCTTCGGCGACTGCAGCTGCTGCGTCTTCATTGATATCCGAAACGATGACACGGTCCGCACCTTCCGCCGCAAACTGTCGGCACATGGCCGCTCCAATGCCATGGCCACCGCCCGTGACCACAACAACTTTTTCCTCGATCTGCATTCTGATCGTCCCTGACCAGGAGTGTCGATTTTCGCCCCTAAAGCTGAAGGAAGCATATCCGGAGGGGCCAAATGGGAAAATAGCAACCAGCAGGCCGGGCGATCACCCAGTTGATCCTCAGCAGCATGACCTCGCACCTCAGATGTTGCAGCAACGCTGCTGAGACCCACAGAATAGGCGCACCGCGGCAGTGACAGGCCTGATCTCGGTGGCCCCCGATGATGACCTGTCGTGCGGGAGGGGCAAAGAATAACGGGCACGGACAGACGTCCACAGAATTGACCCTCCAATTGAGGACCGGAGCTGACCGGACTCCCCGACCTCGGTCGATTTTCGACGATGGCCCCTTTGCAGGATGCTCTTACCGAGGGCCCTCTCGTCGGCAATATCTGCCGAATGTGGAGTGAGCATCCATCAGGGATGAAACAGACAGACGATGGATTCCGTCACAATCCAGCAGCTGTGCGACATCACGGGTGGAACACTTGTCGGTCGCGCAGATCTCGCTGCCACAGTCACTGGCTGTTCAATTGACAGCCGCTCCGTCAGGCCTGGCGACGCTTTCTTTGCGCTCTTCGGCGAGCAACACCACGGTGTGAGTTTTGCTCAGTCAGCCGTGAGTTCCGGCGCTGCAATTGTTGTCGCCGATGACACGGCCCAGGGAGCAATCACGTTCCCGCACATTGCCGTTCCGGATTGCGCCGAGGCACTTGCCCAGATAGCAGCCTCCAATCGAGAAAACTCAGAGGCTCTGGTGATCGGGGTGACAGGCAGCGTTGGGAAGACCACCACCCGAATGATGATTGACTCCGTTCTGAAGGCGCGTCACTGGGGCGTCCAGAGTCCTTCCAATTTCAACAATCACCTTGGTGTCCCACTCACACTCCTGCAGCTCAATGGCGACCATGAGTACGCAGTCGTGGAAATTGGCACGTCAATGCCCGGTGAAATCCGGCAACTCACGCAGATTGCTCAGCCGGAGTTTGGAGTGCTGACCAGAATATCCGCAGCGCATCTTCGCGGGCTCCGGACCGTGAAGGATGTGCGCCGTGAAAAGCAGCAGTTGCTCAACCTGCTGCCTGAAGAGGGAATCGCGTTTCTGAATGCTGATGATCCGCTCGTCCTCGAACTGGAAGACGAGATCCAGGCGCGGACCGTTTTGTTTGGCAGTCACCCGGACGCAGACGTTCGAGTATCAGAATTCCAGTGCACTCAGGATTCTCTGACAGCGTTGATTGACGGCGTTGAGTACCAGATCTCAGCCTGCGGATCACATCATCTCAGCGCCATGGCCGCCGCGGTCGCCATTGGTCTGGAAGTTGGCCTGAGCGCGCGGGAGATTCAACAGGGACTGAACCTGTTTCGTCCGGCCAGAGGTCGCAGCCAGTTGCTGCAAGGCCTGTCCGGCCCGGTCATCGACGACACGTACAATGCGAGTCCCGCCAGCGTGCAGGCGGCAATCTCGACGCTGGAGAATTTCCCGGGGCAGAACCGTCGCATCATGGTGCTTTCCGACATGCTCGATCTCGGACAGCAGGCGGTCACGCTTCATGAAGAAGCAGGAGCTCTCCTCGCGTCCTCTCAAATCGATCATATTCTTCTCTCCGGAGAGTATGCTGAAACGACAGTTGAGTCCTTTCTCGAATCAGGTGGTCACCAGAATCGCGTGTCTGTATTCCACGATATTGGTCAGCTAACCACGATCCTTGAGATCATTGCAGGCGAAGGCGATGTCGTGCTTGTGAAAGGATCTCGCGCAACACGCATGGAATGCGTTGTCGACTTCCTGCGACCGCAGACTGATGCTCAGGAAACCCGTCGCGCTGCGTAGCAGGCCGGGGGAGCATAACGAGAGCCGGCAATTCAGCTCGCCACGCGTATCAACAGATCTGCCTTGAGCGGCATGATGGTGATCGCATCCGCTGCCGCTGAGAGAAGTGCGGACGTGTGACCAGGTACCGGGACAGCAATCTGCCCCGGTGGTCATACCCAGAAACGAGAGCTCTCGATCAGCAGAGTCCATTCGCACGCGGTCCGTGCGGCAGAATCTGCTGATCCGGCAAAACCGTAAAAGTTCTCCTGTCTTAACGCCGATGAGACTTCTGGGTGACGTGTGCGCATCGGGTCACCTTCGAAGGAGCCTGTCGATGGAATGGAAGAATCGCCTCAACGGCCTGAATTCAGCGGTAACCAGTCTGCCAAACCGTCAACGGGTGGCACTGGCTCTGGGAGTCTTCATTACCTCAGGCTTCCTGTTCTGGGACGCGGACCAGCCTCCTCAATCATCCACCCCGGCAAATGCAAACTACCAGGAAATGGATGAGTTCATCAGCCTGTTTGATCAGCCGGAGACTGAACCTGAAGAGACTCCACCGGACACCGCTGAAGGAGCCAGCCCGGCAGAACAGATTATTGCGGAAGCAGAGCTGCCTCCAAGTGACTCGATGACTCCGCTGATCATGAATTCAGATTCTCAATCGGGTCGAATTTCAACGGCCAGCGGTTCACATCAGAACGAACGGCCCATCCGACTCACTGGCACGATTTATCCCATCAAGTAACTGGCATGTACGAAGCATACTGGAACCTCACTCGCAAACCGTTTGGTTACCGGGTCAACGTCGAGGACCTCTATCGGTCACGTGCGCTGCAGTCAGCCGCACTGCGACTTCGATACTGCTTTGAGAATAATGCCGGAGCCGCAATGGTGGTGGGACCCTCCGGTGTCGGCAAATCAATACTCATGCAAATGCTGAAGTCTGAGGGGTCTCATCTCAGCCCTTTCATTCATCTTGCATGGCCTCGCCTGACCTCCGCTGAACTGTCGCGACTCATTGCGTCCGCGCTGCTGGAAGTTGAATCGGTTGACGGTTTGAGTGCCGACGCCCTGCTGGTTCGGCAGCGAACAGCATTGAAACAGGCAACAGAGGAAGGGCTGCATCCGATCATCGTTCTGGATGAGGCTCACCTGATGACCAACGATTCCCTCAATGATGTTGTTCTGCCGCTGCTGAATATGGTGGAGACAGATCATTCTGTTCGCCTCACAATTGTCCTTGTCGGACAGCCGGCTCTGGCGGCACACGTCGCGAGAAACGCACAGCTGCGGGAACGTATTTCGGTCACCGCCACAATGTCAGGTCTGTCACTCAATGAAACAGCCGACTACATCGCCACTCAACTGAAGCGTGAAAACAGTTCCAGCCCAATCTTTAGTGATGACGCGGTGAGATCCGTCTGGGAAATGAGCAGCGGGAATCCACGTCTGATCAATCGTCTGTGCGACATGGCACTGCTGGTCGGATTTTCCGATCAGGCATCGTGCATTTCTGACTCAGACATCGCCGCCCTGGCTTCCGAAATTCTTCCTGCCGCCGCCTGACTTTCAAGGCAGCTTTCCGGCGCGAGTTACGCAGTATCCACAGGCATCGGTTCCGTTGTCTGCTGAGCGGGGCGCATGACGCGAAGCAGGCGCGACACCATCTGCTGACGATCGATGATGGCAATCACCCGATCGTCCATCCTGAGAACTCCAAAGGGGGCATACTGCTTGCACATCTGTGTCAGAACTTCCGGAACCGGCTGACCACTGACAAAAACCGGTAGCTCACGCATGACGAGACGGGGAGCCATTCCTGACGCCAGCATATCAGCCACGCGGATGACGCCCATCCACTGATCTGGTTGACCGTCTGCATGCACGAAAACCCATGCAGAATCACCCGATCGTGCAGCAGAGAGAACCTGTTCCGAAGAAGCGTCCTCACTGACCCCAATCACTGTCGCGTCAGGCGAAACCATGTCATCCACAGGACGAGTGGCGGACTGCATCAGATTCTCCGCAAGTCGCCGCTGAATCTCAGTCAACAGGCCTTCACGCTGCCCTGCTTCGAGAACCCCATAAAGGCGGTTACGGCCAAACACCACATCGAGACTGCTGCGCTCCGAATCAGACAGACGAGCGATCAGCCGCGACAACAGAATCATCGGATAGCTGATGGGCAGGAACAGATAGTAGCAAAAGCGAAAACCCACACTTCCGTTGCGCAGCAGACTCATCGGGGCTCGGTAGTAGAGGCTCTTGGGAATCAATTCACCGAAAATGAAGACGAGAGGAGTCAGCATGAGCGTGGAGATCACCTCCGGCGCACCAGACGTGCTGGTCCAGAACTCACCAACCACAAGCCCCACGGCAAGCGTCGTCAGGTAGTTGGCGACGTTATTTCCGACAAGCGTTGTCGCCACAAATCGCTCGGGGTGTGTCACAAAATAAAACAGGGATGACGCAACACGATCACCTCGCTGTTTTTCCAGCGTCACCTGCAGCGTGCTGACGCGATAAAATCCCGTCTCGCTGCCGCTGAAGTAAGATGACAGACGAACTCCGTAAAAGAACAGGAGTCCTGAAACAAACAACAACATCGCAACGGGAGTGTCCATCAGGCATCCCCCCCTTCATCCGGCGCTGAGTACTCTTCCAGTTCCACAAGTGCCCGAACCTGTCCGCGAGGAGTCACCTCGATCGCCTTGAATATCCAGCCTTCCCAGCGGATGCAGTCACCGACACGCGGCATCCGCTCAAGGGTCTCATGGAACAATCCGGCCAGCGTGGTCGTGTCGTCATCAGCCTCATAGTTGACTCTCAGGTGGCGTGAGAGATACCTCAGAGTCGCCAGCCCTTCGACGTGAAATCGATTGGCACTGATTTCAATCAGTGGTTCACGACGCAGCAGTTTACGGGTTCTCGATGGAGCATCCGTAAATACGGTTTCGAGCAGATCTTCATGGGTGACCATGCCGACCATGGTGCCCTGTTCGTCGACGACAATGGCCACACTTCGAAACAGGTTTCTGAGTTCCGCCAGAGTAAACGCAAGGCTGGCGCACCAGGGAACGTACAGGACAGGCTCTGAAAGATCACCAAGTGGCAGGTCTGCCGAAGCAATCTCCGACATGGCGACGGCGCGTTTGACCAAACGCGATTCCGGATCCCTCAGCAAAACATAATCGACGGTCGAGAGTGACGGCAGACCGGCCGTCTGAAGTGTCTCTGTGGGGGACAATATGGGACACAGGTTACGCGGCCGCATTACCTCCTCAACGTCCACTTCATTCAGGTCAATAATGTTGTGCAGAACCTGCTGCTCCAGCTCCAACAGTTCCGAGGAAAATGCGGCGGAAGCATCGATGGCCTTTTCGAGATCCCTGGCCTGCAGATGAGCTTCGTACTTTACCTGCGGCCAGAAGCTGCGCCGGAGCACTTTTGCAATTCGGTCCAGTGTGGGAATGAACGGGTCGAGAATCCGTACAGCGGCTGCCAGAGGAATGCCTGCCAGCGAAGAAATCTGCTGACGAAAGACAACCGCAAGACTCTTGGGAAGCACTTCTCCGAAGACAATCATCCCCATGAGGTTAAACACAGCCAGACAGGCGGCCACCATGTGAAAACTCTGAGCCGTCAGTTGCTGCATCACGACGATGCCAACGGAGAAGTAACCGAGATTGATCACCAGGTTCCAGAACAGAACGGCAGTCAGCAGCCGATCAGGATTGGCGAGCAGACCGGCAACCGTTCTCTGCCTGAGATTCCCCTGCCCGAAGCGGCGGATCTGGTCACGTGTCAGGAAGAAGAAGGCGGTTTCGCTGGCGGAGAAAAAGCCGGAACACAGGATCAGCGTGAGCATCACCAATGCACCGGGCAGCCAGATTTTCATCGAATCCAGAAATTCAGTCATCAACTCGCCAGCAATCTGCAACAGACACGCAATTATGCGTCTCATTCACCATTCGTGACAGACAACTTCCTGAATTCCGATACTGCGTCAGACGAATGCCCGAGCCTCTCCTTGTTACCGGGACAGATACTGATGTCGGCAAGACATGGGTCAGCAGCCTCATTCTGCGATCCCTGACCCGGCACGGGCACCGGATTCGTCCGTACAAGCCGGTCTGCAGCGGTGGGGAAGAGTCTGCGAATGGTCTGATCTGGAATGACGTGGAACAACTCACAGAGGCATGCGTCGATCGCGCCGATACGCAGACGAAACGACGCGTGTGCCCTCAAACCTTCACGGCCGCTGTGGCCCCAAATGTGGCAGCAACTCTGGAAGGCCGCACGGTTGATGATGCACTGCTTCGTAGCGGTGCCAAAACATGGAATGACGAGTGCGACCTGTTACTGATCGAGGGAGCCGGTGGCATCCTGTGCCCTCTGTCTGACCAGACGCGTGTGATCGATCTGGCGGCCGACCTGCAGTCACCTGTCCTGATCGTTGCCGCTAATCGACTTGGAGTCATCAATCACACTCTGCTCACTATTCAAGCCGCACAGAATGCTCAGTTACCGATTGCCGCTGTTATCCTGAACGACGTGAGTCCCAAACCGGAAGACTCATCACGTTCCTCCAACTTCAGCCAACTGCAACTTTGGCTTCCGGATACGCGTCTGCTGACGTGTGGGTATCAGGGCACTGAGTTGAACGATCAGTCGGGCAACCCATTCCCTGTTCGGGACCTGTGGCCACAGAGCTAGTTTAAGACTGCAGTTCAGAATCAGCGACTTCGATCCGGGTCAGGTGCGTGCCATCTGCAATGGACCAAATCCCGTGGCGACAATCATCGCGTCGGTGTCTTTCAGCGTGATGCGTCGCCGAGCAATCTGCAGCACGCCTTCCTCCTGAAGTTCCCCAAGCGTAATAGTGACCGTCTCACGGGTGGCACCGATGATGCTGGCCATGTCCTGGTGAGAGAACTTTCGGGTGATCAGGATCCCATCTTCTGTTGGGCGCCCATAACGTTCACTCAATTCGAGCAACATATGCATCAGGCGTTCGCGGCTGGAACGAAACAGCAGTGACTTCAATCGTCGCTCAATCCGTTTCAGCCGTAGCCCGAAGAGCGCTGTGAGGCGCATGGAAACTGACGGATGCTCAACCATCATTCGCCCAACTACCTCGCGGGGCAGCAGGACCACCAGCGAATCTTCACTGGCCTCAGCATATTCCTCGCGAACTGATCCGTTGTAGGCGCTCAGCTCGCCGAAGAGTTCGGAGGGCTCTACAAACCCCAGCAGAGCCTGCTTACCTTCCTGTGTGACGTGATAGATGCGTACTCGCCCACGAGCGAGCAGCATTGCGGAACTGCCAAGGTCCCCCGGCAGATAGATCACCTCACCTCGCTGGAACTCACTCACATAACACTGCGTTTCCAGCAACTGGATCTGCTCAGGAGTCAGGTCGCCGAACACCGGGCATCGCTTCAGATACCAGTATTTTTCGTTCATTTGATGCGAGCCACGGGGATTAGGAAAGCACTTCCGGCGATCGAATTTAAAAGTGTCGTTTCACCAACCGCAGACGCCGGTTGTGTGGTTCTGCTTACATTTGATTTCATGATTTGGTCGATTCCGGCACACAAATCCGGCAATTCGTCCAACGCAGGCGTACAGAAGAGCTGTGATTGTTCACTTCGGGGGCTGATATGCGCCCCAACAACAACCCTGAAAAGATTGTCATGGCAAACTGTCTTGTGACCGGTGGAGCAGGTTTCATCGGAAGTCACCTTACCGAACTGCTGCTGCAACGCGGGCATCACGTCACTGTGCTCGACAATCTCAGTACGGGTCGCGCTGTCAATCTTGATGCCGTTCAGGACCACGAACGGCTGACCATCAGATCGGGTTCCATCACGGATCCTGTGCTGCTGAGCGAGGTCGTTCACGGGGCAGATAACATTTACCATCTGGCCGCTGCTGTCGGGGTCAAACTCGTGGCCGATGACCCGGTCCGCACCATCCAGACCAACATTTTTCCTACGGAACAGCTGCTGCGACTCGCAGCGAGCTCAGGCGTTCGCAAGTTCTTTCTTGCCAGTACCAGCGAGGTTTATGGCAAGCACCCGGGCAACGCATGGCTGGAAGACGACGACCTGCACCTTGGCCCCACCTGCCGACCTCGCTGGGCTTACGGATGCTCCAAAGCGATTGACGAGTTCCTGGCCCTGGCATTCCACCAGAAATACGGACTGGGTGTGACGGTCGGCCGATTCTTCAACGTTGTTGGTCCTCGCCAGGTCGGCAACTACGGCATGGTAGTACCGCGATTTGTCGATGCTGCCCTGCGAGGCGGCCCCGTGACTGTCTACGACGACGGGTCTCAGATTCGCTGTTTTGGCCACGTTCAGGAGGTGGTGGACTGCATTTACGCCCTTGTTGACTCTGATGATGCCGCTGGACGAGTGTTTAACATTGGCAGTGACCAGGCAGTCTCCATTCTGGAACTCGCCCAAAAGGTCATCGAGATGGTCAATCCGGAGGTAGAAATCCAGTTTATTCCTTACGGTGAAGCCTACGGAGACGATTTTGAAGACGTCCAGCGGCGAGTCCCCAACACCGATCGTCTGGCCGAGACAATTGGGCGGCGTCCATCGATGCCGCTGGACAGGATTCTCGAAGACATCATCGCAGCCCGCCGTGCAGCGATGCCTTCATCCTGATCTGGCAGCGTCCGCCCGCAAAGTCGCTCAAATCCCCCAAATCCGATCCCCTGAGCGTCCTGAATCCGTCCGGAATTCGACTCAGAACGTGAAAACAGCCAATGCCGTGCGGCGGAGCATCGTAATTCAGGACACAGCTCGCTGTGCGCACTCCGGCACGATTGGTTTTGCCGGACTTCCAGAACCACCTCAATTCACATCGCTATGAATACGTCTCGAACCGGCTCATCGATCCCATGGTTCATGTGGGTGCTGATGATTGTGTTGTCCGTTTCTGTCGTGATTGGTGTCGTTGTGACACTGATCCCTGAGGATCCGAAGGAAGTGCTGGCGGAAGCAGAGGACCTTCTTCAGAGCCCTGACCGCGATGCGTTCTATTCGGCGCTCGAACGGCTGAAGACTTTCCCGCAGTACAAAGCGGAGGCTGCTTTGCTGGAAGGCCAGGACCTCTCCAACAGAGACCGAGAGCTTGGTGCGATCGAAATCTACACGACGGCGACCGAGTCAGGAGATAAGCTCATTCGAGCCCGTGCACAGCGGTTGATTGCTCGAAGCTATTTCAAGCTGGGCCAGTTCGAAAATGCCCTGAAGCACTATGAGGATTCCCTGAAAGAAAATCCGGAGGACCCAACATCCGCCATCATGCTGGCGCAGATGTTTAACTCCATGGGTTGCGTTGCACACGCCACAACCTACGCCGATAAGGTGCTTGAGGCCGAACCGGACAATCGAGTCGCACTGGAGCTGCGCGGCAACCTGTACCTGAAGATGTTTGAGTTTGAGCAGGCGATCGAAACCTACGGCAAACTCCTGAAGTCACCTGGCGACCGGGCAACCGCGTCTCCAATGGTCGTTCGAGGATATGTAACATCGCTGCTCGAAACTCAGGAACAACACCAGGAACTGCTTCAGAAAGCCCATAAGGAGCTCACGCGTTCACTTTCCAGTGACCCGATTCAATGGGACCTTGCCGTTGCATGTGGAGAAACAGAATCCGTGGCACAGCAGATTCAGATGAACGCGACACCGGAGAGCAACGGCCATGTGGCACGGCTCAGAGCTCGAATGGCCCTGGTCAACGACGACATTGAGCAGGCAGAGAAGAACATTCGTCAGGCAATCCTTGCAATGCCTCGCAACTACGACGCCTTTCGAGTGGCCGCCATCGTCTACGGAAAGACAGGTGACCAGAAGTACGTTGACCTCGCAAACGCTAACATGGCTAAGATCGACGAAGCACGTGCTGAACTGACCCAGCTGTTTGTCGACATCAGTGACGACGTGAAGTCCACTGAACCGCGTGAGAAAATTGTTCGCGCACAGATCAAGCTCGGTAACATTCCGGGAGCCAGAGAAATGGTGGCCCAGATTCGAGCGCTCGACAAAAGCGCAAGCCTGCGACTCAACGACGAAATCGATGCACTGACTCTTCCTGATCCGTTCGTGCCGTTCAACTTTCCTGAACTGAAGCCGGAAGGTCTGAAGGTCAACGAGCAGAATGAGGACGAGTAAGCCTCAGGTTCATGGCTTTGGCTGGAAGATCCGCGCCTTGTAGAGCTTCAGACGATTGAGCCAGAACTGAAACATCACCCACAGCGTCAACAGTCCGTACCGCGTACTGCGGCGAAAGTTGATACTTGATGCTTCGGCGAAATAGCGAACAGGCACAGGAATATCTGCGAGGCGGAACCCGGCCTGAACTGTCTGCGCCAGAAACTGCGTATCAAAGACAAAGTCGTCTGAGTTGTTTTCCCATGCGATGGTTTCGAGAACCTCTCTGCGGTACGCTCGAAAGCCACTGTGGAAGTCACCCAGATTCTGACCCAGAGCAACGTTTTCTGTGATCGTCAGACATCGATTGGCAATGTACTTCCATGTCGGCATGCCACCGTCCAGAGCTTCGGCGCGAGTCCTGATTCGTGATCCAAGAATCACGTCGCAGTTGCCGAGTCGAATGAGCTCTGCAGCGACTGGGATCACGCGACTGTCATATTGATAGTCCGGGTGAATCATGACGACAATGTCGGCTCCCAGTTCCAGAGCCCGTGTATAGCACGTCTTCTGGTTGCCCCCATAGCCGGTATTCTGCTCGTGACGAATGACAGTGAGCCCCAGTTTTTCTGCGACTTCGACTGTGTCATCACTGCTGCAGTCATCGACCAGAATAATCTCGTCGACACTCCCGTCCGGAATGTCACTGATGGTCTTTTCAAGCGTCGCCGCAGCGTTGTATGCCGGCATGACGGCGATAACTTTTGGCTTCGAAGCCGTATCCGTGGCTTCCGGAACTGATTCAGTAGTGAGTTCTTCTGTCATCATCATGCCGTCGTGCAGTGCTTCAGAGTTGCTCAAGGAATTCGGCAAGGCAGGCGATGGCCCGGTCGATTTCCTGCAGTGTATTGTAGTGCAGTGCTCCCAGTCTCAGAGTCCCTTCCGGTTCGAGCCCGGCAGCAAGAGTGAACGGGAGTGCGTAGTGATTGCCGGCCCATGAATACACGCCACGGTCTGCGAGATAAGCAGCGGCTGCTGCAGGAGAGACGTTGTCCAGAGTCAGCGAAAATGTGGGGACACGCTGAGACAACCGGTCACCGTCGGTGATCCCGTGAATGCGCACACCACTCAGAGAACTTAGTTCCTGCAGAAAGCGTTCGGCAAGTCTTTCTTCGTGTTCCTCACTCCGCGCGAACACTCGATCCAGCTGCCCCGCCAGGCCCTCAATACTCAGGTAGTCACCTCCCACGTGAGCGTACTCGCCGTCACAATCCAGAGCGGCAAGGTACCGCACAGCAGCCGCAGCGCCCGCAATTCCTTCGTGATTCTGGGTGCCCGTCATCCATTTCCCCGGGATCTGGTCTGTCGAAGGCCTCAGCTTGTACGGTCGCACCTGTTCCAGCAGCGATCGCCGGCCATACAGTATTCCCACATGAGGTCCAAAGAACTTATACGCCGAACAGGCGAGAAAATCGCAATCCAAATCTGCCACATTTATCCGACCATGGGGAGCATAGTGCACTGCATCGATGTAGGTCAGCGCACCCGCATCACGGGCAGCGGCCACCATTTCGCGAACCGGGTTGACCGTCCCCGTCGCATTGGATGCATATCCCACAGCAACCAGCCGGGTCTTTTCGCTCAGCAGGTTGTGGTAGGCGTCGAGATCGAGCGTCCAGTCCTCCGGTCTCAAAGGAATATGGTGAACCAGAACGCCGGCATCTTCTGCTGCCAGCACCCATGGAGTCACATTGGCATCATGGTCGAGTCGGCTCAGGATGATCTCGTCACCGGGCATCCAGTGTCGTGCAAGTGCCCGACTGACCCCCAGCGTAATGGTCGTCATATTGGCACCAAAAGAGATCTCGTCCGGATCTGAAGTGCCCACAAAAGCAGCCAGCGCCGCGTGAGCCTGATCAAGGACAGCATCGGACTCCACGGATGTCGCATGAGCCGCACCGTGGTTCGCGTTGGTGGTGAGCAGGTAGTGAGTGACCGCATCTGCGACTGACTTTGGCACCTGACTGCCAGCCGGGCCGTCAAGAAACACGACCGGCTCTCCATCCTTTTGTCGAACCAATGCTGGGAACTGCCGTCGAATAGCATCAATCGGCCATGCTGCAGGGTCGCTCATTTGCAGTCAGTTCGTCTCGGGAAACAAGTCATTCAGGAATGACTTCGATTGTAGACGAATTCAGAAGAGCGAACAGGATCCCGGCAGCTACAGGGACGCGGTTCCGTATCGACGACGGCCCGGCAGTCCATCGTGGAACAGCCGATACGGCCGGAGAAGCAAAGCCGCACTGATCAAGGAGCGAAATAAACGCGAGGACTCCCCTGCACCCGGCGCCGCTGTAGCCAATCAACGGCGAACGAGGGAGCCCCCGCAAGGCAGGTCGCCTGACATGAGCCAGACTGGCACAGTGGGTTTTGCCAGGTGACCTGATTTCAGTTTTGACACACGCTCTACCGGGGGAGACTCAGGAAGAAGGTCAGGGGGCCGGTGGGAACCGAACGCTGCCGGGGCAACAGTTTTCCTTCAGATAACTGTCGGCCTCGTGCAGTTCCCGTCCCTCTTCAACCCGAGTCTCCCCTAGCAGAGAATATTGTGTCAATCCATCAATGCACTCAGAGTTCACATGCGTGACCGGAGCTCGAGACAGACCACGAAATCCGGAAAAATCGCGATTCATCTCGATACCCCGTCGGCTGCCCCGAGTAATGACCTACCAGAGTTTCGTCCACCGAAACAAATCACGACGCGTCAGATCCCAGAGTCGAAAGATGTCTGGTATGTCATGTTCCACGTTGACTTTGAGGTGAGACGGGACGCTGTCGATGTCGAATGTGTACAGCACGTCGACTCCTTCGCCACCATCAATGCTCGCATCCATATTGGGCCCTCTGAAGACGGCAAAAAACAGGTCGTGGCCATCGCCTCCTTCAAAGCGATCCGCTCCTCGATCACCCCACAGGCTGTCAGAGCCGTCTCCACCACTCAGAAAATCGTCGCCCCATGAGCCTGCAAGTTCGTCGTGCCCGGCACCGCCATACAGCTCGTCGTCACCGTTTGCACCATTCAGGTAGTCGTCGCCTTTGCCTCCGTATAACTGGTCATCACCAGCAGATCCGAAAATGCGGTCGTCCCCGTCGTCGCCGTGGATGATGTCATCGCCGCCGTACCCAAAGATTTTGTCATCGCCATCACGGCCATGGATCAGGTCTCCCACCGTGCTGCCTGAGATCACCCAGTCGTCTCCATCCCCCAGATCCATGTTGACCGGAATCCGTGATCCGCCTGCCACGACCCGGTCATTCTCATCCTTCAGATCCAGTTCGACCTGCTGTAGATCCTGGTTCCTCAGCACCACTCGGTTGGCAGACACTCGCAGAAACAGGTCTTCCTGCCCGGCCGCGATTTCAATTCCGGCCGAGTCCTGAATGGAGAGGTTGTGGGCGGGTCCGTTAACGCCCACATGATTGACCTCGCCGGCGTCTGCCTCCAGCGTCAGGATGCCATTCGCGGCATCAAACGACACAGCCGACAGGAGTGCGCGCGTTTCGAGATCTTCGGCAACTCCTACTTCCGCAGCAGCAGATTGGGGGATGGACTTTTGGGGCTTCATTCGTCGCCGTAAGACGTTTTTCATCCTCTTTGCCGCCATCGGAGCCGGCGTCGGGTACTTCAACTTTACCCGGCAGGAAGACCGCTTCAGTTCGTCGGCTCTGATCCAGATTGTCCACCACCGAGGCGACGCTCATCTGCAGGCAATCCAGGCAAGCCAGAGTATTCAGGACGCTCCTCACCTGGTCAAAAGTGCATCACTGCTCGAGGAATGTACGCCCGTCTTTCGAGAACTCGTCACATTCAAGGACTTGTTTTCGCGCGGCCAGGATGGCGAAGTCACGTTCGACGAAAAAGCGGCCGTACGGCGTGCAGCCGGAACGATCAGCGTTAAGTCCAACACGAACAGCGTTCTGACGATTTCTGTGGAAGGAGCGATTCGGGAAGACACTGAAAAGATCGCCAATGTCGTTGCGGATGTTTATACCGACTATCACAAAGACACATTTCAAAGTGCTCTGAAGAAGTTCAGTGGCTTACTTGATCAGGCCTCCGAAACGCTCGATATCAAACTCGCTACAGCGGTGAAAGAGTTCCATGAATGGGAGAAGAATGAGTCCAGTCTGACCGTCGAAGGTGTGAACCCTCACGCAGCAGATCATGCAGCTCTGTTGAGTAAGATTTCTGGAATTGCTCTTCAGGAGACTGAGATTAGTGCGAAGCTCAAAAGTCTCACAGACAAGGCTCAGGACGAAGATGGTCGACAGGCGCTGTTGTTTCTGGTTGGTCGGTATTCGAATCAGAATGCCCACGAAATCAACAGGACAGTTGACGAGAGTGTCCTGAACACGCGGACCATGTTTGGTCAGCTGTTTCCACTGCTGATGCAGGAAGCAGAGCTGGCCAACAAGGTTGGCCCAGGGCACCCGGAACTGCTCAAGATTCGTCAACAGATCCAACTCACGCGGCGACACTTTGAAGTCCTTGCGGGACTGCAGCCCGAAGAGAATGCCGCCGATGAGGAAACAGACCCCGCGGCTGACATCGTCAATATCTATGTGTCGTCGCTGGAGCATGAACTGGCAGTATTGCAACGCACACGCAGCGAACTTGAGAAACAGGCGAAGACCAAAGAATCGTTAGCCCGCGCGCTCAAAACAGACATGGTGACTCGGGAGCAATATGAGCGAAAGATCGCCAACCTCGAGATGATCTTTGCGGACGTGAGCGGCCAGATCGAAGCGACTCAGTTACCGACCAATCAGCCGGCAGAACCCACGGCCGACGTACTGAATCGAGCAGCGCTGGGAGAAAAGGTATATCCCAAGCTCAGCCAGTTCCTGACCTATGGCGCGCTGCTCGGTGCCTTGATTGGTGCAGCGATCGGTTATGTGGTTGAGTCTGCGGACCGCAGTTTCCGACGACCGGAAGAAATCGTGAAGGAATTTGGCCTGCCAATCCTGGCACACGTCCCTTTCATGCAGGAACAGAAGCTGCGAAAGGTTTCCAAAGATCGTGCGATGGATCGAACGGTGATTACCATGCACCTGCCACGTTCTCGGCCGTCTGAAGCATACCGAACCGCTCGGACAGCGATCTGTTTTAATGCCCACGGGAATGAGCACCGGGTGATTCAGGTGACAAGTCCCGCCGCAGGTGATGGTAAATCAACTCTGGCGATCAACCTCGCCGTCACTCTGGCCCAGTCCGGCAAGAACACAGTCATTATCGAAAGTGACTTCCGCCGACCGAAAGTGCACAAGCTGACCGGGGTCAGCAATGACGTGGGAGTCGTTGACGTCCTGCGAGGGCGTGCTGAGCTGGCAGATACGATTCAGGACACCGAAGTGCCGGGACTCTCGGTGATTCCATGTGGCAAACGTCCGCGGGATCCGTCTGAATTGCTCACTCGGCCTGAGTATGAGCAGCTGCTCGAAGTGCTGCGTGAGAAATTTGAATACGTCATCATTGACACGCCACCCGTACTCGTCGTCAACGATCCCTGCAGTGTCGCTCCGCGAGCGGACGGAGTCCTGCTCTGCGTTCGCCTGAGCCGCCACTCCCGAGATTTCGGTGGCCGAGCCATCGAACAACTGGGTGACGTCGGTGCCAACATCGCTGGTTTGGTCGTTAACGGCGTGGAAGAGGCAGATGCCTACGGGTACGGCAACTACCGCTACTCGGACTACCGCTACCGCTACCGTGGCTACGGTTATGGGTATGGCTACGGAGGAGCCAAAAGCGAAGCTTACTTCGAGGATTCTGAAGAGTCCGGTGACCTCAGTCAGAGCGGGACGTTGCTGATTTCTGATGAGTCAGAAAAGTAGATGTGAGAGCCGGAAAACGGTCAGGTTTTCCGGCTCTTTTCGTGCGCACAATCTCGCCGGGGTTCTCGGTCAGCCCTCGTTTTGTGACACAGAGTTGTGCTCTTTGGGCGGCGAAACTCACGTTGTCGAGTTTTGGAAACTGTGAGAACATGTTGTACAGGGGCAACATCTGCATCAAATTTGCACAGTTGCCCGCCATTGGGGCAAATCGCTGCTCGACGACTCTTTCGTCAGAGTATTTCGACTTCACCAGTGAAGTTTGCTTTCGATGGGCCGGAATCTCCGGGCTCTTACCTTGAATTCCATATCGCCTTCTGGACACGCTTCCTGCGAACGTGTCACCCAGGAGGACGGAGTCCGCGCAGACCGGGCTCCTTGTCTCTCATCACTCTATGCATTCTGACAGTTCACAATCCCAACTCCCTTCAACAGAAGCAGAGCAATGGGATCTCGTCATTGAACCCCGCCGGCATTTGCTGGATGTTAATCTGCGCGAGATTTGGGCTTATCGAGACCTGTTGTGGATGTTTGTGAAACGTGACATCGTCACGATCTACAAGCAGACAATACTGGGGCCTATTTGGTTCGTCGTTCAGCCAATATTGACAACGCTCGTCTACTTGCTGGTGTTTGGCCGGATTGCAAAGATTGGCACCGATGGGCTGCCACAGGTTCTATTCTACCTGTCCGGCATCGTGATGTGGAATTACTTCGCTGAGTCATTTAACAAGACTTCGACAACCTTTCGCACGAACGCAAATATCTTTGGGAAGGTTTACTTCCCACGGTTGATTGTACCGCTATCTCAGGTGGTCTCCGGCCTGATCAAATTTTGTATTCAATGCGGTCTATTCCTTGTCGTCTGGGTCTACTACCTCTTTAGATTCGACACTCTGGAACCCAACATCTGGATGTTGAGCACTCTCTATCTACTGTTGTTGATGGCGGGAATGGGACTGGGATTTGGAATAATCTTCAGCTCACTGACGACCAAGTATCGGGACCTGACATTCCTAATTCAGTTTGGAGTTCAGCTGGCGATGTATGGCACTCCGGTCATTTACCCAATGGCCGTTCTCAGTGAGCGGGCTCAGCAGGTCATGTGGTGGAATCCGATCGCCCATGTCATCGAAGTATTTAAGTATGGATTTATGGGGCGTGGCGAGGCATCCTTGGCCGGGCTCGCGTATGCAACATTGTTTACGCTGATAGTTCTGACCTGTGGTGTCCTCATCTTTAATCGGACTGAACAGTCCTTTATGGATACGGTTTAACTATGTTTCAGGACGGTGAGTTATGTCAGTAGCCGTATGGATTGAGGGTTTGTCAAAACAGTACCAGCTTGGGCAGATTGGGACTGGTACGATTTCCCATGATCTTAATCGTTGGTGGGCGCGAATTCGGGGGCGGGCTGATCCCTACGCAAAGATCGGACAAGTAAATCGTCGTTCGGAAGCAGCCACGGAGGATTTCGTCTGGGCACTTCAAGACGTCAACCTGCGTGTCGAAACAG
>CAJWGB010000085.1 GCA_913031625.1 uncultured Planctomycetaceae bacterium | reverse complement strand
CACTTTAAGGTCTGGAATGTCCACTGCATTGCGTGTCATTCCGTCGGGGGACGGCCGAAACACAACAATCTAAACCAGAGCCTTTACAGCGAAGTTGTTGAGTTTGGAATCGCGTGCGAAGCCTGCCACGGGCCAGGTCGTGCTCATGTGGAGATGCATCGTCTCGCAAAGTCACCCGGAAAGCCTGTCTCGAATGATCCGATCGTTAATCCAGAGTCCCTTCCGAAGGAACAGTCTGCTCAGGTTTGCGGTCAGTGCCACAGCGTGTTTGATGAATACGATCGATTTGCGTTTATGGACCGCGGGTTCAGTTTTCGTCCAGGGAAAGGAAAGCTTGAGGATGAGCGGCATGTGCTCTCCTGGGATCATCCGCACTTTCGAAAAGATTCCATGGCTCGGAATTATTTCTGGAATGACGGCACAGTCCGAGTGGGTGGACGCGAATATTGCGGGCTCACAGCGTCTCCGTGTTTTCAGTCAGGAGAGATGACGTGCCTATCGTGTCACTCACTGCACAACAGTGACCCGAATGACCAACTGGCACCCCGGATGGACGGCAATGAGGCGTGTCTTCAGTGTCATGAGGACTTACGTAGTCGCATCTCGGAACATACTCACCACTCCGCCGACTCAACGGGGAGCCTTTGTTACAACTGCCATATGCCCCACACTTCCTATGCACTGTTTAAAGCCATCCGCAGTCATCGGATTGTGTCTCCGTCAGTGAGACTCGGGGCGGACCGTCCAAACGCCTGTAATCAATGCCATGGCGACCGGAAGATTTCATGGACAGCAGATTATCTGGAGAAATGGTATGGCCAGAAGCCTGAACGACCTGACGGGGAAACTGACGACGCGAGTGTAGCCCGGACCGTGCTGAACCTGTTGAAAGGAAATGCCGCACAACGGGCGGTTGCTGCGTGGACGGTCGGCTGGCGGCCAATGAGGGACACATCCGGACCGGCATGGCAGGCTCCCTTTCTTGCGCCACTCCTCAATGATCCGTATCCGACTGTGCGATTTGTCGCGAGTCGGTCATTGCGGACGTTGCCGGGCTTTGAAGATTTTGACTACGACTTTATGGGCGCTGATGTTCACAGAGCGGACGCTGTGGATCGCGTCATCGAGACCTGGTCAGGACGGTTCAGGTCGCCGCAGCCGGACATGCCAGAACTGCTGATCAGGGATGGGCGGCTGGACCTGGCGCGCTGGAATGCAATCCGGTCGAAACGCGACGACTCGCCCGTGTATCTGCCGGAGTAGTTTCGCGCAACGGAGTAGTTTCGCGCAAGTGCGCGGCAGGGATTGCAGAACGGCTTCACCGGGTCCAACTGCAGTGGAGTCCTTAATTTCCTGCAGGCCCCGGAACTCGCCGGAGCGGAATTCGTCAGAACTCCCCTGCGGGAACGGGGCTGGCTCAACTACGGCATCTGCTGCGTCGGTAGTCGCAGGGACGGTCTTAGTCGTTCAGGCCCCATTTTCCGTCCCAGCGGACGAAACCCTCGATGGCTTCATACTCGGCAAGTCCCAGTGAATCATAGGCTCGTGCTGTATTGGCGTTTCGAGCTTCTGCTCGCTGCCAGAACTCTCGCATGTCCGGACCTGGGAAGAGGGCTCGGTCCTTCTGTGATTCGTGCTTAAAGATTGCCTGTCGTTTTCGTTCGACTTCCTGGGGGGAAATCGGGACTGCCATTTCAATCTGATACGTTGGCCACTCCTGCCACGCGCCACGATACATCCACACTTCTGTGTCTGCGTACCATTCATCATCTCGGCACTGATGGCAGGCCTGAATAATGGCCTTCAGACACGTACGGTGTGTTCCGTGGGGGTCAGACAGGTCGCCCGCGGCATAGATCTGGTGAGGTTTAACCGATCGCAGCAGATCAACAATTATCTGAATGTCGTTCGGCCCCAAAGGCTTCTTTTTGACGCGGCCGGTTTCGTAAAACGGCATGTCCAGGAAGTGGAGTTTCTCGTTGGGAATACCACAACACCGAGCTCCAGCTCGAGCTTCGCCCCTTCGAATTATGGCCTTGATCTTCTGTACCTCTTCGCTGTCGATCTGTCCCGGTTCTTTGTGCCGGAGGAACTCGTCTATGTGCTGTTCGAGGCCTTTAACCTGCTCGACTCCGATATCAAAAGCGCCGCAGAATTCTGCAGCGAATTCTGCGAATCGAATTGCGTCTTCATCGAATACGGCAATGTTTCCGGAGGTCTGGTAGGCGATGTGAACATCATGTCCCTGATCGGCGAGTCGGATGAGGGTTCCGCCCATTGAGATGACGTCGTCATCCGGATGAGGTGAAAAGCAGATGACTCGCTTGGGGAAGATGTGGTCAAATTTTCCGGGTCGGTCCCCTGGCAGTTTGGCGTGATCGGGTTTGCCGCCGGGCCAGCCGATCAGCGTTGCCTGCAGATGTCGAAAGACTTCGAGATTGATCTCGTAGGCGGAACCGTACTCAGCCAGCAGTCCCTGCAGGCCTTCTTCGTTGTAGTCCGTGTCTGTCAGTTTCAGAATCGCTTTGTCCATTTTTTCCGCCAGCCAGATGACGGCTCGACGAATCAGTTCCGGTTCCCATTTGACGTGTTCCACCAGCCATGGAAAGCGTGATCGAGTGAGGTTCGATGCGGCCGCCGGGTCGAGGAGCATCTCCACATTTCGGTGGTTCTGCAGATAGGTCGCGGGCACTGATGTTGATGGTTCACCTTCGACTGTGCGAGAGACAATTCGAGACTTGCCTTCACCAAAAGCAAGGATGTAGATCTTCCACGCATTGAGGATCGTTCCGACCCCCATCGTGATGGCACGTCGTGGGACGTTCTCGGCTCCAAAGAAGTCGCTGGCTGCATCGGTTCGAGTGACTGCATCCAGTGTGATCAGACGAGTGCGTGAGGTGTCGTCGGAGCCCGGTTCATTGAAGCCAATGTGACCAGTGCGACCGATCCCCAGAAGCTGAACGTCAATTCCTCCGGCTTCTTCGATGGCCTTCTCGTAGTCATCGCAGTACTCAGCCACTTTGTCCACGGGAACCGTGCCGTCCGGGATGTGGACATTGTCTTCCGGAATGTCAATGTGGTCGAACAGGTGTTCGTGCATAAAGCGGACGTAACTCTGCAGCTCATTGGGCTGCATCGGAAAGTACTCGTCCAGATTGAATGTGATGACGTTCTGAAATGACAGCCCTTCTTCTCTGTGAAGTCGCACCAGTTCGCCATAAATCCCAACCGGAGTTGAGCCCGTTGCCAGGCCGAGTACGCACTTGCGGCCTTTGGCTGCTCGTTCCCGAATCAGGCCGGCGATTTGCCGGGCTACGTAACGGGATGCGTCAGGTGCATTCGAGAATACCTCGCAGTTGATCTGCTCCAGTTTGCGGAGGTCCTGCAGAATTGCCATTGGGGAGTCGCTCGTGAGCCTCGTGGGTGCATTGCTGATCCGCTGTCGGATTTTGTGTTGCCGGGCAGAGAGGCGATCTGCGGGGCAGTCGGGCGAGATTTTATCGTATTGCGCTGACGTTTCGACGTCCTCGACGGTGAATGCAGGGGAATCCTTGACACCCGGACGATTTTGGGGGGAATTCTGTTCTATCTTCCCGTTTTCAACAGGTGTTGGTTTGTTTGTGAGAATGGCTTCCGCCAGCTGGCGGTCTGTCTCAGGCCGCATGGACGCTAAATTCGGAGGATGCGGTGCCCTTCAATGCTGGAAATCAGTCGTTTAATCCGGGTTCCGGACATCCATTCGACGGGATAAGCTATGCATCCTGAAACGGGTTGTCCTTACATCTGACGGATGGATCAATGAATTCGTGATGAGCTCAAGGGCACCTCTCTTTTTTCTCGGAAGCATGGCCATGACGGAAGTTGGAAAACAGGTTTTTCAATTCGAACAGTGCGACGCCGTTCTTGTGGTGACTCCCACCGGAAGCTTGATGGAATTTCGCGACGCGGATATTCGAAACGCGTACAACGACACATATCGTAAGCTTGACGATCCTTCCGTCTCTCATTTGCTGATCGACTTCAGCAAGCTGACGTACTTTGGCTCCACTTTTGTCGGAATGCTGATTCGTCTGGCAAAGAAAGCGCGACTGGGCGGCGGAGAGGCCGCTGTTTGCTCTCTGAGCGACAACATGCAGCAGATGATGAAAACGCTGATGCTGCTGGAAAACACGAAGACCGATTGTTTCTGGAATGAGCATTCCACGCGCGACGAGGCGATTTCCAGTTTGCAGACGGTTGAGCGCCATGCCTGATTGCCCCCAGGTGAGTTGAAACCCCACCTTTTGACCGGTTTGGTGACATTTTTGGAAAAAATTGGATGAGGTTCCGCGCCGAGGCGACGTAGTAGGTACCCATCTCTGCGGACAGATGTCAGGATAGTAAGTCTGAACACCTGTCTGCTCAGTCCCGTCCCCGGGACTATCTCACGAATCTCCATTCGGCGATCGCGGAGTTCCATTCTTGTCTGATTCGTCGCACAGCGTTGCCGTTGGCATCGACCTGGGCACCACGCGGTCCGTGGTGGCGCACCTTGACTCGTCCGGTCGACCACAAACGATTCAGAATCTTGAAGGGGATGCGACGACACCGAGCGTTGTCTTTTTCGACGACTCGTCGATTGTCGTCGGGAAAGAGGCGGTTAAGGTCGCTGAGTACGAACCGGAGCGGGTTGTTCATTTTGCCAAACGCCACCTCGGCAAGAAAGATTTCAATATCTCCGTGGCTGGTCGGGAGCTTCCGCCGGAAATCGTCCAGGCACTGGTCCTAGATAAGCTCAAGAAGGATGCGACTGCTCGGCTGGGGACCTTTGAGCAGTGCGTGGTGACAGTTCCGGCGTACTTCAACGAGCCTCGCCGAAAAGCAACTCAGGACGCAGGACGAATTGCGGGCCTGAACGTCATCAACATTATTAACGAGCCCACGGCAGCCGCACTTGCTTACGGAGTCCAGCAGGGATTTCTGAATGCGGAAGGGCAGGCAGAGGAACTCGAAACTATTCTCGTCTATGACCTGGGTGGCGGAACGTTTGATGTCACGTTGATGGAGATCCGTGGCAACGATTACCGAGCCATCGCGACGGCGGGTGACGTCTATCTCGGAGGAATGGACTGGGACTATCGAATCGTTGATCACGTTGCGGAACAGTTTCAGATTCAACACGGGGTCGATCCGCGAGAAGATCCTGCTGACCGCCTCCGACTTTTGTCAGAGGCGGAAGATGCAAAACGTTCTCTCTCACAAAGGGACAGCGTGGTGATCCGGTTTGCAGCCGGAGGCAGTCGCATCCAGGTTCCGCTGGTCCGAGACGAATTCAATTCGATGTGTGGTGACCTTGTAGACAGAACTCTGTTTACGACCCGGCGGGTGCTTGAGAGCGCGGACCGCAGTTTCTCTGATGTCTCACGACTCCTGCTGGTGGGTGGTTCTTCCCGCATGCCGATGATTCAGGAGATGCTGCAGTCTGAGTCAGGTCTGAATCTCGATCGTTCACTTTCAGCCGATGAGTCTGTGGCCCATGGAGCCGCTATCTATGCCGGGATTCTTATGAACCCGGACGGTCCGGGGTCCAGCGGAATCAAAGTCAGTAACGTCAACTCGCATGATCTCGGGATCCTCGGGCAGGATCGTTCGACTGGCAAGCCGCGACGTTCAATGATGATCGCACGAAACACGGAACTTCCGGCCACGATTGCAAAGCGGTTTAAAACGTCGAAGCAGGGACAGGGGAGCGTAACGGTGAATGTTGTCGAGGGGGGCGACGACGAAGGAAAGCACTCCACGTTAATCGGCAGGTGCCTTGTGCAAGGGCTTCCAGCAGACCTGCCAGTGTCGACTCCTGTTGATGTGATTTTCAACTACGCAGAAAACGGGCGACTCAGGATTGTGGCTCAGCTTCCGACGCTCAAAAAAATGGCCAGCCTTGACATTGAACGCGGACAGGGGCTGGCAGACGATGAAATCCTGTTGTGGAAGAAGCGAGTCGAAAATGGGCTGCAGCAAACGTCTCCTGCCGCTGCGGCACCGCCGGCCCCTCCTCCACAACCACCGATCCCGGCCGCCAGGCCTGCTCCCGTCCCGCCTGCACCTCCCCCAAAACAACAAGAGAAGCCGTCAAAGAAGCGTTCCCAGAACGTTTCCTCCCCGGCACAGCCTGTTAAAGTATCTCCAGACTCCCAGGGGGCGTCCAATCCTCCTGCGTCAAAGCCAGCTGCCTCCGGCGGCTGGAAGTCACGACGGCGCAGGGTAAAACCAGGTGACGACGAATGAGCGAAACGACAATCACCGTCTCCAACGGACAGGACTTTTATCGCATTCCACTCAGCGATCTGGGGGAAGCGTCCGCCGACGGTTTCTATGTGCCGGCTGTACAGGAACTCACCATTGTGAGTGATGGCAGTGAGTTGTTCGAGATTCCGCTCGATGACCTCGAAGAGGCTCAGGAGGATGGATTTCGGGACGTGCTCGAGAAGGAACGCGGCCTCGCATTCATTGCTGAACGCCTGGCAGCCGTCGGGAACGCTGATGATGGTCATGAAGACTCGGCTGATCCTGAAGTCCTTCCGGTTGACGAGGCTCCCGTCATCACTGAGCCTGAATCAGATGCTGTGGAAGATGTCGCGGTGGCGCCGGCAGCTCAATTGGTTCCGGTGACGGAGGAATCAGTTGAAATTGAAGCGGAAGAGCCTGAAGACGATGGGTCTGCCATATCCCGATTTCTACTGCCGGGAGGCGCACTGGGAGGGGCCAGAACATGGTCTGTGATGGCGATTAATGCCGGATTGCATGGCCTCGCCATTCTGATTCTTGCGCTGATTGTTCTGCCGCTGCCTGACACAGAGATCTTCATGGAGATTACCAGTGCCATCGAGCCGCCGGAGCAGATCGAACAGGAATTTGAAGAGGTAGAGATCGAGCAGCCGGATTCGCTCGAGGACGACCCGGTTGAAGCTCAGGTTGTGAACCCAATTGAAGAGGTGACTGAAGATCCTCTGGAAATCGACATCAATGAGATGGAGATCAACATCCCGGATGTGGTGGCGGAAACCGAAGACAATGCTGGTCCGCCAACATCTAATAATACCGGTGAGATGAGTGGCCGGAGCAAGGCTGGACGTGCTGCCCTCGTGGCGAAGCGTGGTGGAAATGCAGCGAGCGAAGCTGCCGTGCAACTGGGGCTGCAATGGCTCGCCAATCATCAGTATCCAGATGGGGGCTGGAGTTACGATCACGCCAAAGGGCAGTGCAATGGACAGTGTAGCCAGGCGGGGAGTCTTTCTGTGGATTGCCGAAATGCTGCAACCGGTATGGCGTTGCTCGCGTTGATGGGTGCTGGCCACACTCCTTACGACGGTAAGTATCAGGAGAACATCAGGGCCGGAGTAAAGTTCCTGATGAAGAATTCAGCGGCTGTGCCAGCTGGACTCGACATGCGCAGCAAAGTCGCCGGAAACACGGGAATGTATACCCAGGCAATTGCAGCGACAGCACTCTGCGAAGCCGTAGCGATGGCTCAGCATAACTCGGTCCTCGCACGTTCAGAGAAGGAGCTCCGAAAGACAGAGCGAGCTCGACAACAGTTTCTTCGCTCAGTCACTCCAGCAGCCGCTGGCGGAATTCAGTTTATTGTACAGGCCCAGCATCAGGCGTCCGGGGGCTGGGGTTACAATCCACGCACTGCAGGTGACACTTCGATTCTTGGCTGGCAGATTATGGCTCTGAAGGCCGCTGTGCACGCGAAGATTCCGTTCCCTGTGAACGCTGTCGCCGGAGCGAATCGCTTCCTGACAGGCGTCCAGCACGAAAGCGGTCACTTTGGGTATCGTGGACCTGAAAAGAAGCTGTCGACAACCGCAATTGGTGTGATTGCCCGAATGCTGTCTGGGATGCCTCGCGAGGACCCATTCCTGCAGATGTGTGTTGCTCACCTGAGTGCTGCCGGACCCAACAAGGCCAACATGTATTACAACTACTATGCCACTCAGGTAATGCTGCACTATGGCGGCGAGGAATGGACCAAGTGGAATGAGGTCATGCGTGACCGACTTGTGAATACACAGGTCAAAGAGGGACATGCCGCCGGTAGCTGGAATCTGCCGCCCGGAGAAGCGCACGGAGCCCGAGGTGGACGGCTATACCTGACATGCCTCTCCACGATGACGCTCGAAGTCTACTACCGTCACCTTCCGCTATACGGCGAGCCTGAGGAGGCCGAGGAGAAGGCGAAAAAGACAGCCATGGTGGACACTTCTGCTGACGCTGCAGAATAAGCCCGGCTCTGACGTGCTTACAATGTGGCACCTGGACTCTGAAATCGGAACTTCGCGTTGAGTTTTTGCGCCTAATCTGGCACAACTGGCCACACACAAATGGCTTGCATCAACTTTTACTGAAAGCAGTGCTATGAATTTGTCCCGCCGTGAACTCCTTCGTGCCACAGGACTGGGAGCAACTGCCGCCGCTGGCCTGCAACTGGGGTTCCCCACAGAAGCGGCCCCGCTCTCAGTCGATTCACTCCCGATGCAGTTGTACAAGAGCCTTAATGATGAGCAGCGGGAAAAGATCTGCCTGCCCAAAGACCATCAGCGAAGACAGTTCATTAGCAACTGGTGGTATGTTCATAAAGAACACCGCGTCAACAACACGTTCGACAAAGATCAGGTGGACCTGATTCAGCAGATTTTCGACTCACTTCACCATCCAGAGCATCGCAACGCGGTCAACCAGCAGGTCGAGATCGATCAGTATGGTGAGGAGAAGAATGCTCCGTCCGTCGGATTCTTCGGGACTCCGGGCGACAGGGATTTCGAATTCATCTACACGGGTCACCATGTCACGCGTCGCTGCAATGCCCATACCGACAAGGGACAGGGCTTTGGTGGAGCCCCCATTTTTTACGGTCACTTTCCAGAGGAATTCAACGAGACGAAGAACCATCCCGGCAATCCCTATTGGTATCAGGGTCTGCTGTTTAATGAGTTCGTTCAGACCCTGGATGAAAAGCAGCAGCAGGCAGGTCTGCGGGACGGCAACCCGCGAAGTGAGCGCGCTCCCGCAGTGATTGAGAAGAAACGGACGTCGCCCGGTCTGAAGTGTGCCAGTCTGTCGGATGATCAGAAAGAGGCGCTTTTCTCGACCATGAAGAAAATGCTGGTGATGTTCCGCGAAGACGATGTGGTCGCGACTCTCAAAGAGATTCGAGACCGCAAGCTTATCGATGGCCTTACTGTTTCATGGTTCAACGGCAAGTACGACATCGGTTCGGATGGCGTCTGGGACACATGGCAGATTGAAGGGCCGGAAATGGTGTGGTACTTCCGCGGACAGCCACATATTCACAGCTACTTCCACATCAGGAAGGGCGCTTAGTGCCCCGTCAGGGCGCCAACAGCGTTAGGCAGGGCCGCAACGGCAGTCAGGGGTAGTACACGCCGCAACCGGCCGGCGCCTTCGATCAGCGGGTGCGTTCCGGGCACAGGCTTCAGATCTGTTCGTCGGCTTCCTTAGCCGAGTCATCTAACAGGCTCTGTGGATTGGCCGGCGGGTCCAGAGGAGTCAGGTCCGTCGTGATGAGTGGTCCGTCCAGCACTTCTTCTTCAATGATTGGTGCGTCGATGGCCTCGACTTCATTGGTGTCTGTGAGAGGCGGGTCGAGATCGAGTTCCCGGTGCTGAACTTCGATAACTTCTTCGGAATCCAACTGGTCGAGTGGAATAACGTCGTCCAGCGATGGTCCTGGCGAGTCATCAGGTACGTCGCCCTCGTGAACGACATTGTTCTCGACCGGCGGTTCTCCTGAGTTGTTGCGAGATTCGAATCGAACGTTTGTGTGAAATGTGAACTCGACGTCGCCAACACAAAGGGTGTCACCCTGGACGAGTGGTGCCTGGGTCTCAATCCGCTGTCCGTTCACCCAGACACCATTCATGCTGCCGAGGTCTCTGACGAAATAATCTTCGTCTACCTGAACCACGCAGCAGTGTCGGCGGGATATTTTCTGGCTGCCATCGATCACCGCATCACAGTCCCCGCTACGTCCCAGCAGAACGACTGCCCGATCGACCGCGATCAGGCGGCCCTGTGCAATGGGTTGAAGAATAGCGACCATAAGATTGTGATCTCACGAGTGAGTCCCTGAGGTTGCAATTCTGCCAGCCCGAGGGAATCAGGACCAGTCAAATACATACGAAGGCAGATCCATTGTGTGAATCGTCCGGCGGGTCGCCGTGGAAACAGACTAATCAGCAGACGATGAAGGAGATTCGCACGTTGCTCCGGAGCATTTCTGCCGCCCAGCCCGCAGGACCCTCGCATTCGCTAAATCCAGCCGATGTGAGACTGACAATTGCGTAGGGGGCCTGCTAAAAAGTGAGGGTCCGTCACCGGTCGGAATCACTCTGGATGAATCTCTTTGCAGGACAGGAAGAAGATAATCGGCTGAAAGCGAGACCTCTTGCTGCGCGCATGCGGCCCCGCACTCTTGACGAATTCACAGGGCAATCGCATATCCTGGGAGATGGAAAACTTCTTCGGCGGATGCTCAACGCCGACAGGATTGGTTCCGTGATCTTTTACGGTCCGCCGGGCGTCGGGAAAACGTCGCTTGCGGAACTGATCGCGAAGCACACGAAGCGCAGGTTTCGAAGACTCAATGCCACAATGGCCGGGGTGAAAGATGTTCGTGGGCTGATTGCCGAAGCGGAACAGGCGCTTTCCGTTCATGGAACTCAGACTGTTGTTTTTATTGACGAACTCCATCGCTTCAGTCGTTCGCAGCAGGACATTTTGCTGCCGGATGTGGAGAGTGGCACGATATCATTGATTGGAGCCACAACGGCGAATCCGTTTTTCTCTTTGGTAGCTCCGTTAATCAGTCGGAGTCAGATTTTCGAGTTTAAGGAGCTGACGCTTGAGGACCTGTGTGGGCTTTTGCATTCTGCGGTTACTGATGCGGAACGAGGCCTTGGCAGGACGGGAGTGACGGCGGACGACGAGGCACTGCAACTGATTGCGACTCTGTCTGACGGAGACGCTCGTCGGAGTCTGACTGCCCTCGAGATTGCTGTCCTGTCGGTTGAACAGACGACGAAACATGTTGACGTTGAGACGGCAAGAGAGAGTCTGCAGAAACGTGTCGTGCGTTTTGATCCGGGAGGGGACGACCACTACGACGTCGCCAGTGCTTTCATCAAAAGTATACGCGGTAGTGACCCCGATGCAGCGCTGTACTGGCTGGCGCGGATGTTGGAGTCTGGCGAGGATCCTCGGTTTATTGCTCGCCGACTTGTTATTTCAGCGTCTGAAGACATTGGTAATGCGGATCCCCAGGGCCTGCTGATTGCAACGGCAACGTTTCAGGCCACGGAGACGATTGGCATGCCGGAATGCCGGATCAATCTGGCTCAGGCAACCACCTATCTGGCCTGTGCTCCCAAGTCGAATGCAGCTTATAAAGCGATTGACGCAGCACTGAATGATGTTCGGACTCAGGGAGTTCTGCCAGTGCCCATGCATCTCCGGGACGGGCACTACAAGGGAGCCGAACGACTGGGCCACGGACAGGGCTACGTCTACAGCCACGATAGCCCTCACGGCTGGGTTCCGCAGGACTACCTGGGGGTTCCGAAGCAATACTACGAACCTGTTCCGCGCGGGCGGGAAAAACAGTTCCTGGAGTGGGTCAACTGGCTGCGGGAACAGCGGTCAACGAATGAACCGGATCAGGAGTCTTGAGTCATCTCAAGGACCACTTTCCCAAACTGGGGTGCTTGCTTCATCCGCTGCAGGGCAGCGATTCCGTTCGTAAGCGGAAACACTTCATCAATCTCTGGTCGCAGTTGCTCATCGGCGACGAACTGCATCATGGATGCAAAGTCTTCGGGGGAGCCCATGGTTGATCCGATGAGATGGATCTGTTTCCAGAACAAACGGAAGAGGTCAAGGTGTTCCGGGGCACCGCGAGTCGATCCGTAGGAGACAATTCTTCCTCCTGCTGCCGCGATACCGATCAAAGTGTTTAGTCCGGGGCCTCCCGCACCATCAATAATCAGGTCCGGCGGTCCCGCTTCTTTCTTCAGCGTCCTGTCCCAGTCGTCGACGGAATAATTGGCGCCGCCCTGTGCTCCCAGTTCAACGGCCCGTTTGATCTTTTGGTCCGAAGATGACGTGACCCAAACGTTTGCTCCTGCGGCCACAGCGAATTGCAATGCAAATGCAGCCACACCTCCTCCTACGCCGGTGATCAGAACTGTTTCGCCTTCCTTCAGGCGCCCCTGAGTAAACAGGGTTCGCCATGCCGTGGTGCCGGCCAGTGGAAGCGCAGCTGATTCCTGCCAGTTAAGGTGAGCCGGCCGAGAATGCAGCTGCTGCACAGGCACGACAACCTCAGTAGCAAATGTTCCGTCTGTTGGCATCCCGAGTATGTGAAAGTCCGCTGACTGAGCTGTCGTGTCGGGGCCCCAGCTCAGACCCGGGTTTATAACGACTTCTCTGCCAATCCAGCGTTGTCCAGTTTCGCTGCCTGAGTCGGTCACGGTGCCCGCTCCGTCTGAACCCAGAACTGCCGGCAACTGCAGGCCGGGGTACATGCCCTCGGTAATCCAGTAGTCCCTGCGGTTAAGGGCTGCTGTCTGCAGGCGAACGACAACCTCGTCGGGTCCCGGCGGGGAACGCGGATAGTCGAGGCGGAGGGACAGTTCACGTGATTCGTTAAGGATAATGGCCTGCATGGCATCCTTCCGGGTCTGGGGCCAATGAGTAATCAGCGGGACTCGATGTGGACCTGTAGAGGAGAACCGGTGACGTCAACAGTTTGCTTCTCATAACGCAACCGGGTCCAGTGACCGTCAATCGGCAGTCGGACCTCCATCCACTGCCATGCGTCCGGAAGTGCTGGACGGACCGTGAGTCGAGACTCCGACAGGGAGTATTCGATGCCGGCGAGGCCTTCGAGGATCAGGAGAATCTTCCCTGCGTTGAAGTTGGAGTACTGGTCTCCAAACAGTTTTAGATCTCGCCGGTACGCCTCCGGTGCGACCGGGATCTCCCAGTCGGGATGATAGTTGTAGTTTTCAATGTGATTGAGTGTGAGATCGGAAGCTGCGGGAAGCAGACGCTGCCGAAACATTCCATCGAGGGTGAAGTATGCCGTGTCGGGCGTATAGCCGAACGAGTGGTCCACAGGCGTTCGGAACTTTTCCATTGACTCTTTCGACATGGCGAGTGGAAAGAACTCGCCCATGAATCCCTTCTCGTCGTTCAATGCCCACTGCTGGACCATCTGTGCCGCATACTCTCTGGGGAAGTGAGTGGATCTCATGGCCCAGAAACCGTTCGTCATAATCATTCGATTGGCAGGTCCCGCAAAATAGCCTTTGATCCCGTTGGCCTCCCAACGCTGATCAAACATCCTGCGAATATGGTCCCGGTCACGACGGACCATTTGTTGCCAGCGTTTTACATGGTCCTCATGTCCGCTGATGACTGCCATCCGCTCCAGGGTCTGAGCGATTTCGAAGGTGTTCATCCCAAAGTCGGTAATTCGATTCCGGAATAGCTTCTCGAAGTGGTCGTTGTAGCAGTCCTGAACAAACCTGCGATCAGCGGTGTGCTGAAAGATCTGCCATGCACCGGCAATGTGCTCTGAGGTCTCGCCGCCGTATGCACCGCTATGCCAGCTGCGGCCTTTGTTGTCGGACAGAAATCGCGCCCCCGCTCCGTTCTCCCGAAAGCGATTGTGTTTGGTCAGGTGCTTCCACGTCAGCACGTTTCCGTAGGCGAATCTTCGTTTGTTGGTCGTCCACGCGCCGACTTTGATCTGGAAGGTTGCGTCGTAGCGGTGCATTCCCAGAAAGTTGTTAACGGCCGTCTGAGTGTGAGGCTCCTGCTCCCATCCATGGCCAACGTCAATGTAGTACATCAGGTAGAGCGACCAGAGGTAGTAATAGATGTCGACGAACCGCTGGTCCGAACAGCGGAACCAGGGGATCTGCTCGTTGAGCAGGGTGTTAAAGGTCTCTGTCTTTTTGGTCAGCCACTCACGGCTGTTCTTGATAATCTCTCGGGATTTCCGGATCGCAGCCTGTTCGTCGTCATCCATGGCCCATGAAACAACTGTTCCGTTCTGATCGCATGCGATCTGTAGTTCGTAATGCTGCACACCGCGGGCGTCTTTCGTAAGCGTCGGAGGAGTTTCAGGAGGGCGAGAAAAGCTGAGCGCTGTTGTCATACCTGAGTACACACAGGGGCCCGTTCGTTCGTCTGACTGAGGATCCGGACGGGAACGCACGTGTCCTCCTTCGGAGATGACAACTGTCCTCTTCGGCTTGTCATAGCGGATCTCTGCCGATGAGGTCACGCTGTTGCGGTGGTAGAAACTGTGTCCGGTGAATTTGAGCGTGACGGGGCTTGATGCTGTGATTATTGAGGCCACCGCGTCATGGGGCCCAATGAATTTCGTTTCGGAAAGGATGATTCCATCGAGGTGATATGTGCAGATCATTCGGTCGGGCCGCCATTTCATGCTGACGGGAACCGGGTTCTCGAAGATTTTGCCGCCGGCAATCACGCTGCCGTAAAGGACTCTGGTGTCTTTGTAGAACTCCCACCCGCTGAAGTCGTTACCGACGCCGGTGTGCTCTGTTCCTTTAATTCTGCTCTCGAGCAGCCCAACGCCTCGACTGCGGAGATCATGATGGAAGGGGTGCGTTAACCCAAGGGTTTCATGTTCGATGAGTTTCCAGCTGGCATGAAATCCCCCTACGTAGTAGGTCACATTGCCGGCGAGAAACCCGTGTTTTCGTCCCTGGATTTCCTGTTCCAACTGTCGGCAGTAGTCGGTGAAGGGCGGTTTCTCGTTGGCCTGGGCGGATGGCGTACACAGCAGAAACAGGCACATGGCTGTGATGACCCAAAGGTGCCGTGGCTGCGGGACCACTCGGACTGGTTTTCGAATGTCCTCCAGTGAAGGCTTCAAAACTCGGTGCCCTTCATGTTGGCTCGACATTCTTTTCGATTGCGTTCAAATCGGAGCAGGTCCTTTTGAAGGCGGGCACCTGCTTCTGCGATCTGTTCTGCGTTTCCTTCTGCTCTCTTCACCGCCTGGGCATGTACCGATCGAGCCATTAGTTCGAACCTGTCCAGCTCTCGCAGTCGTGCCTTGTAGACATCCATTATGTTTTCTGCCTCGATGGTGTTCAGGTATGTCGCAAGTGAGGCTTTCAGTTCTCTGGCAACGGAAGGCTCTGTTTCGATGAGGTTGTTCTTTTCCTGGTAATCAAGGCTGACGTTGAACAGTTTCTGTTCACCAGTCAGGAGGTGTTCCATCAGCTTGAAGTCGCCTTTCCGAATTACACTGACAGGAGGTGCAAAGTAGCAGGGGTAGTGGAAGACAAATCCCTCCGTGGCTCGCTGAACGCTGCCGTCATTACCATTCTCAAACACGCTTCGCAGGCTGCCTCCGTCCAGATTGGCGGGGAGTGGCTGCTGCCCGCGTGCATAGTCGTGCAGTGTGGGGAGTAGGTCCCATTGAGCGATCGGAACGTCGCACTGAGATCCGGCTTTGACGCCTGGCCCCGCCACAACGAATGGCACACGAAGCCCCCCTTCATACAGGTTGGCCTTGCCACCGCGGAGGGATCCGTTTGGCGTCAGGCCGCCTCCGTTGTCAGACGTGCAGATGATGAGAGTGTTCTCCAACTGGTCGGACGCCTTTAAAGCATCAACCAGTGCACCAAGTCCCTGGTCCACCTCATCGAGCATGGCGGCGTATTGCAGGCGCCAGTGGCTGATCTTCATGCCGTGGGGGATTTCAGACTCAGGGAGATAGTCAGTGTCCCTGCAGTGTTTGCCTCGGGGCAGGCGGCGGTATTTCTCAATCAGGTCCGGCCTCGCTGCATGTGGGACGTGAACTGCGTAGTGCGAAATCATCATAAAGAACGGCTGACGTCCGGCGTGCTTTCGAATGAAATTCACCGAGTTCTTCTGCAGAGACGCCATTCGCTTCGGGTTGGTGTCGGGCAGTGCCGTACGATTCTTTAGACTGATGTATTCGCCATGGTAGTTGCCGTTGGGAGCTTTACCATCTGTTTCGTCTGTGACATCGTAGCCGATGGTGTGCATCTGCTCGCCGCTCATCCCCTTGCCGAAGTGAGCGGTGATGTAGCGACTGTCTGAAGCCTTCACAATGTCGGCCAGTGACGTCAGGTGGCTGAATTTCAAGTCGCGTTCCAGGGCCAGAACGTCATGGACGAAGGTGTATCCCAGCCGACCCGGTGTTTTGCCAAACTGGATGCTCTTGCGTGACGGGGTGCAGGTGGGCGCCGGTGCGTAGGCACATGAAAATTTGGTACCGCGTGCTGCAAGCGCCTCCAGGTGGGGAGTCTGATGGAAGTCACTCGCCGATTCCGGGTCACTGTCCATCATGCGAACGGACGTGTCGGCCCAGCCGAGGTCATCCACGTAGAAGAGGATGATGTTGGGGGGAGTTTCTGCTGCCGCGAAATGTGTCAATGTCAGGGCGGCAAGGGAGCTCAGAAGTCTCATCATGGTATCGTGATGTGAAAGCGTTGATCTGATAGCGCACTATATTGGGCTCAGGAGCCGTGTTCTCGCAACCCAAATGATATAGCTTCCTATTCTCGCTTCTTCCCGCGGGCGATATAGGCGGCACGCTGGGATTCGTACTCCTCAGCAGTGAGTTCGATCTCAGTGTTCGTGTCAGCCTGAGCTGCGTCGAAGCACTTCCGAAGGAAGGGAACACACCATCCACAGCCAGTCCCGGCGCCACCACATTCGCTGATCTGGCTGGGCACCTGTGGCTGATGAATCCGAATGAAGTTGTCCACCTTGCGTCGGGTGACGTGGAAGCAGTAACAAAGTTTGTCGTCCGGCTGCATCACGAATCCTAAGCTGACTCACTGCCAGCGGATTCGGGGTCAGCCCCCGGATCTGGCACTGAATTCGGGATTGGTTCCATGTCAAGAAGTTCCCGAATTCGGTTGTTAAGCACGTCTCCCTTTCGTGCGATCAGCGTGTCTCGAATAATCTCGTCTTCCATGTCAATCTGGAGTTGTCCGTCTTTGTCGACCATGAGCTCGAGAAACGTCACGATGTTCCGGCTGAACATTTCACTGGCGTGTACCGGGATGTCTGCTGAGAGATTGCAGGGTCCAAGGACCTGTACGCCATTGTGTGAAACTGTCTGACCGGGTTGGGTGCACTCGACGTTTCCGCCGCGTTCGGCCGCGAGGTCAAGAACCACTGAACCCGGTGCCATGGCGTCGACCATGTCGGTGGTCACGAGGATGGGGGCCTTCTTCCCCGGAATGGCTGCAGTCGTGATGACAATGTCCATTTCCGCGATGACTTTCTTCATGGCTTCCTGCTGCCTGCGATAGAAGTCGTCATCCATTTCTTTCGCGTATCCACCTGCCGACTCAGATTCGGCTGTTTCCAGATCCAGTTCAACGAACTTACCGCCGAGGCTCTCGACCTGCTCACGCACAGCGGGCCGGATGTCGTAACCGTGGACAACGGCGCCCAGTCGTTTTGCTGTTGCGATCGCCTGCAGTCCCGCAACGCCGGCTCCGATGATTAGAACCCGCGCGGGCTTCAGAGTTCCTGCAGCTGTCATCATCATTGGGAACATTCGAGGGGCAGCCGCGGCTGCCAGTAAAACGGCGCGGTAACCCGCAACTGTCGCCATGGACGAGAGGATGTCCATACTCTGTGCGCGTGTGATCCGAGGCACCAGTTCCAGAGAGAAAAGAGTCAGGCCTTTCGCGGCGGCTGAGCGTACTGCTTCCGGGTAGGTGAGTGGGTCGCAGCTGGAAATGAGGATCTGACCGTCCTGTAACAGGTCCGTATCCGCTTCGCCCGGTTCCCCCGCTGCCCCCAGAGCGCGGACCTGAAGAATGATGTCGGAGGTGCGCATGAGCTCTCGGCGATCTTCGACGAGAGTGGCTCCCTTTTCTGTGAAATGTTCATCAGGGAATCCAGCTGCAGTCCCGGCGCCTTTCTGAACCTGGACTTCGACACCGCGTTTGGCAAGGTCACGGATCATTGCGGGAACAAGCGCAACTCGAGTTTCGTCCGAGGCTGTTTCTTTCGGCACGCCGACGACCAGACTGCTTTGGGTTTCAGACATCCTGTTTCTTTCATCCGAATACAATATTTGATGGGTTATATTCGAATTCAGGACCATCCAACAGTGTGCCGAGTCGTCGTTGCGGATTGGTGCCGGGACGAACGGTTCGGTCATCCGAGAATCACGGAGGCACCAGTCGTAGAACCGATGCCTCTAAACGCCTGCTTTTTCCGTGGCGGGCATGGCTTCCAGCAGACGCCCGATGATGTCGTCCACGGTGACTCCCTCAGCCTCTGCATTAAATGTCGGGACGATCCGGTGCCTCAGAACCGGGCGTGCAAGTGCTTTGGCGTCATCAAGAGTCACATGATGGCGGCCCTGAAGAAGAGCGCGTGCTTTGGAAGCGAGAACGAGTTGCTGACAGGCGCGGGGGCCGGGTCCCCAGTCGATCAGTTCCCTCACCCATGGTTCGCAGGAGCCGTCTTTTGGTCGAGCCGATCTTACGAGATCAAGCACGAAGTCCCGCACGTGATCCGGAAGCGGAACAAGCCTGACAGTTTCCTGGCATTCAATGATTTCCTGACCAGTGACGACTGCCTGGAGTGTTTCCGAAACTGTTGAGGTGGTCCGATCAATAATGGCGGCTTCCTGATCGCGGCTCGGGTAGTCCACGATGACGTTGAAGAGAAATCGGTCGCGCTGCGCTTCTGGGAGCGGATAAGTTCCTTCCTGCTCGATTGGATTCTGTGTGGCCAGCACGAAGAACGGTTCGTCCAGTGTGTAGGTTGTGCCTCCGACCGTGACTTCGTGCTCCTGCATCGCCTCCAAAAGAGCGGCCTGGGTCTTGGGTGGGGTGCGGTTTATTTCATCCGCCAGCAACATCTGGGTGAAGATGGGGCCTCGCTCAAAGACCAGGTCTCGCTGACCCGTCTCTTTGTTCTCCTGAATAATGTCGGTGCCCGTGATATCCGCGGGCATCAGGTCGGGAGTGAATTGAATCCGCTGAAACGTGAGACTCATTGTTTCTGAGAGTGAGCGGATCATCAGTGTCTTGGCGAGTCCTGGCACACCTTCCAACAGGCAGTGACCGCGAGCAAGAATTGCGATCAGAAGCTGTTCAATAACCTCTTCCTGGCCAACGACGATTCGGCTGACCTGTTCGCGGACTTTTTGGCACGCTTCGACAAGTCGAGCGGCACGTTGCTGATGATCTGCGGGAGCGTCTGACATTTGGTGAGTCGTGAGAGGAGTTTGGGAAGGACGAATTCGGCACGAATGCCGAGGCAGGCAGTGAAAGAATAGCTACCGACCACGTAAATAACAGGGAACAGGCAAAATCGGGGAAGCCGGATTTCTCGGGCGGGTCCCAGTTCGCGGTTGACGCCGAACAGATTGAACGCATTGCCGGAAATCGCGGGAGTCACGGAATTGGGCCAGCTATTTCTGCTGTTGCCGCGTTCCTTCCAGTCGTTCAGCCTCTTTACGAGCGGCATCCTTAAGTAACTGAGCGCTTGGGATCCCCCATGCCCCCCGTCCCTCTCGAATGAGGTCTTCGATGTCAAATTGAGTTTGCTCGTCCAGTGGTTGCCAGCATTCCTGTTTCTCTTCGGCTGTCATCGGCTTGAGGGGACGCATGATGCGAAACCCGACCTGCCGAGCAAAGTCGGATGCAAGCCACCACGGGCTCCTGGGGAGATCCGGGTCGTAGTCTCTCCATTTATCCATATCTGAGGGGAGGCGGGTTGCGCTGCGACAGGCTCTTTGTCGAGACCCCCATGAACCGCCGCGGACAGAAACCGGGGCCAGTTTGAGTGCTCTGAACCAGTCCCTGTGAGCAACGGATGGTTGGTCAGAAGTCTTATATTGTTCGCAGTAATCGAGGACCCATTCGGCAGCATTGCCGTGCATGTCGTAGAGGCCCCAATTGTTGGGTTTCTTTGTGGCCACTTTGCGAAACCCCTCGTCCCATGAGTTCCCTCGATACCAGGCGTATATTGAAAGCAACTTTGGGTCTTCACCAAAGTGCCACGCCGTGGTGCTGCCCGCTCTACACGCGTATTCCCATTCGGCTTCCGTCGGCAGTCTGTAGTCATTGCCAACAGTCAGCGACAGCCATTTCGTGTATTGTTTGGCTGCGTACTGGGACACAGTGGTGATGGGCTGATGCACATGGTCACCAAACTCAAAAACAAACTCCGGTTCGTAAATTACGGTTGGGGCCGAAACTGCGTCGATCTTATTTTCATCGGTCACTTCTGTGAGGTGCTCAAAGGATTGGTCCCTGAAGATAGAGTACAGCGCCATGTAGTTGCGGTATTCCCCCTGTGTCACTTCAGTGCGTCCCATCCAGAATGGCTCAACACGAACCTTATGCTGAGGGCCTTCGAGTTTACTCCGGCCTTTCTCACCCGCCGGGCTGCCCATGATGAATTCTCCACCCGGGATCGGTTCCATCCAGAAGGCGATCCCGGAAGTCGGAATCGTCACTTTGTAAGGAACCATGTACCCCTCAGGTAGCCTGACGAATCGCCCGGTCTTCGGTTTCTCTTTTACGATTCCGAGTAGAGATGCCTCTTCGGCATGCAGATGGCAGTTGAAGCCGAAAAGAACCAAAGCAGAAAGGATGTGTCTGATCACGGTAACGGCTCCTGCGAGGACAACCAGATTCGTTTTCCGCATCATCTGCTGTCCGTTTACGTGACAATCGCGGCTTCTAAATACTATTGTCGCACGCTTATCCCCGGCACCAGATCCGACTTCAGTATAGCGGCGAGGCGATGTGCGGCGATGGCGGCTCGGCCGAGGGAAATTCGCTCCGCATCCTGTTGGTAATCAGCTGTCAGTCGGAGCGATTCCACAGTCTTTACGCCAGAGCGACGAGCGGCCTCCACGGCATCGATAACCTGCTGCGTGTAAACATATCTCTGCCCGAGTTCCCTGCTTTCCCTGAGCCATGTGGACGGAGAAAGTGCGTCCTGTCGTGTGACTGCTTTGGAAGCGAGTTGCCATTCGCGTGTGTTCCGCACGCGCCCGGCGAAGCCAGAAATACTGAGTGCGTTGTAACGTCCTCCGAGTTGGCTGTCCCAGTAGGCATGCAGGTTCGAGTCGTCTCCTACCGGGATAAGGTTGGCTCCGCGGTCTCCTTTCGGAAACAGTTTTGCAGCGTAAAGACTGCCGGCATGACAGGGCTGGTGAGCATCACCCACCAAATGAGCGAGCCAGCAGATTGCGATTGCTTTGTCAGATCCTGCAGCTGTTGAAGAACGGAGAGTTCTCCTTGCCAGCTCAATGGCCTGCGCGACATGCAGTCGATCAGTCTTCAACGTTGCATTCTGCGGGAGGGGGCCTAGATCACGAGGAAGCGTCACCGTGCCCAGCACACGCGTGGCTCCGAGATGATAGTGCCATGTGGGGCGGTTAAAGGCAGGGTGTTCACGGGCAACATCGGGCCAGTATCCCGCACGTCCGATCAGCCACAGGTTGCGCTGAGCGGCCGATCGGAGCGGCGTCGGTGAACGGAAGTCTTCTTCAAATCGTGGATGGTTCCTGAGCAGTGCGATGACCTGCTGCTGATCGGAGGCTGGAAGAAGCTCGTACGCAAGTGCGGCAATTAAATGGTGTCCCCCTGCAAACCATGCATGAGTCGGTGGCGATGCAATCAGGATTGTTCCGGCAATGACGATAGTGCGAATGGACACTGACACGGCAACTCCGAATAGCTGTTTGGTCGTCAACGATGACGATGAAGAATTGAGTCGGCTGAATTTGACCGGATCGACGGCGATTGGCAAAACGAGTA
>CAJWGB010000084.1 GCA_913031625.1 uncultured Planctomycetaceae bacterium | reverse complement strand
GCAAAGGTGCCTTGGTCAAGGTGAACAGAGCCGCCTACAGCTCCAGCCTTGAGGCGGGAGCCAGCGATCCCTCAGCACCCGATTACATCTTTGAAGGTCCCGGCGAGCTGCTGGTGGTGAAAGGGAACTACGGCCAGGTGCGCTGGAATCGTCCGGTGCCGGATGTGTGGCTGCGCATGGATCAGCTGGAAGCCTGCTCCTGATCGAGCACCGCCTCCACGGCGTCCACAGCGAGAGGCACGGATTTCAGCGCAGCCGGCAGGCGCCAGATGGCACCCCCCAGCGTGGCGCTGACATCTCCGAGGCCCTGCAGCACTGCATTGTTGTCATGAACCCCGGCGGCCCGATCGGCGATGGCCGCTGAAGCCCAGGGCTGCCAGCCGGCAAGGGTGACCACACTTCGATAAGCCGACGGCCAGGGATTATCCGGCAGAAGCCCCTCCAGAGCAGAGAATTGGGCAGCGGCAGCGTCCGGCCGATTCGCGAGCACCGCCAGCAGCGCCAGGGTCCAACGGGCTTGCTGATCCTTGGGATCGGCCTCAAGCCGAGCCAGAATGAATCGATCCAACCCGTCACGTGGCCAGGAGTCATCTTTAACACGGGGTACCTGAGGATTGCCGATCGGTTTCAATGCCCAGAGCTTTGCAGGATCGGTCTTCTGTGCCTTCGACTTTCTCGGATCAGGTGCCCCCATCAGGACCCACTTCTCCAGCAAAGCAATCTCACTGTCCGGAAGCTGTTTGTCCGGAGGCATTTCATAACTCTCGAACCGCACCGCCTGAATCAGCAGACTCTCATCCGGTTTCCCGGGAATAATTGCGGGCCCCTCACTGCCGCCCTTCGCCCAGCCATGCCTGGAATCCAGCACGAGTCCCCCTTTTGCCTTGCCGGATTCGTGGCTGTGACATTCAAAGCACCGCTGCTTTAGAATCGGGGCGATATTTTGCTCAAAGAATCTGATGCCAGGCTCTTTTTCTTCTTCTGCAGAGCCCTGAGCGGCTGCGGCACTGAACACAGACAGCAGTCCCATCACCGCGACTGCCCTGGAAACAACCGAGCCTAACCATAACAGCCAGGTCGTTTGTATTCGCAGCACGTCTTCCGTTTGCCAATAATCAGGTGCCCACATTGCGTCAGATAACCTTATAGACTTCCACGCGCCCGAAACTGCTAAACGCTCCGTCTTTCTTTGGCCCGGGTTGTCCCTGCGTCCCAACCACAAGCAACTGCCGACCTTCATCAAAGAATCGAGCTTCGGTGATGCGGTATCCGGTTTTGAGTGTAGCCGTGCGTTTGCCGGAAGCCAATTCGAACGCTGCAAGGTTCCAGCTGCCACCTCGCAGCCTGCCCCCCATGACAAAGAACTCGCCCGAGGGATGAATGGCAAGAGTTTCCATCAGGCCCTCTCCATTCTCGCCCTTATGAGTTTGATCCGTCATCTTTGGTTCAGGTTGATTCCACTTCCACTTCTGCCACAGTTGCTTACCGTTGCCCGCCATGGGATCACGCATCTGGCCCATTCCGGCCAGCAGGAGCTCTTCGCCGTCAGGCGTGAACTCGAGCGCAAATACGCCCCCCAGATAGCAATGACTCTTAATGATGCCCCAGCTCGTAAATTCAGAAGTTGTCCATGTCGCGGCCTGCATACCGGACTGCACGTCCCAGACGCGGATTTCTCCCATAATGTTTCCGGCTGCAACAAATCGGCCATCAGGACTGAGGGCAACCGCCTGGACTGAGGGGACGTGAGGCAGTTGAAACAGAACCTCTCGAGTTCCGACACTAAACACCACAACCGATGGCTCTCGCTCGGGAGCCGGTTCATACCGGTAGCCGCCGGCAAGATATTGTCCGGTCACTGACGCGGCCGTCTTCTTATCCGGGGAAATGGCCATATCCCATGACCAGAAGCTGTGGAGTTTTTCAGTGTGGAGGTGCCCCGCCGAGAGTCCGCTCCACTGCACAGCTCCGTCGTAACCCGCCGACAACACTGTCGATTCGTCAACCAGTGCCACGGAACTCACATAGCTCTCATGCTGAGTAATTCGCTCAAAGGACTTGTCCGAAATATTTGCGAGATAAACTCCGTCCATACAACCACAGACGATCTGAGTTTTATCGGCGTGAATATCTGCGGAAAGCACTCCCATCGGAAGTTTGAATTCGGTGATGCGTTCCAGCCCGTTCATGCCAGCACCTCCCGAATTGGCTCTGCGCCATCTTCGACCCGCTGGAATGTCGGCAGCCCCGGCAGGTCATACTCTTCGTGCGGAGAAATCCCCAGAGCACTGAAGATCGTGGCAAACAGATTACGATTGTCTGCGCGGCCCTCCGTTACGTCTTTGCCAAAGCGGTCGGTTGCTCCATGCACCACCCCCGGCTTAATGCCGGCGCCTGCCATGGCCATACTCCATGCATTCGGATAGTGATCACGTCCACGTGCTTCATTAAGCCATGGCGTCCTGCCGAATTCTCCCATGGCAATGACGAGCGTGTCATCCAACAGCCCTCGCAGATGCAGGTCTGTAACCAGCTGAAACAGAACGTTGTCCAGTTCCGGCACCAGCATCTGGTGCATCTCATGCTGGTAAACGTGATTATCCCATGGCATTCCATTGGCCACCATGACGAAGGTGGAACCGTTTTCGATCAGGTGCCGTGCCTGGAGGGCATGCTGGGCGAAGGCGCCACCGCCGTAGCGTCGCCTGTCTTCTTCCGGAAGCTGCTCAAGGTCAAACAGAGGAGCACAGCTCATGAGTCCACGCACACGTTCAAACGCAGCGTTCCATGAAGCAGCCGCTTCGCTGCGTTGATCGTTCTCGAACTTGCGGCTGAAGAATTTTCGCAGCGCTTCCCGATCGGAATGATCTGTGTCCGAGAGGTTCTCCGGGCGTGCAAGATCGGGAATAGAATACCTTCCCCCTGCTCTCACCGGTCCGTATTCAGCACCAAGCCAGCCGGCCCAGTTGCCCGCCTTGAAGCCCTTAAACTCATTCCCCTCCGGGCACGGATCCAGCAGAACGAACTGGGGCACCGGGCTGTCCAGATGTCCGAGTTGCTCAGCAATAACTGACCCCAGAACAGGCCGTATAAAGGGCGGTCGCGGCTTATCGCCGCGTGTGAGAACATCGATGCCCTGAAAGTGTTCGCTCGGCTGTGTTTTCATGGAACGAATTACAGCAAGCCGATCCATGATAGTGGCACACTGTGGCATCAGCTGACTGATCTGAACTCCCGGCAGTCGCGTGTTGATTGCGCCGAATGGTCCGCCCGTTTCTGTACCAGGTTTCGGATCCCATGTTTCGAACTGGCTGGGGGCACCACACAGCCATAGTAGAATGCACTTCTTCCCATGGCGTTTCACTCCGTCCGCCAGTGCGGGCACCGAGAACAGTCCAGAGTAACTGGCCACAGAAGCTGCTCCGGCGGCCATCGTTCCCTGCAGAAACAACCGTCGATGCAGTGTGTGATCAGTGCTTCCGCAGTCAATGCGAGTCTGTTGTTGAGATTTTTCCATGTCAGTGATTCAGCCGAAACTCCGAACTGGTCAACATCGCCCACACCGCCTGTCGCAGTCGCTGCCGTTTGTTGTCCTGTGTGCCCCCCTCAAGAAACGCCGCCAACTGCTCAGTTTCTTCTGCATTGGGCGAACGACCAAAACAGGAGCTCACAAGGAGTTCTGCCGCTGCCACACCGTTCAGCTGCTCAAGCCGCGGAATGAGGTCGCGGTCCCCCTCGGCACTCGCAAGAAACTCATTCAGGGCGGCATTGTTCGAAAGGTACAATGCGTCCTTGATGGTGGACTCAGCCGCGTCCGGCAGGACTTCTCTGAACTGTTGTCGCAGTTGTCCGACCAGGGGATGGTCGTTGCGAAATTTCCCGTTCACGGCTACCTGAATCGACCGCGCATACTGTTCAGCGGTTAACGGCCGTTCCAGCGACCATGCAAATGTGGCTGGGTCATCGAGTCCTGTCGGTCGTCGTGAATCCAGATGCCATCCGTCGTTGCGAGCAATAATCCGCACCAGTCGCCGAATGTTGTGACCGGACCTGCGGAAGTCATCTGCAAGGAAATCAAGCAACTCCGGATGAGAAGGAGGATGAACGCTGTCCATTTCATCAAACGGATGAACAATTCCGCGTCCCATCAACATCGCCCACACACGATTCACCAACGCTCGCGCAATGAGGGGATGATCCGCAACAACTTCGTCGACGAACTTCTGCCGTCGAGAGAACTTTGGAATCTTCGGGTCTCCGGACAATGCAGCAGGTTCGTAAAACGACTCATCGTCCTTCTGCTTTGCATCCCCCTCCGGCCGAGCTTCATCGATCGTTGGAGATCGAAAAAAAGTCAGCAGATTGGGACTACTGGATCCTTCGAGGTTCGCAAACTCAGAGAATCCACCGATCGCGGATTCACTCACCCGTGGCCCGTTCCTGGTATTCTGGTTCTTCCCTCGATTGAAGAACGCCACCAGCCCCCAGTAGTGGGCCTGCTCAATCTCATGGGCCACCATGTGGTCGTGACACTGAGCACACTCGATCCGAATTCCGAAGAACGCCGGCGCAATTGCTTCGGCAATTTCCTGATGTTTATTGTTCCGCTCATACAAAAACCAGACGACACCCCGATCGTCCTGGCTATCAGGTCGTGCCAGCAGGACTTCCTGAACACATTCATCCCACGCACGATTGTCGCGAAAGACTCGTTCCAGCCACGCACGCCACTGGTTCTGAGATCGCTGCTGATATTTCCCGTTGTCTGCTCGCCCCATCAGGAGCGTATCAAACACATCCGCAAAGTGCTGAACATAGTCTTCGCTCTCCGTCAGCAGATTGATCAGATGGAGCCGTTTGTGGGGGCGTTCATCGCGCAGAAATGTTGTAGCTTCCTGAGCGGTTGGAATGCGACCTGAGAGATCAAGATAGGCTCTTCGAACGAATCGCTCGTCAGAACACCGTTCCACCGCACTAACTCCAGCCCTGTCCCAGCCGTTTCTCAGAAACTGCGAGACTGAAGCAGCCTGAGTGTCGACGGACGGAAGATCCTCAGCCCGGACGGGCAGACCAAACGCAGCACACAGAAGTAGAATTCGGAGCAAAATGGACACGGGAGGAGACCAGAAGGAGGTAAAGGCAGGGGCAGTATCGTACTCCGGCCACTCTGCAAAATGAAGACAATCAACCGAAGGGAATGGAGCCAATTCCCTGTCCGATCAAAGGATCCACGACGGGGATTGACCGCCGTCTGGCGGCGGCAACCAGAGCCTGTGGCTCCCCTGTCTGGCGACGCAGCCGACAACAGGAGGCTCCCCGCCGTCTGCCGACGGCAGCCATATTCTGGAGGCGGGCAGGCTGGCCTCGCAGTAATCAGCAGAATCTGCCACACTCTCCGGGCATCAGCCGAAAGACAAAGGTCTGCGTCTCTCATGACTGCAGATTCTGCTGGACAACGGCCGGGATTCGGGCACAATTCCGTGCCCGGATGGTCTCAGCTGACGCGCTGATTCATGGATGAACTTAAGGCAGGGAGTGCCGAATGTACAAGCTATTGCTTTGTCTGCGATATCTGCGAACGCGGTATATCGCTCTCGCCAGCATCGTCAGCGTCATGCTGGGTGTGGCCACCATGATTGTGGTCAACAGTGTGATGGCAGGATTTACGACTGAGATGCGAGAACGCATCCACGGATTTCTTGCAGACGTGATCATCGAATCCCGCGATATGAACGGGATCGTGGACGCCAGGGCACAGATTCAAAAAGTCAAAGACGCCGTGGGAGATGACATCGTTGCTGTCACCGCAACAGTCGAAGTGCCCGGTATGATCAACTATGAGGATCCAATCACCGGAAAGACGTTTACTCACCCTGTGCAGATCATCGCCATCGACCCGGCCGGCAAAGCAAGTGTGGGTCCACTCAAGGATAACCTTGTCAGCTATCAACCCATCCTCGAGAACGGAGAGGTGCGTCATCCGGCGTTGCGAGATCTCGATGAACCGGTTTCATTCAACCTGACTCCCGAAGCCCAGGACTATCGAACCCTCAAAGCTCAAACTGACGCCCTGATCCTCCAGGAGCAGGGTATTGGTGTTCAGGAAATGGACGACGCTGCGGACGAAGGGCTGCCACCGGAGTTTGAGGAAGTCCTGACAGACGACGAACCTCCGACGAGTTTTGAAGAACCGCAGTTCCAGAATCAACCGGAAGAAGCACGCGATCTCGCCGCACCACTGGCCGCTCGCGTTTTCATCGGCGAACAGATCACCAGCTATCGAGTGAAGGACCCGGAGACTGGTGAAATGCGATGGATCCGCATGGTCCAGCCAGGCGACGATGTTATTCTTACGACAGTCGGCTCCGGTACACCCCCGGAACCCGTGCACTTTTCCGCCACCGTGACGGACATGTTCCGCAGCGGAATGAGCGAATATGACAGTTCGCTGGTACTGATGAACCTTGATCAGCTGCAGGAAAACCGTGGCATGATCGTGAATGGCGTTGATGCGATCACTTCCATCCAGATCAAGCTGAAGGATTATTCCGACGCAGAAAGCGTTGTCCGACGCCTGCGGGCAAAATTCCCTCCCGGTGCCGTTGTTGTCAGCACATGGGAGGACAAGCAGGGATTGCTGCTCTCAGCCGTCGAAATGGAGACTGCGATTCTCAATGTGCTGCTGTTCATGATCATCGCAGTCGCCGGCTTCGGAATCCTCGCAATCTTCTTCATGATTGTCGTCGAGAAGACTCGAGATATTGGCATCCTTAAGTCTCTGGGGGCCGGATCCAATGGCGTGATGACCATCTTCCTGTCCTACGGACTGGGCCTTGGAATTGTCGGCAGCGCTGCCGGTGTCGGCATTGGGCTTTTGTTTGTGAGATACATCAACGAGATCGAAGACGCACTCAGCTGGGTCACCGGCAGGGAGGTCTTTGATCAACAGATTTACTACTTCCCAAGCATCCCCACGATAGTGAACCCCATGATGGTGTTCTGGGTTGCCCTTGGTGCCGTCACAATCGCCGTACTGGCCAGCGTATTGCCAGCACGAAGAGCCTCTCGCCTGCATCCTGTCCGCGCATTGCGGTTTGAATAAGTTCAGGTTCAACCATGAACGAGACCCTGAAAATGTCGCCCCCTCTAATCTCTGCTCAGGCCATTGAAAAGTCATACGCCAAAGGGCAGCACAAGGTTCCCGTACTGCGCGGCGCTGGTCTCAGCGCTCAACGCGGTGAGTTCATCTCTGTCATTGGCCAGAGCGGTTCCGGCAAGAGCACGCTGCTGCACGTGATGGGCCTCCTGGACGCACCGGATATTGGCGAAGTAATGCTGGAAGGGCGTCGCATCGACAACCTCAGCCAGGCAGCACGAGACAAACTCCGTAATCGCGTCTTTGGATTCATCTTTCAGTTCTACCACCTGCTGCCGGAATTGACCCTCCTCGAGAACGTCATGAGCCCACTCATGATTCGCAATTCGATTCTTGGATATTTCCGCCAGCGAAAGGCAATCCGCGACAAAGCAATGGAAATGATCCAGCAGGTCGGGCTGGAGCACCGCGCAAAACATCGCCCCTCCGAATTGTCCGGTGGCGAGATGCAGCGAGGCGCAATTGCCCGGGCCCTGATCTCTGAACCTGAGATTCTCCTGGCAGACGAACCCACGGGAAATCTGGACTCCGAAACGGGGGCAGAGATTATGGACATGCTGAAGAAGCTCAATGAAGAGAACCAACTCACCATCGTGATGGTGACGCACGACGAGAAAGTGGCCCAGCAGGCCGACCGCATTGTACGCCTCGAGGAAGGCCGCATCGCAACACTGAGCCGCGAAGCTGCTTAGCGCCCAAACCCGCCCACCCACACCGAAGGCCGCCACCTGACAGGGTGGGCACAGCCCACAACTCCACCTGAAGAGGTGTTAGTAGCATTGGCGGGCGATGTTCACCCCACAAGAGCTAACCAGCGGCTTCAATCTGGCAGCCGACATATCGTGAGCGCCCCCTTTCCCCCGACAATGACGCTCTTTGAATCACCATCAAACAGCACGCATGTCACCTGATCCCGGAGTCGAATCGTATGAAGATGCCTTCCGGAGCCTGATTCCCAGATCCGGACTGTCCGGTCGTCGCTGCCAGACGCGATCAACCCACCATCTGAGCTGAGTGCGAGGGCTGAAATGTCATCGGTATGCCCTTTCAGCTCCCGAACCCGATCACCTGTCCTGGCATCCCACACGATCAGCCGATCGTCCCAGCTGCCGGAGATGATTCGACTGCCGTCTTCGCTGTAGACGACACACGTGACAGTTTCTGTATGCCCACCGAGAGTCCTGATCTCAACCCCGGTATTCCCATTCCACACTTTGAGCTCATTCTCACCATCACCTGTAACGATTCGATTGCCGTCCGGGCTGATGGCAGCGGCCGTCACGTCGTACTCGTTCCCCTGATGCAGGGTCAGCAATGACTCACCGGTTTCGGGATCCCAGACCACCAACGTATCGTCAGCACTGCCGGAAAGCACGTATTCACCGGTGGGACCAAAGAAGGCCGTTGTAATAGTGGCATCGTGCCCGGAAAGTGCTCGAATCCTCCTGCCAGAGGCATCACAGACCTCAAGCCGGCCGTCCCACGTCCCGACGATGATGCGTTTGCCGCTCGCATCAAATGCCAGAGCGGACACGGCACTCTCGAAAGTCCGCAGAATCTGAGACTGCCCCGTAGAGCGATCCCATGAACGCAGCGTCTTATCATCGCCGCCTGACAACAGCTGACGACCATCAGAGCTGATGGCGACCACCTGCACCCACTGAGTGTGCCCCTTCAGAGTCACGACCTCCTGAGCGTGCAGCCCGCACTGCAATCCGTTGAACCCTGCAACCAGCAGCAGAGAAATCCATGGTGCGAACAAGAGCTTCATGTGACTGTTAGATCCCAACCAACTGACGCAGAGGACACACTATTACAGCACCCGAATCACTGACTGTCAGCCGCACATGCGGGCAAAACTGTACTGCGGCACCCGAGGGATCTGTTATACGCAATTACGATGGGCGCAAAAAACGAGCGAGCCATTCTGCGGGATGAATGGCTCGCTCAGGAACGCTGGCAGTACAGAAGCGTGATCATGGCAATGGAGGATTATGCCATGACCACATAGAATTGCGGGTCAGAATGACTCGACACTTCTGTCCGGAATCAGAACAACTCCATCTGCCCTGGAAAACCGGCCCATTGCGGGATTGAACCGGATACCAACCTGCGTTCCCGCGGTTCCCTGTGATCGCTCCTGCCAGTCGCTATCTGACGGCTTCCGGTCGACTCCAAACCTCGTACCTTCGCCTGTCCGTCTCCTGCTTTCTTCGCGGCGTTCGTGCGAGGCACGGGTGCTCGACCTGAAGTACTCCTCAGATCACGTGGAGCGGGAGCTTCAAATGAGGCTGACCGGCGTGGCCTTGAGATCTGCTCTTTCTTCTCCGCAACACTTCCATTGGCTGACGTTTCGATGAGCCAACGGTTCTCAGAAGGGAGCCCTACGAAGATGGAACTCTTTGGACCACTCTTCTTTTCGCCAGCGGCACGAGTCTTCGCCACATCTGCGTGAGCCGACTCACCGGGCTGTGGACTCTGAGACCTTACAGTCGTGTTAATCGCATACTCATTCAGAATCTTCGGACGCGTATATCCGTCGGGCGATTCCTCCAGTCCGGCCAGCATTTCTTCCCGAGGCGACTTAAGCTTAGGCATTCCCGCGCGAATCCAGCTTCTCCAGTTCTTCTCAAGAGACTCCACGCCTTCATGGGTGTAGTTTTTTCGAATCGCCTGCGGCCACCCGATCTTCTCACCATCAGTGAGGAATCTGAGGTACCTCAACCGACCGCCCTGCTGCACGAGAAAGTCGGCCAATGCGAATCCCTCCGCGTACATAATCAGCATCGATCGATACTCTTTGGGATATTCCTTCATCTGCAACAGACGCCTGAGTGCAATGAATCCGGAACCATTATCTAACACGCGATTCAACAGATCGAGTTGCTTCATCTGTTCGCTGCGGTGCTCGAATAGTGTGGCCGCACCTTCGTCAGCCCAGCGTGGCAGGGGACGTCGAAAATGGCACGCAAAGATAGTGTGATTAATCTCGTGGGGCAGTACGGAGTCGAGGATCCGTTCAACAGACCCGTTGACGTACATCTTCCAGTTGATGACTTCACCACCCACAAACTGGAATCGAGTTTCGCCACTGGCAGCAATGGAACCGTCTCGAACACGCAATTCACAGGGCCGGGACCATCGCGGCAGCGGATGCCCAAGCCAGAAGGTGGCAAGATCACGGCGATAGGTTTCAGCCGCCTTACCCACCTGCTGAGCAATCTCCATGCTCGATGCGGTGACGGTAAAGTTGGGGCTTTTAAAGACAGCGCCGCTGGCAGCGACTGCCGTCGTCAGGGACGTCAGCAGCAGAAGGGCACTGGTTCTCTGAATAGGAGCATCCATGCTCTGATCCTGTGAGGCTCCGCCTCAGGTGTCCGCGTTGGCCAGATACCCTGAGGCAACTGGAGAGCAGCAAATCCGTTCGCCGCGTATTTTAGTCAGGCAGCAAATGCCGAACCATACGAGTTCTGACAGGACCAAAATCACACACCATGCCACAACCTGTTTCACAACAACCACTTACATCACATCGGGCGAGCAGGAGCGTCGTTCCCCCAGCGGCAAAATCTGCACTAGTTACAACGACAGCGGCAGAAACTTCACAGATTTGGTCGCGCGAGCGACGATGGGATAACAAGGTACTGCCATGTCCATGATCCTCATTCCACTCTTTCTCCTTCTCCTCTCCGCATGGGTTTTGTGGGGCTGGGTGGTCGGAGAATGCCGTGATATCAAATGGCTGAGACACTGGTGTGCTCCAGTCTTTGTCGTGCTGATTGTTGCCTTTACTGCGGGAGCCTCGACAGTCATCAGCCGCGCGCTCGTACGACGGGAGGTCCGAGCTGACGTCGAAGAACTTCTGGATAACATCGAACTGCGCTTGCAAACGGGGGCCGGCATTCAGGTCGTGCGTGAAATTCAGGCAGTGGAGTCGCAGCGTGACCCAGAGGAAGAGTCCTACGATGTGCTCGATCACCTCTCTCATCTGAACGAGCGGCTTGCTCCTTCAGGACGAGAAATCGCCATTGCACCACAGACCAGTCGTCAGTGATCAATGCTGTTTCTGAATTCTGCAGATGTCTCAGCGTCTCGATAATTGCCCATGCGGGAGCGGTTGATACGATGACCGGAATGGCGTTCCAGTGGGCGCCAGGTTTTTTCGAAAGCCAGACCCAACGGTATCCCTGATGGAAGACCATGAGTACGAGGGCCGGTTAAACCGACCGGTCAAAATGAAAGTCCCTGATTTTCAAAACAACGAACGACTCAAGCACGTCGTCTTTTCAGGGCAGTTTGATACCGGACTTCTGGAACATCTCGGCAATGTCGCGGACGCTATTCGCGAACTTTCGCAGACCAAAGAAGGTTGCCTCTTCCTGAGATCCCTGCTGTCTCATCGTCGAGCAATGCTGTATTTCACGCAGCCATCTACGCGGACGTTTCTGTCCTTCATGGGGGCCTGCCAGATTCTCGGCATTACCTGCAACGAAGTTCGTGACCGCAGCGTGTCGTCGGAAGTAAAGGGGGAGTCACCGTTTGACTCGATCCGGATGTTCAGCAGCTATTTCGACGTCATCGTCATGCGAAGCATTCTGCCAAACTTCGCAGAGTGCAGTGCTTACCTGATGAACGACCTCGATCAGTTCAACCAGCGCAATGTGCCAATCATTAACGCTGGCTCTGGTGCCGACGAGCATCCGACTCAGGCCCTGCTCGACATCTACACAATTCAGCGAACGTTTCAGTTCACTGATGCCAAAGACTCCACAAAGTGGACTCGCTTCGATCAACTGCGGGACAACTACCCGAGTCTGACCAAAGGGCTTGGTGGCAAAGTCTATGGCTTCTGTGGCGACATTGGCCGCGGCAGAACCGTTCGCAGCCTTGCCAGCCTGCTTTCGCAGTATGAAGACACAACGATGTACTTCATTACTCCGCCACACGTCAAAATGACGATGGCGCCGCAGCTCCGCCAGAAACTGCTCGACGCTGGCGTCAAAGTCCATGAAGTTAACAGCTTTACGGAAGAAGTTGAGGGCGGGCGCGTCATCGATATCCTCGACTGCCTCTACATGACTCGTATTCAGCGGGAGCACGATACCGAAGAGGATCGTCAGAAGTTTGATGCCATCGACTTCACTCAGTATTGCCTTACGCCGCAACTGGTCAGCAGCATGAAGGAGTACGCTCCGATTCTGCACCCCTTCCCGCGTGACAACAATCTCCGCGAGATTCCTCCCGAAATCGATACCGACCCCCGGGCAATGTATTTCCGCCAGGCTCGAAACGGAATGTGGGTCCGCGCTGCTCTCGTCGCCTATCTGTTCGACGTGGACAGTCGCATCATCAGCAAGATGCACACTCACTTCAAAGAAGTGCACGACTACAACACTGAGGTGATATAGGGGCTGCGCCCTCGTTGCCCTGGCCGCTCGTTGCGGTGCAGAAACAGGGGCAGACAACCGCGGATCAGTTTATTTCCATGCTGAATAACCCACCGCCGGATTCAGACTTCAATATCAGGAACGATTTGAAGACGGTGAGCGTTCAGAGAACATGTGGGCGACAGAAATCAGACTCGAGGGTGCCGAAAAGCACGGGGGCTTCAGCATCCGTTCGCCATGCACAAGGCTCAGTTCGGCAGCGGCCTGGCTAGCGATTTACTCTGAGCGGGAAGCATTGCCGTCTCCGGATCGGTAGAACGCAATCGTGCGTTCGAGCCCTTCCCGAAGACTGGTTGTTTCCCAATCTGTAAAGATACGACTGATCGGAGTATCTCGAGGCGGCTTGTTGGACGGAATGTGAGGGCCGGCCCAGTCAACCTGCGCGTCCTGATCGATGTCTTTCAGGATCGTTACAAGGTCTGCCGGACGAGCCTGTTCACTGTGAAGGTCGACTACATGTGCACCGACAGGCCCCTCAAACGCTGCCCGGATCATGGCCCGCGCCACGTCTTCTACGTAGTCGTAGCCACACATGCCTGAGTAGTTGATTGAAGCAGATTCGCCTCGAGCAATTGCTCGTGCCGCGAGTGATGGCCCGGCCGTCAGACCTGCGGTTCGCTCGGGGCCGTAGATTACATGAGGACGAATGCCCAGCGAAGACACGCGGAAGTGTTTCCAATACTGTCGAGCAATCAACTCAGCCGAGCGTTTAAACGCTCCGTAAAAGCTGGGCGCGTGAGTTTCATCAATGACCTCAGTCCGCAACTTGGACTCCGGAATCGGTCCGAACACAGCCAGACTGCTGGCCCAGCTGATTCGAGAAATCTGCTCGCGTCGCAATCTTACCTGCTCAAAGAGTGAAACCATTCCCAGGACATTCACACGACAGCCCTGCAGCGGATCCTCCTGACACTCAGGGGTCAACAACGCCCCCAGGTGAATCACGGCTTCGGCCGCATGCTTATCCAGGGCCGCACCCACAGCTTCAGAGTCAGCGATGTCACCTTCCACAAATGTAACGCGTGCCTGCCGTTCCCCCAGAAGCGTGTCCCATCGGGCTGAATTCTTCTGGAGGTCGAAGACCACGCAACGATGCCCCTGATCCACGAGGTGACGTAACACCCACGATCCAAGGAATCCGCTGCCACCGGTAACAAGTACAACCGCCATGTATGGTCAATCCTGCTGAATAGGGAAGTCTCGTTCGACCGCGCTGTGCAGTGTCGGAGCCTCACGACATAATCTTCAGAACCAGTCCTAAAACCGATGCCTGGGACCGCAGTTGCAGTGAATACCGTGTCTGCGGAGCAACTCGAATCAGTTTTCGGATGCGAGCACATTAAACAACTGACAGAGAAACTGAAACAAATGCCCGCTCCTACCATCAGCTACCTCACCGATATTCACTTTTCGCCCGGGGCCATCGGTCTCCTGAAGGATGTTCTGGAGGAAAAAGGGTTACAGCGACCGCTGCTGGTGACAGATACAGGAATCGTGGCGGCCGGACTGACTGAACGGCTGCCTGTCCCAATGGCCGCTGTGTTCGCTGAGACAGGTGCAAACCCATCCGTGGAGGACGTCGAGAAAGCAGGCCAGCTGTTTGCACAACAGAACTGCGACTGTGTTGTGGCTCTTGGCGGCGGGTCTCCGATGGATTGCGCCAAGGCCGTTTCGCTCATGGCGACTCATGATGGGCCGCTGGAACAATACGCCCTGATTCGCGGAGGCCTATCGAAGATATCTGGTGACAAGCCTCCGGTCATCGCGATCCCAACCACCAGCGGCACCGGGAGTGAAGTCGGCCGGGCAGCACTCATCACATTCAACCCGACAACAAAACTGGCGATCGTAGGCAAGCCAATGATCCCAGATGTTGCCATTTGTGACCCGGACCTCACGCTGCAGTTACCGGCACTGTTAACGGCCGCAACCGGGATGGATGCAATCTCACACTGCATCGAAACATTCTGCAGTCCGCAGTTTAATCCTGTCGCCGATTCAATCGCCCTGGATGGACTGCGCAGGGCCATCAGCCAGCTTCGCGCAGCTGTAGACGACGGTACAAACCAGGAGGCGCGCAGCGAAATGATGATGGCCAGTATGCAGGGGGCACTCGCATTTCAGAAAGGCCTCGGCATGATCCACAGCCTGAGTCATCCACTTGGAGCAATTCCCAAACGGCTGCATCACGGGACATTGAATTCGATATTCCTGCCACATGTCCTGAGATTCAATGCGGCCTCCTGCCCTCAGGCAATGGAACGCATGGCCGCCGTTGTCGGCTGTACAGCCGGTGAACTGCCTGACTGGTTCCACAAGCTGGCGCTGGACATTGGACTGCCGGACAATCTGTCGGTGCTTGGTCTGGAACGGCAGGATCTTGCTCCACTCGCCGAAGCGGCATTTGCTGATCACTCAACGGCAACAAATCCGGCACCGCTCACAGCAGATGACTGTGCAGCGATGTATTCAGCCGCCCTGTAACCGTCTCTCAGCGACCCGACTGCCACCCGCCGAGTGCAGATTCACCATTCGCGATGGCGGCAGTGGTGTAAGGACCGGCTGAGTAGTCCGCACCCAGGAAGTTCCTTTTAGACAGTGCCGGGGCAAAGCTGTTTCGGCGCCTCCATTGAATCATCCGCAGATAGTAGTCCACCAACCCCATCTTTGCCGCGGTCCTGCAACAACCAGGGTGGTGCTGTGAATTCTGCTCAGACTCAGATTCAACGCGTTCGAATCGTTCGAGCAGACACCGGAGGATTTTGAGGCCTGCTATTCTGACCACGTCAAACTGTTTCTCAGCGACGTGGCAGTCGGCCTACCTGTCGAGGACCACTTCAGCATCTGCTTTCGGCGACATAAATATTCGCCGAATAAAGAATAAACCGGCAACGACAATCGCCAGCGAGATTCCGCCGAGGACTGACAGAATCATGCCCCATTTCGCAATCCGTCCTGTCGGTGATTGGTCCTGCTCGTCATAGGTCACCATCTTGACGACTGGAGCCTGTAGCCCTGCCACCGCAGTAGCTTCTCTCATGGTTTCGAAATCCACAGCCTGACCGCTCTCAATTCGCTCGGCTTCAATCTCCTGATAGCGAGTCAGCCATGCTTCTGCTGTATTGAATTCCGTATGAATTTGATTGGGCCATTCAGTCTGAGCAGCGTGCACCTGATCAGGCATTTTCTCTTCCAGTCTGGCGTAGACTCTTTGGACGCGACCCGAATGCGAGACGCCGGAAATCTGAGTGGCGCGAAGATAACTTCGCAGCGCCGTCTGCAGATCGTCTTCGAACAGTGCAATATCGCCAAGGACAAGATAAGCATCCGCAAAACTCATGTCGTTCTTGATCAGGGTTTCAACATACTCTCGATTGGCGACTTTGGCCGTCGCATGAGGGCCTGCCGTGTATTTAACACCAAGGAAATTCGTCGGCGGAAGGCCGCCCGCGCGAGCATGCTCGGCCTTCCAATTAATCATTCGGAGATAATAATCGCCAAGCCCCATGTGACCGCCCGGCTTGATCTCAAGAGCTTTGGCAATCCATTCGGAGGCGTCTTCGAACCGGTCCCATTTTTTGTAGAGAACACCAAGATTCGAGGCCGTCTGATAACGCCCGGGATGCAACTGTTCATTCTGCTGAAACTCAGCCTCAGCTTCTTCATAGCGTCTGAGCTTTGTGAGGGCCGCTCCCAGGTCATTACGCGCGTCAAAGTTGTCCGGATCACCGCTCAGGATCTCATGGCATCGCTTCAACTCCGCCTCATAGAACGCCGGTCCATGATGAGCAAAAGCGCCAATGACCAGAAGCCGCGTGTCCGATGTAATATTCTGTTCGTCTCGGACGGAATAGCTGGTGTTAATGCAGACCAGCATTCCCAGTGACATGAGCAGTGTTTTGGTCATGGTTGTCTCCGGAGCAGAAGTGATCTCTGCCTGAATGAGTTCCCGTTGGGTCCGATTCGTTCACACATTCGCCGGCGACCGGGGAATTTCGTGGAATCCGGTCAAAGAGTCGTCATTGCTGCCAGGGCGCTGAGTAGCCGCGTCCGAGGCTGATGATCCTCGTCAAGAGCTGCTCGTACGAGATACCGTCCGCTTCTGCAGATTCCGCGAGGTCTTCTCCATACTCGAGGTTCGGATTCGCGTTCGCTTCAATCACGTAGACCTGTCCTTCTGCATTCATCCGCATATCGATTCGTCCATAGCCACTCATATTGAGTGCACGGTAAACACGTTTGCAGATTCGCCGAATCCTGGTGACCTGTTCGTCGGTCAGATCCTGCGCGGGACCGGTCTCAATCCCGTGTTTCTTCTGGTAAATGGGATTCCATTTGACGCGGGCTGTCGCAATATGTGCCACACCCTCGGGCATTTTTCGAAAGAACATCTCCCACACGGGAAGCACATTCAGTTGCTTGTTGCCGACAACGCCCACGTAGAGTTCACGGCCGTCAATGAACTCTTCTGCGAGTGCGTCCGTTCCAACTGTCTCGTGGACAAAATTGACGCGATCAATCAATGCCTGATCGTTTGAAACGATGCTGTTCTGGGAAATACCAAACGACGCATCCTCTGTCGCGGACTTCACGAGAACTGGATACTTCAGTCGAGCCGACGGTTTGATCTTCCGACGCTTACGAAAGATTGCGAATCGAGGAGTGGGAATCCGGTGGTAGTTCAGAATCTTCTTAGTCAGTGACTTGTCGTGAGTCAGCATCAAACCACGCGGATTACATCCGGTGTATGCCTGCTTCATCAGTTCCAGATAGCTGACAATTGCGTGGTCATACTGAGCGACACCGTGAAACTCCTCCAACATCATAAACGCGATGTGGGGTTTCCAGTCCATGATGTTTTTGCGGACTGGTGTCAGATCGTCGTACAGCCCCACCAGTTCGACTGCGTGCCCCATTTCACGCAGGGTTGTCACGATGTCGAATTCCATCTTCCATTCGGGAGGATTGTCCGCGTCATATCGGGTCACCCCTTCAGGAGGAATCAGACCATCGCGAATCAGCGCCGCAATACGAAGTTTTTTCATAGTGCGACCTTGTGAGACTCATCTTGAATATGATTCATCGTGTGCATCGTGAGTACCACGAGTGCATCTCGTTCGACTTCTTCGGGATCACGATCAAGTCGCAGGTTCAGCACCTCGCATCGTTCAATCATTTCCTCCAGCACCTGATCGATCATGTACTGGTAATGGCCCGTCCATTCGGACACATCTCGACGAAGCCGCTTGCGGGCGCGCCGCAGAAATGTGGACGCGGGCATGGTGTTGCGAAGATTGTCCGCATCACGTGAGAACAGCCGAAGCAATTCATGGTCATACGAATCCCAGACAGCAACACCGTAATGACGTCGTCGCTGCTCATAGTGTTCACGCAGGGTCGTTCGTATAAGCCGCAGAGGCTCGATGTGTTTTCTGGTTCGGACCTGTGGCTTCTCTTCACGCAACTCAGCCATCAATTCGTTGACGAAATGCAGCTTTCGAAGCGCTGGCCAGCCAGCATACTTGCTTCTCCAGCCCGAGCGTGGCTTGAGCCAGACCGCAAACGTCTCGGCAAAGTCTTCCACGGGGTGACTCTGCGCGTACCACAGGTCGATGTTCACAACGTAACTGCGGCTGTACGGTTGAGGAGTATATGACTCGGGATATGGAGCCGAAACGTTGCCGAATGCCTCACGATAACACCGCCGCCGACGGAGGCGGTATGCGTTATCAATTGCATGACCAGCCTCGTGGCGCAGGATCCGCATACACCAGTCCTGGGTTCCGCCTTCCACTTCGAGCACCTGAGACTCTTCAAGCTGCATCAGACGACTGTCGGCAAGGTAAAACGGAATCGCGATTCCGGGTACTCCGTCCGGAGTAAACCACTCTTCGGAGAGCCAGAAGTGAGGACGAAACTCAAGACGTTTGGCTTCGAGTTCACGATGCAGCTGATCAATGCGTTCTTCCAGAAGCGTGCCCTGGATTGAAATACCGAGGTCGCAGAAACGCAGGTCAAGCAACTCCTCATCCGACAGGTCCGCCAGGTCCGGATTTCCAAACTGAGCGCGCGGGCGGCGGCGACGTCGTCTATCTCTGATATGTCCTGCCAATGAACCAATCCTGCGGCTGTCCTTCGATGTGAGAGCATGCATCAATGCTGCCTCACCTCACTCGCCTCTGATGCCGTGAGATTATGACCGTAGCACTCAGATGACCTCAACCCAATTCCCTTGATGGAATGCAATTCGGTCCGGGGTGAGAACATCCAGACTCCCCATCAAACGGAAGGATCTGGCGCAAAAACTGCGTGGCTCAGCCTGCTTCACAGAACCGATCGCGGAAACGGACCTGGAGATCACCGCGGCTCCGCATGTGCCGGAGGAATGAACCCACCTGGGCAGTTCATTTCCAGCGGAGTCCTGAGCTCGGCTGGCAACAAACCTCGTGACCGGGTCGGCCAGGATCGGGACGACTGTATTGTCCCGCAGGACCGTCAAATGTGTTGTGGTCCCGCTGCCTCACTTCTTCCCTGTCAAATCCTGCGCGCCGCCATTTGACTTCCCGGCAAAATGTGCCGACTGAACCAAGGAAGAGAAACGCTGCGTAACCCCAGAGTCTGCGCAATTTTAACCCCCAAGCGATCAAAATAGGTTGCAAATCAGTCAAAACCAGTCACCATAGAGGCAGGAATTGACTTATTACGTGGCTGTAATTGATGATTACTGACGAAAGACGTGACAAAATCGTGCGAATCGCGGAGGAATCCGGGTTTGTGTCCCTGCAGCAGCTCATGGCTGCATTCGGGGCCAGCGAATCCACCATTCGTCGCGATCTGGAGCACTTGTCTGCTCAGGGTCAGCTTCATCGCACGCGCGGCGGAGCGGCCTACGCGGGTGAGTCGCTCACTGACTTTGATATCCGTCAAAACCGGTCATCGGTCGAGAAACGCCGAATTGCTCAGCGGACTGCTGAACTCATCGATTCTCACCAAACCATTCTCCTCGACGGCGGCACCACGACGCTGGAAGTCGCACGCTACCTGCACGGCAGGGACCTGCAGGTGGTCACGAATTCGCTGCCGATCGCATCACTGTTGATGAATCAGGCAGGCATCGAACTGATTTCGGTCGGCGGAGTGATCTACCCCAAAACGGGGGTGGCTCTCGGGGACCAGGCGGTTGCGATGCTGAAGAACTGGAACTGCGCTCAGTTGGTCATGAGCGCCGGCGGGGTGACAGAAGATGGACTCTTCAACAGCAATGCACTGCTGGTTGAGACCGAGCGTCAAATGATCCAGTCGTCGCAGCGGGTCACGCTGGTTGCCGACAGTACAAAATTTGGCCAGCGAGCACTCGCTCAGCTGTGCCCATTGTCATCCGTTCACCAGGTCGTGACGGATGACGGAATCTCCGAGGAATGGCAGCACCGACTGCAGGACCTCGGAATCGACCTGCAGGTAGTGTCAGCCAGTCCGGCGGTGGCAGGGAGCTGACAGGGTTTCATTAACCCACAGGCAGGAGGCCTGTGCAGTAACGGTCAGGGAGGATGCCTTTCGGAGTTCCGAACGTGGTGTCTTCAACAATACAACGCTCAGACGTCGAACGAATTGTTCGCGATGTGCTGACTCAACATGCTGGAGGTCACTCTGCGGCCACTGCCGCAGGCAGTGGCATTCCGATTCTGCGCGGAGCATCAGGCGAGTCATCCGCAGAGCAGACTTCTGTTCAGGTAGCTCCCGGCATCCCGAGTCGCAATCCGCTGCTGGTCAATATTTCAGCGCGACACGTGCACCTGACTCAGGAACATGTGGAGATTCTTTACGGCTCAGGTTCAACCCTGACACCGCAGAAAGACCTTTATCAGGACGGTTATTACGCGGCCGCGGAAACTGTAGCTGTTGTTGGTCCTCGTCGTCGGATGATCCCAAACGTTCGAGTGCTGGGACCATGTCGCGGAGATTCTCAGGTGGAACTGGCATTCACCGATGGCATCTCATTGGGAATCGATCTGCCGGTTCGAATTTCCGGAAACGTCCAGGGCACACCAGGCTGCGTTCTTGTGGGACCAAAGGGTGTTGTGGAACTGGACCAGGGCGTGATCCGCGCAATGCGACACGTTCACATGGGACCAGCTGACCTCGAATACTATGGCGTGAACGACAAGGACATGATTCATCTGCGGGTCGAGTCTCCTGGATGCACGACGGTCCTTGAAGACCTTGTCGTACGAGCAGGCGCTGACATCAAGCTGGAAGTCCATCTGGATACGGACGAAGGCAACGCCATCAACCTTGAGAACGCAACCAAAGTGGAATTGGTGAAGCCTCAGGCATGTGCCTGCAGCCACTAGTCCAGGACTAAGAGACACGCCGGCCGAATGCGGTCGGCATTGAGTGTGACAGCAAGGGACGCTGTCTTTATTTATTACCCGAAGGCAATTGGATAACAGCCGGTTGGGTGGGAGAGTGTAGAAATGGCGAAAGCAATGGAAGCACTTGGGATGATCGAGACCAAAGGCTTCGTGTGCATGCTCGAAGCAGTCGATTCAATGCTCAAGGCAGCAAATGTGAAAATGGTCGGCTGGGACAAGGTCGGCAGCGGAATGGTGACTTCATTCATCGTCGGCGACGTCGCAGCAGTCAAAGCAGCCATCGACGCTGGTGCTCAGGCAGCGTCACGACTGGGTGAAGTGGTCAGCGTGGAAGTGATTCCTCGTCCCCATGAAGACCTGTCGACCGTCCTGCCAAAAACAAAGAACAAGTAGCCGGTGAACTGAACGTTTACTGACGTCCATTTGAGAAAGAGAAAATCATGTCTGAAGCGATTGGAATGATCGAAACCAAAGGGCTGGTTGCTCAAATCCAGGCCTCTGACGCCATGCTGAAAGCAGCTAACGTCAGCCTGGTGAAGCAGGTCCAGATTGGTGGTGCATTTGTCACCACAATTATCAAGGGAGATGTTGGCTCAGTTCGCGCTGCTGTCGACGCCGGAGCTGCTGCTGCTTCCCAGACGGGTGAGCTGGTCAGTGCCCATCTGATTCCGCGACCGGAAACGACTCTCCTCGAGCAGTTCGTCTAGACCGCTGAGCAGGACACGGATGATGAAGGTTCTCGTTGCCAATCTGGGCTCCACCAGCTTTAAGTACCGACTGTATGACCTGTCGGACGAAAGCCAGCTGGCGCGCGGAGGAATCGACCGCATTGGTGAGTCGGAAAGTCACTGCTTTGTCGACATCGGCGATTATCACGCCGAATCTCAGCAGAGTATTCCGGACCATGCAGCCGCTGTAGGAATCTGCCTGCAGCAGCTGACCGATTCTGAGACCGGCTGCCTGCAGTCAGTTGACGAAGTTGCGGGGATCGGGTTTAAGGCGGTTTTCGCCGGAGATCTGAGCGGCGTTCGAGTTGTCGAT
>CAJWGB010000083.1 GCA_913031625.1 uncultured Planctomycetaceae bacterium | reverse complement strand
TGCTGCTGACCTCGGCCCCGATGATTCCCGCGACTTTATCCTCGACTTCATCGAGCGGAAGAAGGGCGGGCCGTTCCTGGTGTACTTTCCGATGGCTCTTGTTCATTCGCCGTTCATCAATCCGCCAGAATTGAAGAAACGAGCAGAAAGTAAATTCACCGGGGATCTCGACAGGCAGACTCGCGCCTTTGGACACATGATTACCTATATGGATCAGGTCGTCGGAGACATCCTGGCGAAACTCAGGGAACACGGACTGGGTGAAAACACTCTGGTCCTGTTCACGGGAGACAATGGCACTCACAAGAACATCACCAGTGAGCTTTCTGGAGTGAGTATCAAGGGTGGCAAGGGCTCCATGACGGAAGCTGGCAGCCGAGTCCCTTTGCTGGCGCGATGGCCTGGACGCCTGAAGCCTGCAGTAAGGGACGAGTTCTTTTGCCTTGTTGATGTCCTGCCGACCATTCACAGCATCGCCGGCATCGACCTCAATCGCAGGGTCGACGGCATGGATCTGTCTCACCTGCTCCTCGGTGGTCAGGGGACAAACCGCCCCCACATCCTGATCAACTTTGGCAGAGGGTACTTTGTTCGCGAGAAGCGTTTCCGCCTGAATCAGACTGGAAAACTGTATGACATACCGGTCAGCTCGGACGTGACCCGCTACAGTGAGACTGTTTCAACGAATGAAGCACATCACGCCGACCGTATTCGCCTCCAGAAGATCCTTGATGACTTCATGGCGATCAAGCCTGAGTATCAGCAGCCGGCCCCGAAGAGACCGCTGAAGACAAAGTAGCTCACAACATCGAGCAGGTACGATTCATGAATCACATCATTTTCCGGGCACGTCAGTTCCTGACACTCTGGTTCTGCGTTGTGCTTTCAGGTGTTTCCACCCGAGCCGAGAATGAAACACGGCCCAACTTTGTCATCATTATGGTTGATGACATGGGCTATGAAGGAGTCAGCTGTTTCGGCAATCCGTATTTCAAGACTCCTGAAATTGACCGGCTGGCCGCCGAAGGAATGCGGCTGACGGACTTTCATTCGTCCGGGACAGTGTGCTCACCCACTCGTGCCGGGCTCTTGACCGGTCGATACCAGCAACGTGCCGGAATTGAAGCTGTTATCCATCCACACGGTGAGCACCCTGAGCATCGCAAAGGACTGCAGAAATCGGAAACCACGTTTGCCGAAGTGCTGAGGGAAGCAGGATACGCCACGGGAATTATCGGGAAATGGCATCAGGGATACCCGCAGAACTCACAGGACTATCATCCACAGGATCACGGCTTTGATGAGTTCATTGGTTATCACAGTGGCAACATCGATTTCGTGAGCCATGTGGGTGACCACTATCGGCACGACTGGTGGCACGGCCGAAAGGAGACTCCGGAAGACGGCTATACGACTCACCTGGTAAACCGGTATGCCATTGATTTCATCCGTCGACAGGCAAATGCTGATTCACCGTTTTGCCTCTACGTGGCCCACGAAGCAATTCACAATCCTGTTCAGGTTCCCGGTGATCCTGTCCGCCGCACGGTTAATAAATGGAATCGATGGAAATGGCAGGAACACACAGCAGAAGAACGAATCGAGAAGTTTAAGGGTATGACACTACCTCTCGACGAAGGGGTGGGGCAGATTCGCCGAACGCTGAAAGAACTGGGAATCGATCGGAATACGTTCGTATTGTTTTTCTCCGACAACGGCCCTGCAGGCGACTGGCCGGACTCAGATGACTTTCGCGGCCGGAAAGGCTCCATCTACGAAGGCGGCCATAAGGTCCCGGCAATCGCCTGGTGGCCGGGGGAGATCGAAGCAGGCTCAGCTTCCAGTGAACCACTCATCAGCATCGATGTCATGCCAACGATTCTGAAGATGGCCGGCGCAGAATGTGACGTGGAACTCGACGGAGTCAGCTTTCGCGACGTCATTCTGAGGAACGCGAAGATGCCCAGACGCCCGCTGTACTGGGCATCACTGTCCAACGGAGGCGCACGCAGCGAAGCAATCAGACAGGATGAATGGAAACTCGTTGTTCAGCATCCCAAGGCCACTCCCGGCACATTCGAGAACCCTCGTACCGAACTCTACAACCTTGCAGCAGATCCCGGCGAAACGACAAACCTTGCCGGTCAGCACCGGGAACGAACTTCACAGATGTTGAAGCAATTGAAAGCGTGGTACGCTGACACTCAGGCCACAGCCACGTCACAGCCCGGAGGGTGGGACAAGTAGGTAGAATCCAGCGAAATACCGCCTTCGCAGCAGCGTCGAAGAGGCGGTGAGAAGAGTTGACAACGGCGAGAAGTACGAGCTGATCCGCCACAACATTACGCTGATTTGCCAGATACCTCGAGGAGAACAGGTGTTGTCTGGCACGTCAGCGAATGCACGGGTATCCCAATAACAGGCGTCATTCCGCCGCCTCTGCCGTTGCCTGCTTCATAAAGCCCCTCAGGGTTGAGACTGGCAGAGCAAAGCTTCGAACACGGCTGTTGCGTGCGATATTCAGGCCAACAAACTCTCCACTCAGAGTAAACAGTGGTCCGCCGCAGTCATTCGGTTTCAGATTGGCGTCATGAATGAACACTTTCTGAAACCCATCACGACGTTCGCTTTTTGCCATCTGATCGGCAGCATGCCTGGTGTTTGAGGGGACTGATCCGAGCGTGATCGTTTTGGTTAGTTCCTCATCTTCTCGTGTCAGAGTTGCCGTGATCACGGCACTGGGGGCAGCCTTCATCAGGAAACTTCGCATGTCTGCGTGTGTGCGGACATCCGTGTCATCCAGTTTGGTAATGACGTCGCCGACAATCAGACCGGCGCGCTCAGCAGCGCCTCCTTTCACGACTTCATTCAGAACAGCTCCCTGATTCTCCTGGTACGTCGCTGGCATGACTCCCAGGTAACCGCGACTGCGGAGCTTTTGAGAACGGAATTCTGAGCTTCCAACGACGCTGACAAGTCCTGCACCTTTATCGTCAGGAGTGAGCAGGAAGCTTCCAACGGTCAGGTCAGTTTCGTCGCCATCCAGTTCGACACCCGCATTGTTGACTTCGGGAGCCTTAAGCAGCACCAGATCGTTCTCTCGATCGCGATGAACCACATCGAGGGAAACAGTTTCTCCCTCAGCACTAATCTCAGGTGCCTTGCCGACCAGAGAACTCTTGGCAATCAGCCAATGAGTCCCAAGAATGCGGGTCCCAATGGAACGAGACTTTTTGTCTCCCGATTGACTGGTGATCTGAGCACAGGTGTCGTCCAGTCGGGATTCCAGTTCAGAAAACTGTCTGGCCATTTGCCGGAGTTCGTTGATGGCTATTGACGCTGGATTCTCCGGGAGATCGTCTTCAGGCAATGCAACTTCGGGCGCGCCTTTCCGATCGACATCAAACTGGATTTCGATTTCCAATTCCTCACCTTCTCTCTGCAGAATTGCGGTGATGGTTTCAGCCCCTTCATCGCGGGCAGCGATCAGTGTCGTGCGGACATCAGTTGCGGATTTGAGTTCACGGTCGTAGAGCTTGACGATCCTGTCCTCATTCTTGATTCCAGCCTTCTCCGCAAGGCTGTCTTCGAACACATTTGTGATCGTCAGCCCATTGACTTTGTCTTCTTCATCACGTGCCACGGAGATACGGACACCCAGTTTGGGTGTCGGAGGACCAGCATCCAGAAAGGCCTCTTCGCGGTTGTGTTCGTTCCAAAAGTCACGAAACACGTTAACGGGGACTTCGAAGTTGCGATCCATTGAGCGGCCAATGCGTGAATGAATGCCAATCACGCAGCCGTTCAGGTCAAAGAGTGGACCACCGGAATCTCCGGGCTCCATCAATGCAGTGGACTGAAACATTGCCTGAGTACGACTGCCTCGCACAATGCGGCCGAACCGTGCCACAGGGGCTTTGGCGGGCTTCTGCCCGCCGGGATAGCTGAGTCCCAGGCACGGCTGATTTGGTACCAGTTTTGCCGAGTCTCCCATCGGTACATGAGGCAGGTCGTCTCCCGGTTCTGTAATCCTGATCAAAGCACTATCTGTGCGTGAGTTACTGCCTTTCCCAATGCCCGTATATTTTCGACCGTCCGGTAGTGTGATTCGATAGGTCGTCCCTGGTTTGACAGCATGGGCCGCAGACAGGACATGTCCATCGGGGCTAACGATTACGCCGCTGAAGCCGGAGCCTCGACTGGAAATATTCACGACGGCGGGACGCACCTGGTCAATCGTCTTCAGAACACGCTGCTGCAGCGACTGCCAGTCAAATTCATTTGCCTGACTTCCAGCGGAAGGAAATGCGAGAACGAAAACCCAGAGAGCCCGAACAGATGCCAAACGAAGTGCGCGCATTGTGAATCCTGCCGAAGACGTGTGATGAGCTGAAGTCTGCACCATCCTGCGTCCATTATGCCACCCTGCGGCGACATCTCACGGCCAACTTCCGTGGGATCACCGTTTTTGGAAAGGATGCACTCCGGTGCGTGAGCTGCGCAACAGCCTCATTTAACTATTTGGACACGGCAGGAGCTGGCAGTTGTGCCGCCACTACTGATATTCCGTCCAGATCCGGCTCTCTCCCCTGAACGGCTTCACCACAATCCGTGAACGATCGCCGTACTGCTTCCCGACCCGGGGATTCCGGATTACGTACTGCCAGTTCCATGCCGGGCTATGCGCGTCGGGTTCCCTGATCTGTAATCGGTTTGCTGCCCACTGGGATTTTTCGATAATGACTGACTACGAAGACCTTCGTTGCGTCCCATATGTCTGGCAGCCAGTGACGAGTCGAGACTTCATATGAAAGCCATTGAGATTCTCTGCATTGCAGGCCTGCTGCTCTTCTCCAGGGCCTCAACAGCAGATGATGAATACGAGTCGCGACGCTCTCAGTATCTTGACTGGATCGTTGAGACGTTTGGCAGACTTGAACCAGGCATGAAGCCACTGGACGGTCGCGCATGGTCTCTTAACCAGGCGCGGTTGTTTCTTGACGAGGACACCGAGAAAGCAAACCGCTATTTCGAGACGGTCAAACTGACATTCGATGCCGACTTTATGGGAATTCGGCTCCTGAAGACATGGCTGGACTTTCGGGAGTCTCAGCGACTTTCTCCGGCAGCCAAACAACATTTGAAAAGCATCATTCGTGACTGGCCGATGGATCGCAAAGGTGGAATCAGTCGCAGAGCTCGATGGCCGCCCGGGTTCACTGAAAACCACGACTTGATGCACCTGACTCTCGGACTCTTCTCCGAAGAGCTTCGTGGCCAGCCGATTCAACCACAGATTAACGAGCTCAGGAGATTTCTGTCATGGCGATTTGAACGCGGATTTTACGAATGGGGTTCGCATCGTTATCAGTTGCACTACACCAACCCACTGACTGTCCTTGCGATCCATGCTCCTGACTCCCATATTCGCCGGGCAGCGACAGATCAGTTGAACATCATATTTGCTGAGCGGGTCGTGATGAGTGTTGGTGGATATCTGGGTGGACCGGGTATGCGGTCCTACGATCGCAACCGCGGATGCGATTATCTGGACAACAACCGCTACGACTCTTTCCTGCCAACGATGTGGCTGGCGTTTGGCACGGGCGAGCCGCGATTTGATTTCAGCCGTTCCGAGCTGGAGCCTGCAGGCGATGGTTATGGCAACGGTCGTGATCCCCGGTTGAATCAGGATGAGGGTATGTTCCTTGCAACAGCTCAGCTGACGCCGCATCCAATCGTGAAAGAACTCCTCGACGAGGTCTCGAAGCAACCCGAAATGCTCTACACCGGACGTCGGGCGTCAGCCGGCCATCCGTTTCAGAATGCTTCCCCCGCTCATCCGCGTTCTCAGCAGGTTGTTGTTTATTACAACACGCCACATGTCTCGCTGGGTTCCCTTCAATTCCTGCCTGACGCTGGAAAAATGAGTGTTTCATACAACTCACGCCCGCGTTTCTTCAGTGTCATGTTTGCGGAAAAGCCGGAACAGGTATTGAGGACACGGCTGAGTGAAGAGTCGCTCGATGCCGGGGCGAGGAGTTACAACTACATTGCTGACCGGGTCGTGCAGCACCGAGACTGGTTGATGGCGGCGGGAGAACTCTCCGCCAGTCACGGACTCAAGTCACGCCGGTCAGGTGCCTGGGACCTGTTTCGCGTGGGCCGTGGGCTGTGCGCTCACATCGAACTTCCGGGACCCTGGCATGTGTTTCAGGTGTCCGACCTGGACAGATATCAAAGCGAAGAAGCGTTCATCGCGGCCCTGCAGCAACCATCAATTCGAGATGGGCACGCTCATGGCAGGGCCCTGAACGGTGACCGTATTAAGGTGGACCTGACGACAATGGCGATCCAGATCAACGGAGCCAGCCGGCACTCTCAGATGGAAATGTTGCATGACTCGCCGTTTTTGAAATCCCGATTCGGAAGCGGAGAAATCACGATTCGAACCAACCAGCGGTCAGTCACGTTTGACAACACGGCCCTGCAGGTCGAAGCGGACAGGTTGCCAGACCTGTCCCGGGGCCACGCTCGATGGGGCCAGTCTGAATTTGCAGAGAACACCACCAGAGTAACTCATGCAAGGGCGATGGGCGGTCGGTCACCTGATTACGACTGTCTGTTGAAGGCCGTTTCAATTCTGCTGCCGGGTAACGAAGGAGGATCCGTAAGACTCGCGGTGTACGCCGGTGGGCAACTTGACCACGGCCCTCATGGCGGACGACCGGCACAACTTCTGTATGACTTCGGCCGAACGCCGAAAGGGCTGACTGGCTGGAACACGGTGACCCATCCAACGGGGGTTTTCATCCCGGCGGACACACCGATCTGGCTGGTGTGGAAGAGTGCTGACCAGAACGTTGAAGTTGCATATTTCGAAAAGCACTCCACTCCGAGTGACTTTCAGTCGGTTCGAGGACGTTGGGACAGCAGGGTCATCCAGCTCAACGCTGAGTCTCCCTGGCCGCGTGTCTGGCCTGGGACTGATGGCGGAACATTCGATTCAGCCGAATACTGTTGTTTCCTGACACTAGAGCCATTGAAACAGTCAAGCCGAGACTGACACAAGACAGGCAGGGTTGCGCTCGTGCGGTAATTCGGCGGCTCGCGTCGGCAGAGCTCGAGTGTATTGCAATTGCAGCGATCGTTCTGATAAAGCGCCGCAGCGTCAGCACGTGAGTCGCCGCCCAGAGCTGCGGGCGCAGCTAACCGCATGCGTCAAATCTGCAGACTTCCCGCTGCTCTTCAGGACCTGGTTGGGAACAATCAGGTAGGATGACGTTCCACGTTTTCTTCGCTCCGGAATTCACGAGGCATGCCTGAAACACATAATGAACGACGCAAATTCCTCACGGCAGCAGGGATCGGTCTGGCGCTTCCCATGCTGGAATCAGTGAACGCAGATGGAGCATCCAGCAGTCTGCCTGTGCCGCCCGCCCGGCGATTCGTAGCGATTGGAACATACCTTGGTTTTCATACGCCCAGCTGGTTCCCCCGGAAGCCTGGTGCGGAGTACGAAACATCTGAAGTACTTAAGCCGATCGAACGGCATCGCAAACAGTTCAGTCTGTTTTCAGGACTGGATCACCGCGCGCCCAACGGACATTCCAACTGGCGAAACTTCCTCACCGGGTCGGGAACTCGCAGCGTGTCACTCGACCAGGTGATCGCCGAGTATGTAGGTGACCAAACTCGGTATTCTTCGCTCCAGCTGACCTGCGGGTCAGCGAATGGCACTGGTCAGATCAGCTTTACGCAGGAAGGCGTCCCGCTACCGATGGTGGGACGGCCGAGTGTTGCCTTCTCGCAGCTGTTCAGTTCGGATAGTGACAAAGCGCGGATGCGTTATGTGTTTGAATCCGGCCGGAGCGTACTTGATCTGGTCCTGGATGAGGCCAGATCCCTCGATCACCGTGTCAGTCAGACGGACAGACAGAAGCTCTCCGAGTATTTTTCATCGGTGCGTGATGTCGAGAAGAAGATTCAGAAACGAACTGACTGGCTCGACCGTCCCTCCCCTCAGGTTGACTATCAACTTCCAAAGTTTGATCCCGCTGCGCCTGACCTGTCACTCGAGTGTGAATCCATCATGTATGACCTGATGGCCCTCGCACTGGAAACAGACTCGACGCGTGTGATTTCGCTGCTTGTCCCGGGCACTGGACAGGTATTCACAATTGATGGCGAGAAACTGATTGCCGGCTATCACGGGTTGTCGCATCACGGTCACGACCCAAACAAGATTGCCGACTTCAACCGCATCGGTATTGAACACGTTTCACGCTTTGGCCGCTTCCTCGATCAACTGCGAGAGAAGAAGGATTCCGAGGACCAACCGCTTCTCGATTCCACCATTGTCCTCTACGGCAGCGGAATGGGAGATGCGAATACCCACAACAACAGCAATCTCCCTGTATTGGTCGCTGGCGGAGCTTTCAGGCACGGTCAGTACCACGCAATCGACCGCACCAAAGACCCCTCGTCTACGCCCCTCTATGGGGATCTCTTTATTACGTTCCTGCAGCAAATGGGCATCGAACGCGAGCAATTCGCAAATGCCTCAGGAAACATGAACGAGTTTCTTCAGTAGAACGGAAGTTAGAGGTCATGCAGGCCCGAGGATTCTATTTGGTTGTGGCTGGCATATTGGCCGCCCTTGCGCCAGCACGAGGGCAGCGTGCCGAAATTCCCACATCGTTTCTTCGCAGCCATTGCATTGTTTGCCACGGAGGGACCTCGCCGGAGGCCGATCTCAACCTCGAGTCCACTTCGCCGGACTGGTCGCGGCCATCAACGCCACACCTCTGGGAGAAGGTCCTGGGGGCAATTGAAGATGGACGAATGCCTCCCGCCGATGCCGCACAGCCAACACATCGGGAACGCGACAAGGCCGTTGAACAGCTTCACAATGTGCTAAAGAACAACGTCCGCCCAGGAGGCACGGTACTTCGTCGGCTGAACAGAATTGAATATGAGAACACGATTCGGGATGTTCTGAAGGTTCCCTTCACTGCTCCTCCGTCGTTTCCAGCTGATGCGGAACTGCATGGATTCGATAACGTTGGTGAAGGCCTGATTCTGTCGCCTCCTCTGATGGAACAGTATTTTCTTGTCGCGACGAACGTCGCAGATCTGGTCATTCCACCACTGAGTCCCAAAGTGGAAGTGCATGCGGAAACTGTCACACTGAAACCAGACGACTTCAGCGTCAATTTTGAAGGCAGCAAAGTTCAGCGACAGCAAACAGACACGGTACTCCGGCTCGTGACAAAGAATGAAGTGCTGGTGCGCAGCAGCACATGGCCAACTCGATTCGAGGCGCAGTACTCAGGTGAGTATTCGTTGACGATTAACGCCAGTGCATTCAAACCCGTCGACGACAAACCTCTCAAGCTGAGGTTGCTTGCTCATAAGTCCACCAGCGGATCCTTTACGAGTGTCTACACTCTTCGGAAGTTGGGAGAGCTGGAGATCCCTGCCACTGAAATTGCAGGCGGTAAATCACTCCACAAGCTGACCGTCGAACTCAATAAGGGAGAGACTGTCGCCTTCTACTGGGCTAATTCACCGTTTGGTTGGGATCGAAACAGCCGTGATGAAGCTGCACGGCAACTGCGAGTGCGACTTGCCGAACCAGCAAAGTATGCGGCATGGCTGAAAATGGGGTTCGATCGTGGCCGAACACCTGCGGGCGGATGGAAACAGATGAAGGAACTGATCAATGGCGACACACTCGACCTGCGGGACCCACGCCTGAAAACTCTCCCGAAGCGATTTCCGGCGACGGACCAGAACCAGCTGATGTGGCTGTTCGAAGTAATGCACCACGAGGTGGGGCCTGCTCTGGATATTCACTCCGTCGTGGTGACTGGACCCACCCGACTCATTGAAGACAAAGAAGCCCGGCAACAGCGAACGCGTACCACTGACTTTCTTGGTGAACGTGACGGACGCAGCGATCATGAGTACGCCACTGCCATTCTGACTCCATTTCTTGAGGCCGCCTTTCGCCGCCCCTTAGCTGCCGGGCAGATCGAGAAGTATGTGCATGTAGCTCTGCAACATCACGCCGAGGGGCACCGGTTTGAAGATGGCATTCACCTGGCCATTCGGGCCGCGTTGTGTTCGCCTGGGTTTCTCTACAGAGGAACGACTGAGGGGCGGCTGGATGACTTTGATTTGGCAAGCCGACTCAGCTATTTCCTCTGGAGTGCCCCGCCAGATGCGGCACTGCGAAAATCGGCAGCGGCAGGTGAATTGTCCCACCCCAAAGTGCTGGCAGAGCATACACGCCGCCTCCTGAAGGATCGTCGCGCGAGTCGCTTCCTGATGAGTTTCGTCGATCAGTGGCTCGACCTGAAACTTCTCCCGGAGATTATGCCGGACCCGCGTCTGTTGAAGTTCACCGACAAAGATTTGAGGGCAGTGACCGAAGAAACTCGACTGTTCGTCGAGGAGATCCTGCGAGAAAACCACTCGCTCGAAACTTTCATCAGTCCTGATTTTACCTACCTGAACGTTCGCAACGCTCGACTCTATGGCCGCCAGGACATCAAGGGCGAAGCGATGCAGCGTGTCTCCCTCAGAAAAGACGGGCGATTCGGAGGCATTCTCGGTCAGGCCAGTGTGATGATGGCCACTGCGAATGGAGTGGACACACAACCCGTATTACGTGGAGTCTGGCTGCTGGAAAACATCTTCGGCCAAACGCCACCACCGCCACCCTCAGGCGTCCCGGCAATTGAACCAGACACCTCAGGGGCGACATCAATTCGCGAACAGCTTACGCGTCATCAGGCGGATGTCTCCTGCGCTCAGTGTCATCGTCGGATCGACCCGCTCGGGTTTGCACTCGAGAATTTCGATCCCGTTGGTCGGTGGAGAAATAACTATCCGATCTACCAAAAGCAGAGCGACGGCAAGGTCTTAACGCGCAGCGGGCCAAAGGTGGTATCAGGTGGTCAACTGCCCGATGGAACCATCGTTCGTGACGTAACGGATCTGAAACAGTATCTGGTCACAAACATCGAGCTGTTCGGAACGTGCCTTGCCGGCAAACTTCTGGTCTACGGAACAGGGAGAAAGATGAATTACGCCGATCGCAGTATCATGCAGGAGGTTTCTTCAGCTGTGCGGTTACAGGGCAACGGATTTAGGGATCTGATCGTCGCCGTCGTCCTTTCAGAGTCGTTTCGAACGAAATGAAGTGGATGTGGTCGAACGAGATGGCTGGATGGTTTGGGAAAGGATCAGTTCAAATGAGTTTCACAATTCGGATCGGCATCTTCGTTGTCGGTTTACTTCCGTTGTCGCAAACCGCGTTCGCTGGCGGTGCGGAAGTCATCAGGCTGAATCCAGAGATCCACGCTCGTTGCCTGGAAGTACTGCGAGCGGGACTGCAGGGCGAAGAGTTCTGGCCGTCCATCCATGCCGCAGAGGGACTGACTCTCGGAGGCTATGGCGATGAGGTCCTGCGGTCTTTGACGCCGAGACTCAGCACCGAGTCAGATGATCAGCGCCGGTGTGGAATTGCTCGTGAGCTCGTCCGTGCTGGTGCCCGGCAATATGCAGGTCTTATGCTCGGCATTCTGGCGGGGAAAGATCCCCATGGCCACATTCACGCTGCCGAAAGTCTCTATAAGGTCGCCGAGATCGGCGACGGAAGTTCAATGCGGGCGGCATTCACACAAGACGAAAACATGAGACTCAAACTCATGGCGGCCGGTGCTTTGGGCCGTTGCGGCAACAATGACGCAATGAGTTTCCTGCGGCAGTCTCTGCGCGGTGAGGACGCTGATAGAAGGAGGATTGCTTCATGGATCCTCGGTCGTATCGGAACTCAGTCAGACGTCCCGATGCTCAGACAGCAGCTCCTGCGGAGTGATGACAAACTCTCACGGGCCTACATTCAGCATTCAATGGCTTCACTTGGCGATGCTGAAGGTCACCGGGCACTGGCGGCCAATCTTTCTGATACTGACCCGGCGATAAGGACGTACGCGGCCGCGTTTGCGGGCGACGCACGAGCAACGGAAGCTGCTGATAAACTCAAGATCATGCTCAGCGATTCGCATCCGGATGCTGCAATCCGTGCGGCGCAGTCTCTCCTTGTCCTCGCGTCGCCTCCTGCAGCAGATCCCAACGAGGATATTAGTCAACTGCTGTACCAGGCGACGAAACAGAATCCCCGATACACAGAAGGTTCGGTGATCTCGCTCAACAACGGTGACCTCCTGTTTGCTGTGACCGAGTTTCGTGACACCGCCAGTGACTTTTCAAAGGCGCGGATCGTAGGCCGAAGGTCATCTGATGGTGGACGCTCGTGGCAGGACAAAATCGTGCTGCAGGAAAACACTGGCGGCATGAATGTTATGAGCGCCTCGCTCCGACGCCTGCCAAACAATTCGATTGCCCTCTTTTATCTGCAGAAAAACAGCCACAGCGACCTGCGGCTTTATCTGCGGACATCCAGTGACGAAGCCATCACATTCAGTGAGCCGGTTCGAGTCACCGGCGACGCAGGCTATCACGTAGTGAACAACGACCGAATCACGATTTTGAGATCAGGCAGGCTGCTGGCTCCAGCCGCATCCACGCCCGACGTCCAAAGGATTAATCATTTCGTTTCGCACTGTTATATCTCTGACGATAACGGGGTGACCTGGCGAAACGGAAAAGGGCACGTCGATGCAGATCGACGTGGAGCCATGGAACCGGAAGTGGTCCAGTTGTCCGATGGGCGGCTGTTGATGTTGATTCGAACTCAGCTTGGATTTATCGGCAAGAGTTACTCCGACGACGGCGGTGAAACGTGGAGCAAGATGACATCGCTGGGCGTTCGCGGCCCCGAAGCACCATCGACTCTGCGACGAATTCCGTCCACTGGTGACCTGCTCCTGATCTGGAACAACTGTTTTGTGGAAGGCGCAGATCACGGCGGCAAACGGACGCCGCTCACAGCCGCAATTTCCCGAGACGAGGGTCAGTCATGGAAAGTCGTTGGAAACCTCGAAACCAATCCGGCAAAAACATTCTCCTACACAAGCCTGACATTTAGTGGAGACCGTGCAGTGATGAGCTACTGGGAGAGTGGCCCTGCAGCAGGACAGCTCTCCTGCCGTCTTCGTTCGCTTCCAGTTTCATGGTTCTATCAGGTCAGAGACTAAGCGGTTCGGTGGGCTCACGTGCCCCGGTAGACCCAATTGCCTCCAAAACACATTCACAATCAGCAACTAACATGAATTCATTTGCCCGGAAAACGAATGAACAGCTTCAACAGATGCAGAAGCGGATTAACCAGGCACTGCGAGAAGTTGCCGAGAAGCTGGACGATGACGAGACTCTGGTGAGCGCGGTACAGACTTTGCTGCGATCTGAATCAGTCCTTGAAGACTACACTACACTGCTGGTTTCCGAACCCGAAATTATCAAGCAACTGATCGGCAGTTCTCTCTCAGCCCTGGTCAATGTGCATCTGATGGTCACCGTCAACGACGAGATTAGTCGTCGCACTAAGGACGGCTAAACATGACCGCCCACCACACTGGCTTTCGCTACGTGCTTGTAGAGCCCAGTGGGAGCGGTCTCCAATCCGTTTTACGCGGTGCTTCAATGCTGAACCGTAGTCAGGAGACCAGACCAAAAGCTTAGGCTCAGATGCCGGATCAGCTGGAAAGCGTCCTCGGAAATCAGCGGCAAAAGGTCACAACCACAACGACAAGCCGCATCAATCAGGGGGTTCCTCAGGCAGCTGGTTCCACGCCCAGCGAAACAGGTTGCGGGAATCGGTGTAACGACTTTCGGAGGAGGCGGATCCAAGAACCACAAGGAGCACCTCTTTGTCATCACGATGGCTCAACGATATCAGGCAGGCTCTGGCGGCTTCGGTTGTCCCAGTTTTGACGCCCGCGTAACCGTCGATTTTCAACAGACGATTGGTATTGCGCCATATTACGTTGCGACGATAGCCTGCCGCACTGGTGACCGTGCAGCCCCGTTGCCGAGTCGAAATGTAGTCGCGAAACAACGGTACTCTAATGGCAGCCTGCGCCAGCTTGAGCAGGTCAGTCACAGTCGACCGATGTTCGGCGTGAGTCAGGCCGTGAGGGTTCCGAAAGGTCGTGTCAGTCATCCCAAGCCCGGCCGCTGTCGAGTTCATGGCTGCCACGAAGAGCGTCAGGGGATCTTCGCTCTGCGAGGCTTCTGTTCCGTTCCTGGCCGTAAGTCGCGGTCCAAAGTGCTCGGCCAGGGCGACCGACGCATCGTTTCCGGAAGGGAGCATGAGTCCGTACAACAGTTCGCGGACGGGCAGAACTTCGCCTTCCGCAATGCCGGCAGTCGATCCGCGAGTTCGGTCCGCTCGACGCGAAAACGTAACCAGTTCGTCGAGCACTTCCGGGTGTTTGGCCGCATGTTGAAGAACCAGAAATGCAGTCATCACCTTCGTTGTACTGGCGATATCGAGGCGTTGCCTGGCATTGTGCTCACCGATGGTCTTCGATGCTCTTTCATCAGGAGTGACTACCTGGGCGGCCCACGCTTTGCAGGTTACGAATGGCACTCCAGAGGACAGATCTGCCGTTTCCGTGGTCAACTTCTCGGCATTCACAACCGTGGGGTCGGGAATCGGGATCCGCTGAGTAAGGATGGGACTCAGTTTGTCCCACGTCTCGGCCGCTACCGCGCCGCTGGGCTCGATGTCATGAGCCTTCTGAAATCGCACGACTGCCTTTTCTGTTGCCGGACCAAAATCACCATCCACCGAAAGTTGCGGAGATGGTTTCAGCCGAGCATTCAATGTGCGTTGCAGCGTCTCAACCTGCCGACCGAAGTCCCCCTTCTGCAACGTCATCTTTGCAGCATGTGCCGTCTCGTCCGGCGGATTGAAGTGCTCGAAGACTGTTTTCGCAATGCGTGCATTCAACAGTTCCGCAGCATTGTCTTTGCTCCACCGGCGATCTTCGTTCTGACTGGTCAGCGTACAGATTGCGAGGGCGCCATTCGGTGCATAAATAATTCCCGCGTCACAGCGTGCGTTCGAAACAGCGCCCGACTTGTGCGCGATCACTAAGTTGGGCGGCAGCAGTCGGGGCAGCTGAGCGGTCGCTTCGCAGTCCCGGAGGTGCTTCAGCATCACATCGCTGAATTTGGGTGACACGAGGTCCCGTTTGTGTAAGCGTTCCAGCAGGCTGACGATGTCACTCGAGGTGGTACTTCCGAGACCGTACTTCCGGCTGCGCTCAGGAAAGATCGTCTCACTTCCCCGGTAGACTCGTGAATGTAGTTTTGTTTCCGGATACCCCATCTCGGCCATTGTCTTTGCCGTTGCTGCAAGACCGATCTGATCGATCACAAGATTGGTTGCCGTATTGTCCGAATAGCCAATCATCAACTGAATTGCGTCCCTCAGCTTCAACCGGACACCGTCACCAAAATGCTTTGTCAGGATTCCGGAACCGGGAACTTTGTCTTCTGCCTTGAGGACGATCTCCACATCGAGAGACAGGTCTCCGGACGAAATCTGGCGGTACGCTTCGATCATCACTGGTAGCTTGATCAGGCTCGCCGTGGGCATCACTTCCGTAGATCGATAGTCGAAACGATACCCGGTTTTGAGGTTCAATACCGAGACCGCCACATTGCCACCGTGACTCTGGATCAGTGGCATGAGCTGGTGCTTTAGATCGTCCTCCCGGCCAGTGGCCACGGCAGAACTGGCCGCCGCGAGAAAAAGAGCAAACATCCGGGTTCCGCAGGCAGATGTAAGGGTGCGAGCTGTCATCTGAATAACCAGTCCTTCAATTCAGCAGGCCTCCGGACAGCGAAGACTCGGCTGATCTTAGAGCGTTTTAATCATCTCCATACATCCTCGCCAAAGTTCCTCGTCACAGGAACTCAACGATTCACAAGTCTCTACGGTCAGATTCATTCTCAGACGGTCCGAACCGTACAGAATGTCGATCGGCGCACGTTCGTATTCATACTCATAGGGTGGCTCCAGCCACTGAAAGTTTCCGGGGGCAAGCTGCTGTACGGCCTGCAGAATGGCAACGGTCAGCTCGAAGGACCGGACTGCAGGAAAGTCTGTCACGTGCAGCCTGACTCCTTCACACACCTCGCCCGCCCACTTATCAAACACTGGACGAAAACGAACCGGCCGAACACAGACTCCAGGGAAGTCTTGTCGGTTGAGTTCCGCGGCCAGAGCATGGGAATTCAGAAAGGGAGCTCCGACAACCTCGAACGGGTACGTGGTGCCACGCCCCTCAGACAGATTTGTTCCTTCCAGCAAGACCTGACCAGGATAAAGAACGACTGTTTCCAGCCGAGGCATATTTGGAGACGGCGGAATCCACGGAAACGATCTGTCCCAGCTCCCTTCATACGGGTAAGCGTTCAGCACATCGACAACCTGAAGGTCAACAGAGATTTTCATTTCCATTACGAACAGTCGAGCAAGCTCCCCCATCGTCAGCCCGTGCCGCATCGGAATCGGTGAATTGCCAACGAAACTGAGATACTGCGGACGCAGGATGGGGCCCTCAATGGTGTCCCGTCCCAGAGGGTTCGGACGATCAAGAATTGTGACTCTGACGCCCGCTTCTGCACAGGCGTAAAGGCATTCGAGCATCGTCCACGCAAATGTGTAAACTCGAGTGCCGACATCCTGCAGGTCGATGACCAGACAGTCGAGGCCACTGAGCATCTCCGGCGTTGGCCGGCGGGTGTCAGAATACAGGCTGTAAATCGGCAGCTGCAGAGGCTTATATTGCCGGTGAGGCGATACGATCATGTTCGCCTGCTCTTCACCCCAGAAACCGTGTTGTGGCGAAAACAGTTTCATCAGACGTGAGCCCAGAACAGGGGCCAGTACGTCGCAGGCCAGACGCAGGTTCTCGTCAACAGACGCCTGATTCATCAACAATCCAACGTTGCCATGACGCATCGACGTCGGAAGTTTCTGGCAGCATTGAGTGAGCCCCGTCTGAACCCGATCGAATTCCATCAAATCACTCGTAGATCAGGAATGGCTGACGACGCCCTCGAAAGTCGCTAAGCCCCTTCCGTGATACTTTCAGCACTTTCTGCAGGCCGCGACCCGCAAGGACCGCGTCGAGGGTATTTTGATTTGCAAGCAGTCTCAGATAAGCATCCGCCTGCCAGTCATTTGGAAACAGTTTTCGGATCGATGTTGCGATTGCGAATCCCGTCTTCAAAGGGTCAAAGGCCCCGCGACTGGTGACGATGATGTTGATCCCATGACACTCTTCCTCTTTAAACTTGCTGCTATCGGGCGTGAAACGAATCGGAACAAACGAGACGCCACGCAATTTCTGAGCATTCAATTCAGACGCGAGTTGACGGGCATCGATCCACGGAGCACCGAGCACTTCGAACGGAGTATCAGTTCCTCGGCCGACAGACACATTGGTGGTTTCCATCAGACCAACGCCAGGATACAGCAACGCCTGAGTGAGACTTCGCATGTTGGGAGATGGATTGATCCATGTTAGCCCGGTTGCATCCCAGAACATACTGCGCTGCCAGCCTTCACACTTCACCACGGTGAGGTTTAGGTCCAGATCAAGCTCGGCTTTCAACATCGTGGCAATCTCACCGATCGTCATCCCGTGCCGGACCGGTAGGGAGTGAAAGCCGACGAATGATTCTTTGCCTGGGTCCAGCATCGGGCCCGCCACATCGACTCCGTTGATTGGGTTTGGCCGGTCGAGCACGATGAACCGCTTGCCGTGTTCTGCAGCGGCCCGCATCGCCTCACCCATTGTTGAAATGTAGGTGTAGAACCGGCAACCGATGTCCTGAATGTCGAACACGAGTGTGTCCACGGATTCGAGCATTTCCGGAGTTGGCCGACGAGTCTTCCCGTAGAGGCTAAAGATTCTGAGCCCAGTTTCTTCATCCAGCGCATCATCGATTCTGGAAATGTCCAGCTTACCTTCAAATCCGTGTTCGGGACTGAAGAGGGCTGTGAGGTTAACGGTCATTTCAGCAGCCATGAGTTCCACACCGCTGACTCCGTCATTGTTGCAGCCGGTGTGATTGGTAATCAGCCCGACACGCTGATCATGCAATACCTTGAACTTGTCTCGCTGCAGGACGTCGAGGCCGGTGAGAACACCAGCATCCTCGGCCGAAACCGCGATGTTGCAGGCCATGAGAATCAATGTGGCGAAGCGAGTCATTCGATGGTTTCTTTTCTGGGGAACATGACTGACACGACGAGTCCAGTCACAAATGTTGCAGAGGATCCTATTAATGCCAGCCATGGCCACGCGACGGGGCTGGCTCCCGCTTCATTCTTCAACACGAACTTCACCACACTCAACACAACCAAACCGACCAGCAGACCTGCCAGAGCGGAAGCCTGTCCGGCTCGGGGAACGAGGACTCCGAGTGAAAACACCCCCAACAGCAGACCTGCTGAAAAACCGGCGATTGTCAATGCATTGTTCACGACCGTCTCAGCCAGCGAGACAGCGAAAATGCCAATTGCGATCTGTAGAAGACCGAATCCCAGCGTGAGCCACTTTGACAGCTTTAACTGCTGCCGGTCTGACGGCGGTGTCCGGCAGTTAGGTACGTAGAAGTCATTCAGGACGGCTGATGCTGAGGCACTCAGAGAACTTGAAAGAGTGGACATGGCGGCTGCCAGAATCGCCGCCAGCATGAGGCCAATCAGGCCGGTGTTATGCGGAAAATAATTAACTATGAAGTGCGCGAACACCTGGTCTGGCTTCTCCGGAGCAACGTGCCCTTCCAGTGAATAGAAACAGGCGAGTTGGACTCCGATAAACAGGAACAGGGCGAACTGAAACAGGACTACAAACGAACTCAGGACGACGGCCCGTCCTGCATCACGCTCACTGCGAGCACTCAGATACCGCTGTACCATCATGTGGTCGGTGCCATGAGTGCCAATCGTCAACACTGCGCCGCCGATCATACCGGCCCATATGTTATAGGGTTTTGACAGATTGAACGTGGGTTCGAGAACTCGAAGTCGATCGGTGTCGGAAGCAAAATCCATCAGCTGTTCCCAGCCCCCGGGAATCTGATTAAGAATGATGACTACTGCTGCCCCGCCGCCCAGCATGTAGATCACGAACTGAATGCAGTCATTCCAGATGACGGACCGCAGACCACCAAAGAACGTGTAGACGATCGTCACCGCGCCCATCAGAATCACACTGAGTGAAAACGACAGCCCGAGGAGTGAGTGAACAATGACGCCGGCAAGAAACAGTCTCAATCCGTCACCCATGTTTCGAGTCACAAGAAAGAGCAGTGAGGCGGCTGTCTTCGTGAGCCCGCCAAAACGTTTATCGAGAACCTGATAGGCGGTCAGCAGTCTGCCTCGAAAGTACAACGGAAGCAGAAATCGCACCACGATGAATCTGCCCACGATGTAGCCAAAAGCGATCTGCAGCCACCGCATCCCGGTTTCACCGAAGCCGACTCCCGGGATACTCAGGACAGTTGCGGTGCTGGTTTCTGTTGCAACAATTGATCCCAGTATCGCCCACCATGGAAGTGATCGACCGCCGACAAGGTATGATTCCACGTCTCTGTTTTTGCGACTCGACCAGACGCCGATCGCAATCGACGTGGCAATCAGAACCAACATCACGACTCCGTCGATGATTCCCAGATCAGCCGTCACCCGTGAATGCTCCTGTTCCTGAAAATGTAGTGTGTGACGATCTGCTCATGGGAATTGAATCCCCGGCAGCAAACCGAGTTGGCACTTAAACGTGCGACCCCATGCTAACCCAACAAAAACATGAACTCGAACGACACTGAGCAACAGCTTGCCAGTCTGACCACAGAAGCTGAGAATCCTGCGTCGCAGAAAATAGACACGCTCTCCTCGCTGGAAATCGTGCAACTCATCAACGCACAGGACATGGAGGTTTCTCGAGCTGTCGGGCGGGAGGCGGCCAACATTGCGCAAGCCATCGAGGTCATCACAAACCGAATTTCGAATGGCGGGCGATTGCTGTATCTTGGTGCGGGAACATCGGGACGGTTGGGAGTCCTTGACGCTTCAGAATGTTCTCCTACGTTTAACACGCCGCCGGAAATGGTCGTCGGCATCATCGCAGGTGGCTACAAGGCTCTGCATAGTGCGGCCGAAGGAGTTGAAGATCAGCCGGAGACAGCCGTTGAAGACTTGAGAGCCCGATCGCTGTCGAAGAGTGACGTGCTTGTGGGAATCGCCACAAGCGGACGGACCCCCTACGTCATCGGCGGTCTGGAATACGGTCGGCAGCTGGGTGCAGCGACAATTGGGCTGGCCTGCAACACCCAGAGTCCGCTGGAGGCAGTTGCGGATCTCATGGTTACACCAGTCGTTGGCCCGGAAGTCATCACGGGGTCAACACGTATGAAGGCAGGGACCGCAACTAAACTGGTACTGAATATGCTGACGACGGGCACGATGGTCCGACTGGGCAAAACATACGGCAACCTCATGGTTGACCTTCGAGCCACCAACACGAAGCTCACGGCCAGGGCCCGAAGGCTTGCGGCTCAGCTGACCGGACTCTCCGAAGCCGACGTGGAACCACAGCTGCAGGCGTGCGACGGCGAACTGAAGACGACTATCGTTGCTGTACGATGTCACCTTACCCCCGAAGCCGCGCGAGACCTGCTGAAGCGGTCAGGAAATCAGCTGCGAGTTGCATTGGAAGCAGAGGCGTCATGACTACGGACTATGTCATTGGTGTCGACGCCGGCGGGACAAAGACGGTCGCGTGGCTCGCAGGTACAGCGCAGGTCTTGGATGATGCTCCTGTAGCGAGTGCTTCCAGCGGCCCCGGCAACGTTCGTTCTGTCGGGTTTGAAACTGCTGTCAGGAACATCCATTCAGCGATTCTTGGAATCTCTGCGGAGGTGTCGATTCCGATCCGCACACTCTGCATTTGTGCCGCTGGAGCAGGACGCCGCATTGATCAAACGCGTCTTCAGGAATGGGGGGAGTCTCTGGCGGTTGCAGAGAACGTCCTGATCAGACCAGACGTGGAGGCAGTGCTGGCATCAGCTTCTCCAGATCAGACGGGCGTCGCATTGATCTCGGGAACCGGTTCTTTGGCATGGGGACGAAATGCAGATGGACAAACTCGTCGAGCCGGAGGCTGGGGCTATCTGATGGGTGATGAAGGCAGCGCCTACGATATCGCTCGCAGGGCATTGCAGTGTGCATCACAGATGGCTGACGGGCGGCGAGAGAAAACACCGCTGCTGCCGGTCCTGCTGGATGCACTCAAGCTGCAGCATGCGAGCGAACTTGTGCCCGTGATCTATGGAGCGAGCCAGCCAAAGCATGAAATTGCACAGCTGGCTGTTCACGTTTTTGCATGTGCTGTGAAAGGTGACACCGTCTCAGAAGCGATTATCGCAGATGCTGCCAACAGCCTGAGCGCGATGGTGGCCGCAGTGACCCGGAAACTACATCTGCCGACCGACTGTCCTCTTGCCATCGCCGGTAGCGTACTGATCCACCAGCACATGTACCGGCAACGGGTAATGAACTCACTCCATCGTTCGGACGAGAGTGCGACACTTGTCGAACAGCCGGTCCGTGGAGCAGTCCGGGTTGCTCAGATGGCAACGAGTTGAGTGATCATAGCCCGTGCGTCTGTGGCTGCCGATTTGACGAAGTTCCGGCGACACGATCTTTGTGACGCTGACCCTGCCCTGCGTGGTTCGCCCTTTCAAAGACTGATGTGCTTAGACCGCATCCATTTTAAATTTGGCGTCTGCCTGAATGGAAACCCGGAGTATGAGCCGAAGGCCGTGAGGCCTCGGGTGTCAACGAGCGGCAAGACGTGCGTTTCACCCGGCCGCTCACGCGTCTCGGCTCACAATGAGGCAAGGCGGCCAAACGACTTATGTCGACGGCTGCAATTGCCTGTGACGCGTCGGGTTACCAGCCTATCAACTCGTTGTCTCACTTATAGACGCTACAGATCTCTCAGGTGCGATCTAGTGCCGGGGAAAATAGACCTGCATGAAGACTTTGCCGTCGCTCGCAGCACGGCCATCTGTGTAATACACAGGACCTGATCGACGTTCTTCCGATGGTTCATCCGTTTCCGAACCGGGAGCGTAGAAGAATGGCGCAGCGGCTCGCTGCATCATGGCCTCATATTCCGCAACGCGCAGTTCCTGGGCAGCGCCGAAGTAAACGAAGGCAGCA
>CAJWGB010000082.1 GCA_913031625.1 uncultured Planctomycetaceae bacterium | reverse complement strand
AACTGGAAGACATTGCCAATGTCCCACTTGCTCGTTTTGCCCTCCTCACTCCGAACCCAACCCCGGTAGGTTGCGACCGAAAGAGCGAAGCCAACACCTCCTAACCCAGACCCAGACCGCGCGAGACAGAGAGGCATGCGAGAGTTGGTGCTGGGAAATAACGCGTGACAGAGCCTGCACGTGTGAATAGGTCGGGTCGCGCGACGTCGGCAAGACGCTGGTGCGCTTGACCGGCTGTTAACTGCCTGGTCCAGAGTTCGAAGAGGGTCCCTATCGATCGGTGACCACTGTTTGGGTCTCGGAAAACGGGAACCCATGTCCCATCAACAGTTTGCGTCGATCTGGCTGCGCGAAAATCGGCGGTCTCTGTTTGGTTGTGGCAGGGACCCGCCTTCTTCTATTAACGGTCGGGCAGCCATGCCGAAAATTGACGGCGGCGAAACTACAACTTTCTGGGGCCCTACAACCGAATTTACACCTGACTCAAAACAGAACGGACTTACGCCGAATCGACGTAAGTCCGTTCATAGTAAGTCCGAGAGGGGGGAGTCGAACCCCCACGCCCTTACGGGCACAGGATCCTAAATCCAGCGCGTCTGCCAATTCCGCCACTCTCGGGTGCTTTGGCACGCGGATAGTATAGCGTTTTGTCGCAAACTCAAGGGGCGAAAGTCTCCGTTCAGCGATTTGCAGGATCGGTAAGGAGTCGAATTGAAAACAGGGTGGCAGCCATCCGCTGCCACCCTGCGATGCACCACGATGCACAGCTCCTGAAGGCAGCTCAGGGTGAGCATCCTGAGTGCTATGGGATCTGTAGCGATTGTGGCGCCCCCGACCCATGTTCGCATGCCGGAAGCTCTGTCAATGCTGATACGTGTCGGTGCGTGATCCGACGCATCCGGCGATCGATTCTCACAGGCAATGGAGGGATTCTCAACAGCTTCCTGAGATCAGCCCTCAAGCTGTGCGTCCAGAACGGCGCGCGCTCTTACAAGCAGGCGTCCAACGGTGCGTTCTGTGCAGTTCAACTGCTCAGCAATATCGGCGTGGGAATATCCCTCTAGCTTCAGTCGGACCAGTTCGCCCTCGGTTTCTCCCAGTGACTCAAGCAGGCGACTCAGCTCATCTGCGAATTTCACGGCTTCCTCGACACTGATTACAGGTGCCTTGGCCTGATCATCGAGCACTGCTGATCTCAGAGACCCGGGTTTTTGCGCTGCATGGAATTTTGCGTGGAGCCGCACCTTGTTAAGCGTAATCGCACACAAGAGTCGCCACAGGCTTTCGCGGTCCGGAAGCGAAAACTGACCATCCTGCGCTCGGCGAAAGAACGTTCGGCACACGGACTCGAATACATCATCCGGCCCCATTCGCTGGATGAGTGCCGGCGTCATCTTGTCCGCCGCTATCTTCTGGAGGGCCGGCCCGAAAGCAGTGACAAACTGCTGAGCGGCCAAATCGTCGCCCTCTGCCAGCTGACGCAGCCAATCCTGTGAGTCTTCCTGGTTGTCCGACATTCGCCCGCTCCTTCTGAAGGATGCTGTCATGTCGCCCGAGCATGACCAGACATTGTCGATTCCGCTTCAATTTTACGCGCTGTCAATCAGTGCGGGAACACCATGGTGCCTGATTCGGCGGTCCAGCATACTTCAGCAGTCTCACTCGATATCTGGTTAAAGAGCTTGTTTCACTCGGCACGCTGGACTCGATGGAGATCCTGATCCACCATCAGGCGTATCAACTGCTCGAAGCTGACACCTGGTTCCCAGCCCAGCACACGCTTCGCTTTTTCCGGATTTCCCAGCAGTTGACAGGCATCCGCGGGTCGCCGAAATCGTTCATCTGTGACCACATAATCCTGCCAGTTCAGATCCACGTGACTAAATGCGACTTCCAGCAGATCCTTAATCGTTCGAGAGATACCAGTTGCAAGGACGTAGTCATCAGGCTGGTCCTGCTGAAGCATCAACCACATCGCTTCCACATAGTCGCGTGCATACCCCCAGTCTCGAGCTGCCTCAATGTCACCAAGGGCGAGCTGTTTCTGTTTCCCAGCCTTAATGCGCGCCGCCGCGAGAGTAATCTTGCGAGTGACGAAGTTCTCACCGCGACGGGGTGACTCGTGGTTAAAGCAAATTGCATTGCAGAAGAACAGTCCGTGCGATTCACGGTAGATTCGGGTCATCTGCGTGGCAAAGGCTTTGGCACAACCGTAGGGCGAATTCGGATTGACTGCCGTTGATTCGTCCTGTGGACTGACGGTTGGCGTTCCAAAGATCTCGCGACTGCTGGCATGCAGAAAGCGAGGAGGGTCTGGCTGGTCACGCAGAATCTCGAGGATTCTGAGGGTCCCGATTGCTGTGAGGTCGCATGTGCTTTCGGGGATATCGAAACTCAGTCCAACGTGGGACTGGCCGGCAAGGTGGTACATCTCAGTCGGTTGGACGTGGCCAACAACGCGTCGAATGGTCGTTGGGTCATCAAGGTCGGCGTAATGCAGGAACAGCGACTTTTCGTAAACCGACGGGTCACGGTAAAGATCCTTGAGTCGAGATCGCTCAAGCGTGCTGGAACGGCGAACCAGACCGTGCACCTGGTAACCTTTTTCCAGTAACACCTCCGTCAAATAGGATCCGTCCTGACCAGTGATCCCTGTAATAAGGGCGCGTGGGGGATTCGTGGACACGAACGCCTCCTGAAATCTGTATGGCGCAACAAGGCTGTTTTTTGTTTGATGGTAATTAGTCTCGGTTGCTGAGAACCACGGCTTCCCGGCGAGCGAGTTCCAGGTCATGTTCGACCATGAGAGCCGCCAGTTCTTCAAGCGTCGTGGTGGCCGTCCAGCCCAGCTTTTCCTTCGCCCTGGTGCAATCTCCCAGGAGAAGATTCACTTCTGCCGGCCGAAAGTATCGCGGATCGATCTCGATGTAGTCTGCGGGGTTGAGCTCCAGCTGTTCGAAGACAAGGTCCGCAAACTTCTGCACGGTCTGTGTTTCACCGGTCGCCAGGACAAAATCGTCTGGTTCGTCATGCTGCAGCATCCGCCACATGCCTTCGACATAATCTTTGGCGTAGCCCCAGTCTCGTTTCGCTTCGAGGTTGCCGAGGTAGAGCTTCTCCTGCAGCCCAAGTTTGATGCGTGTGGCTGCTCGAGTAATCTTGCGGGTGACAAAGGTTTCGCCGCGGCGAGGGCTCTCGTGATTAAACAGGATGCCGTTCACTGCGAAGAGATCATATGACTCTCGGTAGTTCACTGTCTGGTGAAACGCATATACCTTGGCACACGCATAGGGGCTCTGTGGGCGAAATGGAGTGAGTTCCGTCTGCGGCGTTTCCAGCACGTCACCGAACATCTCACTGGATGAGGCTTGATATACTTTGGTTGTTTTTCGCTTGTTGAGCTGCCGAGCTGCCTCGAGCACATTCAGTGCTCCTCCGCCCGTCGCCTGAAAGGTGTAGGCGGGCTGATCGAATGACACTCGGACGTGACTCTGAGCACCCAGGTTGTAGATTTCATCAGGTTCAAGGTCGAGAGCCAGATTCGTCATGCTCTGACCGTCCGTCAGATCGCCATAGTGCAGGTGCAGTTTCGGGCCATCGTCGTGGGGGTCCCGATAGATGTGATCAATTCGTTCTGTTCCAAAGGTGCTGGAACGCCGGACAATGCCATGGACTTCGTAGCCCTTTTCGAGCAGCAACTCGGCAAGGTAGGAACCGTCCTGCCCGGTGATTCCGGTAATAAGAGCCTTCTTGGTCATCTGCCTGATTTGCCTCAGCCGTATAAAAGTAAGGAGAAAATTTCAGAACAATAGTGTCAGACGCTGCGGATCGACTCGGAGGATAGCTCTTCAAGAAAAGAAGCGTAGGCCGATTCAAGCCCTGCTGACAGACTAATTTCCGGTTTCCACCCCGTCGCTCGAATTCGGGAGATGTCACTTAGTTTTCGTGGTGTGCCGTCTGGTTTAGTGGGGTCTGTCTTGATCTCCCCGGAGAACCCGACTGTGTTCGCAACACGCTGGGCGAGATCAAGAATTGAGATTTCCTGTCCGCTGCCGATGTTGACAAGGTCAGGAGGATCTTCCAGAGAAAGCAGATGTACGGCCCCCGCGGCCAGGTCATCCACGTGCAGGAACTCACGCAGTGGTGACCCGGTGCCCCAGATCGTCACTGACTCAGCCCCCGATTCGCGTGCTTCATGAAAGCGGCGGATCAACGCAGGCAGTACGTGAGAGTTTTCCGGATGATAATTGTCCCTGGGGCCATATAGATTTGTTGGCATCGCTGAGTGATAAAGAACGCCATACTGCCGCCGATAGAAGGAACACATCTTCAGGCCGGCGATCTTGGCGAGTGCGTATGCTTCGTTGGTTGGTTCAAGCTCTGACGTCAGCAGGCTGGATTCTTCGATCGGCTGAGGGGCCAGCCGGGGGTAGATACACGTGCTGCCCAGAAACAAAAATCGAGGTGTCCCTGCAGCATAGGCCTCGTGGACGGCATGAGTTGCCATCGCGAGATTCTGGTAGATGAACTCTGCCGGGTACGTGCTATTGGCGTGGATCCCCCCCACGCGAGCCGCCGCGAAGATAACGGCGTCCGGCCGTTCTGTCTGGAAGAAATCTCGCACTGCCGTCTGACTGCACAGATCCAGTTGGTCGCGTGTTCGAGTAACAACACTGTCGCAGCCGGATTCCCTGAGCCTGCGAACGACGGCTGAACCCACCATGCCGCGGTGGCCGGCAACAAAGATTTTGGGACTTGAGTTCATACCAAAATGCAGGAATCAGGCTTTAACGATACGTGCAGTCGGAGCAGAGACGCGGCTCATGGCATTTCTTGTGTCCACGATCAATGCAGCATGCTGCCCAACGAGGTCATAGTCCACGTCATCATGATCCGTTGAAATCAGGACGGCGTCCTGTGCTGCGAGGAATTCAGGCGTGAGTTCCCTACTTGCCATTCTGGGGAGATCGTGGTGCCTCATTTCCGGCAGCTCCGGAACGAATGGATCGTGATAAGTCAGTTCAGCACCTGCTGCGAGGAGGTGCTCCATGAGGACAAAGCTGGGACTTTCTCGTGGGTCATCGACGTTCTTTTTATACGCCACGCCCAGTACACAGATCTTACTTCCCTTCACTGCCTTGCAGTCGTCATTCAGGGCTTCCATCAGCCTTTGAATCACGTACTCAGGCATGGCGTGGTTTACTTCTCCCGCCAGTTCAATGAACCGGGTCGTGAGACCCATGCGGCGTGCGAGCCACGACAGATAGAACGGGTCAATGGGGATACAGTGACCGCCGAGGCCAGGTCCCGGATAGAACGCCTGAAAGCCGAACGGTTTCGTCTTTGCAGCTTCGACCACTTCCCAGACATCGATGCCCATCCGGTCAAACAGGATTTTGAGCTCATTGATCAGAGCGATGTTGACGGAGCGGTAGACGTTTTCGAGGATCTTCGCTGCTTCAGCCACTTCGCAGCTGCCGACCGGAATTACGGCGGCAACAGCTTTGTCATAAAGAGCACACGCGAGTTCTGCACACTCTTTAGTGACGCCACCCACAATCTTGGGGATGCCCTTGGCAGAGTAATCCGCATTGCCAGGATCTTCGCGTTCCGGACTGTACGCAAGGTGAAAGTCCGCCCCGGCTTTCAAGCCACTTTCTTCCAGTATTGGCTGCACCACATCACGTGTGGTTGTGGGATAAGTCGTACTTTCGAGAACTACGAGCTGACCGGACCGCAGTGACTTCGCAATTGTCTCAGCAGTGGCTTCCACATACTTAAGGTCCGGGTCCCGTGAGGATGAAAGTGGAGTCGGGACGCAGATCAGAATTGCGTCAGCTTCCGCGAGGCGCGACATATCAGCGGTGACTGAAAATCGTCCACCGTCCAGCCACTGCTGAATCTGCCCATCCGGAATATGCCGTATGTAACTGCGGCCGGCGTTAAGGCTGTCGATCTTCTTTTGGTCGACGTCGAAGCCGATGCACGAGTAACCGGCATCCTGAAAGGCATCGAGAAGCGGCAGGCCAACGTACCCCAGGCCGATTACGCCCACCACTGCCTTCTGTTCGTCGATCCGGTTTTTCAGTAATTCCATCTATTGACGCTCCACTGTTGAGCAATGCAGAAACGGGCGCCGAAAATTAACACGACACCAGGAGGAGTCACAGTCCGGATTCACAGAAAGTGCGGTGCATTTGCAGCGAGTCTTCGCCGGAGCGGTCATACCAGTTCTGAGGTTTTGCGCAGCTTATTCACCCTGCCCGGACCACCGCACAAATTGCAGCACTGGAGAGGCTGAAAGGGAGGATCGGGCGCGATCCTCAAACGCTCCACAAGCTCTGTCACACTCCCGATCACCGCGAATGGACTCGGGACCAACCTGATTCAGGCTGTGAGCGCGAACGAGTGCATTGCAACCACCAGTTCGGGCTTTGGACCTGCAGTTATGACACCTGCCTACGCTGTCAGTTGATCACGTGTTTTGCGGACTGAGCGTTCCGCTTCATCCGGTGAGTCGGCGGTGATCGTGAGGTGTCCCATTTTACGATTGGTTTTTGCGCCTGCTTTTCCATAGAGATGCAGGTTGGGTTGAGTTCCGACACAGGAAAAGGCGTCTGTGGTCCATTCTGATGGCAGGTGTTGACCCAGCAGATTGGCCATAGCGGACGCCGGTGCTGTTCGCTCAAGGTTCACTGAAGGCAGGTTGCAAATGGTTCGCAACTGCAGTTCGAACTGACTGCAGTTGTAAGCTTCAATGGTCAGGTGGCCGCTGTTATGCGGTCTGGGCGCGATCTCATTGACGATGAGTTGCCCGTCAGTTGTCAGGAACAGCTCAATGCACAGAACTCCAATCACCTCAAAGTGATCCAGGACTGCAGCCGCCATTTCTGTCGCTCGTTTTTCCAATTCAGGTGTCACCTGAGTGGCTGCTGAAATGGTGACATCAAGAATGTGATTCTCATGATGATTCAGGAAAGGGGCGTAAAAGGCTTTCTGGCCGTCACGATACCGTCCGCCAATCGCTGACAGCTCAAAATCAAAGCTGACCTTCTTTTCCACCACTGCTTCCGGAATTCCGGTTTCCTCCCACAACGCAACCACATCAGTCTCATCGGAGACAGACCATTGTCCCTTTCCGTCGTATCCATCAGTGTTAGCTTTGAGGATACAGTCCCCAAACTCAGCCCGGGCGGCCGCCAGTTCATCGCCTGAGTGCACCATTCTGAACGGAGCAACCGGTAGACCGATTGATGTCAGGGCGGTCTTTTCCTTGAACCGATTCTGTGCGGCCGTCAGCAGAGCGGCACCGGGGCAAAGTGGGGTAATTTCTGCAATCCTGGCGGCGGCAGGAGCCGGGATGTTCTCGAACTCATATGTGACAACGTCGGCAGCGCGAGCAAACTCGGCGAGCGCATCAGCGTCGTCGTAATTGCCGGGCCATGAGAGGTCGCTTAGTTGACCAGTGGGACTGCTGTCATCCCCACCAAACACGGCGATCCGGTAACCCATTCGTCTTGCGACAGAAGCGAGCATCCTGCCGAGCTGTCCTGCTCCGAGGATCCCGATCGTGCTTCCGGGGCCAATCAAATTGCTCATAGATGCGAATCCTTCAGTACCGTCTCTGTCTGCTGATCCTGAAACTGTTGCAGCTGACTCCTAAGTTCATCGTTCGAACAGGCCAGAATTCGGATCGCGAGCAGCGCTGCGTTCTTTGCTCCTGCAGTGCCGATGGCAAGAGTGCCGACAGGAACTCCTCCAGGCATTTGAACGATGGACAGCAGTGAGTCCACCCCGTTCAACACTCGGCTCTTTACAGGCACACCCAGTACAGGCAGTGTTGTCAGTGAGGCAACCATTCCGGGCAGGTGGGCTGCACCACCGGCCGCAGCGATAATCACGCTCAGGCCCCGATCTGCTGCTGATGACGCGTACTCGACCATCCAGTTCGGAGTCCGATGCGCGGAGACGACTCGGCACTCATGTTTCACGCCGAATTGCTGCAGCATTTCCACGGTCGGTTGCATCGTCTCCCAGTCGGAGCGACTTCCCATAATCACGCCCACGTCCGGCGCTGATTCTGTGGTTTCCGTCATGACTTGTTCCTTTTATGGAGCGGTCTGTAACCAGTCCTGCAACCAATGCTGCTGATCGCAGGCGCAGGCATTGCTGCGCTTGCAGAGCAACTCGCATCGGTTTTCAGACTTAAAAGCTGTGGCTGCGCGGGGAATGTTAGCTGACGGAATCCGGTTCCTCCAGGAAGCGCTGACGCCTGGGCCAGGCAATCTGCAATTCGGACCTATTGGCTGTTCAAAGCGGCTGCGAGCCGGTCCAGCAGACGATCGACCTCCGCAAGTGTTTCCGAGTCAGCCGTCCATGAGTACGGCTGGCGACGTTTGGCGGAGTCAAATATCCCGCGTCGGACCATGATGTACTTTTCGATTGCTAAGAATCCGTCGAGCCCGGCCTGGGTCTGCAATGCCACAAGTGCGCAGACGGGATAGTAAACCTGATAGGCTCGTTCTTCATTGCCTTCAGCCAGGGCATTCCACATTGCGGCTACTCCATCCAGCAGATCGACCCCTGGCATGGTCCCTGCCACACCACGTCGCCATGCGTCGATCAGAAGTTGACCTCCGGAGCCGTCAAACATCAGAGCTCGACCGTCACTGGCATCGCGCAGGTCCGAAATGTTGGGACCGGTTGGCGATCCTTCGGGCTTGAAGAGAATCTTCTCCGGACCATATTCATCAAGGAGTCGCACATAGAATGACGTTGGGATGGCAGCACCAACGTAGGATGATGCGTCCTGAACAAAGAGTGGAATCTCCACACAGTTGGCCAGAGCGGCAAAGTAGTCCCACAACTGATCGTGAGGCAGGGCCGTCGAAATGGGAGGAATCGCCATGATAGCGGAGCACCCATCGGCGGCTGCGGCTGTTGCCAGTTCAATCGCCTGACGCGTGCTTTCGGCCCCCACGCTGGCGACAACAGCTCCGCGATCTCCCGTTAATTCGGCGATATGACGGTTGAGGTCAATTCGCTCCTGAATCGTCAATCGCAGGACTTCAGATACCATCGCTGAGCAGACGCCGGAAACACCGACCTGGAAACACCAGTCAATCTCGCGGGACAGCGTCGGAACGTCGATCGCGTCGTCCGCCAGAAAGGGCGTATGCAGAATTGGAAGAAGTCCACGAAGCTCAGACATGGCTGCTGCCGTTGAGGAAACCACCTCAGTCGAGCGACGGTGACGCAGGTGGCTGAGCGGACTCACCGTCTTTGCTGCCATTATCTTCAGCTGAGCTCTCGGATTCCGGCTCCCACGTCGTCCCATCGGCAAATTCAACGAATTCGATGTCTGGGATTACCCCCTTTGCGCCGTTTGGAATGAACGCAGTCGAAATCTCAACGTCTGCAGATTGTTCGACGTCGAGCAGCACCCAGCTGCCCAGCTCAACTCCGGATTCAGAACTCAGTCGCTGGTCATCCGCGTTAAGGTAGGTTCGCCGAATCTGCACTGCATGCACTGCCTTATTCGATCGGTTTTCCAGTGTCAGCAGAATCTTGTCGAAGTCGTCCCCCTTCACAATCCTGTTAAACGTTGCGGCAACGGGCGTGTTTCCCTCAAAGTCCAGTTCCTCGATCTTCGGAAGCATCTCCTTGAAGTCTGCGAAGTGAATGGGGGGCAGCAGAAACGGATAGGTCACCCGATCAGATTTCGTCGTCTGCACAGCTTCAAGGCTTGTTGGTTCTCCTTCAATCGTGACATGCAGCACGGTTCGTTTTTCTGTTGTCAGGCCGCTGGAAAAATTGTTGGCGAGCGGCAGATCATTGGCGTCGCGACCAATGAGCGTAATGTCGTCGATCGAAGCGCCATTGATATCAACACTCAGTCGTGAAGTTTCAGCAAGAATGCTGTCGGAAATTGTCAGACTAAGCTCATCCGACTCAGCTGTGTCACCCTTGTTCACTCCGCCGAATTTGATATTCCGCGACTCGACTGGGAATGGCCACGAAATCCGACCTGTCACCGGTTTCGACTGCTGGACGGAACGCAGAAGATTGTGCAGGTGATAAACGTGACTGAACATCAAAGTCTTAAAGCTTGCCCGCCTTCCATACCCGATGGTATTGACCTCATGCAGTTGAAAACTACCTCCCTGAATCTCATCGGTGACAGCAGTGAACGTGTTGGGAGCATCCTCTTCGCTGAGTGAATTGAGCTGCAGGACCTGTGAGATCATCGGCTCCGGCAGGCCCGCGGCAAAGAACTGCAACTCCATACGAGCAACAGGCCATGGGACACGGACATCAAGATTGTCGACAACGATGATGAACGGTCCGGCAAACGCTGCGGGCCAGGGGCGTGGGCCCTGATAGAATGCAACGGTCTTGAGTTTGTACTTTGGATACAGGCCAATCTGAGCTGCCGCACGTTCGATCAACTGTACGGCCGACTGATCTTCTGCTTCGATCGTGATCTTTGCTCTGAGTGCTTCTTCAAGGTGCGGCTGGTCGTGGATTTTCAGTCCTGCTCTGCTGGCGATCTGCCCAAGGACCTCGATGGCTGGTGTGTCCTGCAGACTGATTGACTGTCGCCATTCCTGCTCGAAGTCCTCCCTGGTCATTGGAGCAGGAAGAGTCAGGACATCCTCTTCGTCAAAGTGATAGTAGAAGTCGTCACCAGATTCTGAATCACTGTATTCGGCATCGAGCTGTCCGCCGGCATCGAGGGCGAACGCGCTCTCCGGGATCTGAACCAGCCAGCCACCATTCAGTCTGCGAAACTCAATGGGGCGTGTGTCGGTTGCGGTACTGACTGTGGCAAACGCTGTGTCTTCCAGAACCGTAATCTTGCCGATCGTGCCACGTCCAAATCCTTTGATGTTCGCATCCGGAATCTTCTTCAGGAACTCAAAGGCAGCAGGGATGAAAGCGTCGGCAGATCTGACCTGGTGACCGAGGGCATTCATGAATGCAGCCGGGCCGTTTTCCTCTTTGCTTTCGCTGACCTGACTGAGTTTCATGTCGTGAACGCCGTGAGAACTCAAAAACGTCTCACACGCATCCGGCCCTTCCGGATCGAATTCCCCAAACACTGAGATCATCAGACACAGCTGTCCGCAAAGTGAAATTCGAGAGTCCGGAGTCAGGGCGGCGGTCATGGCAACGAAGTCTTCTTTCGTTGCTGCAGTTGAATAACTGTTGTAAGCAAGTTCAGGAGTTTCGAAACCTGTCGTCTCAATTTTCGGGTCGGGACGATTGTTGCTGACGTCCGGTTTTTCGAGGGTTTCGTCCTTTGAACAGCCTGATACAACCAGCCCGACGGCGACTGTGATGCCGAGTGTGAGACCTCTGATCCACATGGTAATCATTTCAGCTGACAGGATGGGTCCGGAGTGATTCTGTAGCGGTGCCGGTTCAGAGGGGTTTGTAATCTGAGTCGAGGGATTTCGGGAGAGGAATCCTGAATCAGCGGCCTGAAGAGACTCGCAGAGGATGCTAAGATAGGCTGTACGGGAGTCACTTTGTTTCAGATCTCACCATTTTCCGACGCTGCCTCATCTCGGCGGTTCTGGCTTCAGGTAGCCGGTACCGGACTGCTGGGGCCGTTGCGCGCTACGGAAAGTGGACGAAAGCCACGGCCGGCGGGATTTGGCCGGGCAAAGTCGGTCATCATTGTGTTTGCCAGCGGGGGCCAGAGTCAGCTTGAGATGTGGGATCCAAAGCCTGACGCGCCGGCTGAAATTCGGGGCAGCTTTCAGTCGATTCCGACGTCCGTATCCGGTGTGAGATTCGGCGAGCACATGCCGAGGACGGCGCGGCTCGCAGACCGACTTTGCGTCGTGCGAAACATGGCGCATGAAGACCTTGACCATGGCACCGCATTCTACCTGGCTCAGACCGGTCGGTATCACCGGTTGAGGTCTGCTAACCCGGAACCAGCTCCGACCGACTTCCCTTCTCTGGCATCTGTTCTTCAGAGGGTTGTCGCGTCTCCCAATCCTCTACAGAATCCTGTGCATGTGAACGGGCCTGCTGAGGTTCCAAACATCATCGGAGCAGGGCAGTTTGGGGGATTGCTGGGACAGAGCTTCGATCCCCTGACAGTGGGAGATGTGACCGGCGGGGCCACCCCGCTGCCGTCACTGAATCGACACATGGACGTTCCTTCGCAGCGACTGCGCCGCCGCCAGAGTCTGCTTCAGAGGGTTGAGTCGGCAGCACGCAGACTGAATGACCTCACCCTGGGAAATGATAAACAACAGTTGTATTCACAGGCATTTGAGATTCTCGACAGTCGTGCTGCTCGGGATGCGTTTGACCTGAGTCAGGAACCAGTTTCTCTTCGACAGCAATATGGACTGAATCGTTCCGGTCAGGCATGCCTGCTTGCTCGGCGACTGGTCGAGGCCGGCATTCCCCTTGTCAATGTGATCTGGAATCACAACAACCGTGGTCAGGATCAGGATCCGACTGACACCGACCTTTATGGATGGGACACGCACAACGACATTTTTGAGTCCCTGCAGAAACACCTGTTACCGCGGTTTGATCAGAGTTTTCCAATGTTGATCAACGACCTTGAAGAACGAGGATTACTGGATTCGACGCTTGTTGTCTGTATGGGAGAGTTTGGCCGTGCACCTCTGGTTGCTCTCGAACCAAACTTCGCGGGCGGGTCTCCGGGACGCAAACACTGGAGTTGGTGCTACTCAATCGCATTCGCGGGCGCGGGAGTTCGGGCCGGCAGCGTGGTGGGCGCGTCCGACGACCGAGCGGCTTACCCGGTTGATGAGCCCTTTGGTCCGTGGGATGTTGCTGCGACCATTTATTCGGCGCTGGGCATCGACCCGCATGCGGAGTATCGCGATCTGTTCAATCGGCCCATTCGCATCAGCGAGGGACGCGTGATGGAAGAGATATACGGGTAACTCTGTGAACCTCTTTTAACTGGCTGAGCTGATGCACCGATGACAGGTCGACAGATATGCAGTCCAATAAAGTCATTCACATCGTCAGTTGTCATGCCGAAGGTGAAGTGGGCGATGTGATCGTGGGGGGCGTCGTACCCCCACCGGGGGATACCATCTGGGAGCAACGGACCTGGGTCGAACAGGATGATCGATTGCGGAAGTTCGTGCTTAACGAACCGCGAGGAGGCGTCTTTCGTCATGTTAATCTGCTCGTGCCTCCGAAGCATCCCGATGCTCAGGTTGCATGGATCATTATGGAGCCGGCAGATACACCACCCATGTCAGGTTCCAACTCGATCTGTGTGGCAACAGTAGTTCTGAACACCGGCATTGTGCCCATCACTGAACCACAGACCCAACTTACAATGGAAGCACCGGGTGGACTGGTTCACGTGACGGCGGACTGTGACGGAGGAGCGGCTCGGCGGATCACGGTGACCAATGTTCCGTCGTTTGTTGACAAGCTCGACGCGGAACTTGATGTTGCGGGAGTTGGAGTGCTGCGAGTTGACACAGCATATGGCGGTGACAGCTTTGTCATTGTCGACGCCGAGGCACTGGGCGTGGAGATTAAGCCAGAGGCCGCACGAGACCTCACCGAATTGGGAATGCAGATTGTCCGTGCGGCCAATGAACAGCTTGGGTTTACTCACCCGGAGAATCCGGATTGGAAACACATCTCCTTTTGTCAGTTTGCCGGGCCACTCGAACGTCAGGGCGACTCTCTGGTTGGCTCCAACGCGGTGGCGATTCGTCCTGGCAAGATTGACCGATCCCCAACCGGGACAGGGTGCTCTGCGCGAATGGCACTTTTCCATGCCAGAGGTGAGATGAATCCGGGAGACCAGTATCTGGCTCGTTCGATCATAGGCTCCGAGTTTCATTGCTCAATCAAAGAAGTGACGACCGTTGGAGGGAAGTCTGCGATTGTTCCCACTGTATCGGGGCGCGCATGGATTACAGGGACTCATCAGTTAATGCTCGACCCGGAGGATCCGTGGCCGGAGGGGTATCGATTGTCGGACACCTGGCCAGCTATGTAGTCGGCCTACAGGTGCGACAGGGGTGTTCCGAGGCCCTGCTCGCGGGCATTCTCGAGGACTCGAGTCGCTGCACAAAGATCCTGGATGGCGACACCGACAGACTTGAAGACGGTTATCTGTTCAGGGGCTTTTCGTCCCGGTACTTTCCCCGTGACAATGTCTCCGAGCTCCGTGTCAAAATGAGCTTGTTGGATCATGCCGGCTTCCATGGGCTGCAACAAATCTCCGGCTTCCTCCAATGCTGACTCAACATGGTCCACGACAACCTGGCTGCGACAAATCAGCTCCGGCGGCAGTTCTGCCATCTCCGGACGAAAGGCACCAACGGCGTTAATATGTGCGCCCGCCTGAATCGAGGCATCAGTAACCACCGGTGTTAACTAAGATGTGGCCGTGCAGATAATGTCGGCGCCGGCAACACATTCCTCTGGTGAGTTGGATGCTGCCACGCTGACGCCGTGTCTTGCACTCATTTCTGCAGCAAATGCTTTAGCCGACTCGCCGCTCGGTGAGTACACACGGACCTGTTTGACCGGGCGAATCTGGCACACGGCATCCAGCTGAGTTCGAGCCTGCCCGCCGGCTCCAAGAATCGCCACAGACTCGGCGGTTGGAGAGGCCAGCAGGTCTGTTGCGAGTCCGGACGCTGCTCCGGTCCGAATGGCAGTCAGGCTGGTTCCGTCCATGATCGCCAGGTGACTACCAGTTTCTACGTCAGTGAGGATCAGTAGTCCCTGCGTTGTTGGTCGCCCGGCCTGCTTGTTTCCCGGAAAGACGGTGACTGTCTTCAGAGAAAACACGCGTGAGGACTCTGATGCACATGGCATAATCAGGTCCACGCCATCGGTCGTGCATGCGACGTTCAGGCGAGTCGGCAGGACTGCCGATCCGTTTGAGATCTGAGAGAAAGCATCACGAGCACACTCGATTGCATCTGCCATTGGGAGACACTGTCGCACCTGGTCAGCCGACAGGTAAAGGAGTGGACGACTCATGCTTCGTCCATCTCTCTGGCGATGCGTTTCATGCGTGCTTCTCCCTCCTCTACAGTCTCCTGAATGTAGACGACAAGGATTCTGAAGTCGCAACGTTTCTGGAATTCGTGGAACGCCCCGGCTTTGTCCAGTCGCGTGACGGCACGGGAGCAGGCTTCCATGAACGGCTCATTCAATTCGCGTTCGGCTTCCGCCTCGATCTCTTCATATAACTGTTCGTAGGCCGCGTTAAGGTCTGTGAACTCCGGTCCCTCAAAAACCTGAAACATGCGGAAACCACCGCCGTCCCAGCGAAACTCTTCCATCAGTGTTTCGACGGTGTGATCTTTGTAGAGATCAGGGCTGCTGTTAATGGCGGATTCTGCATACTCTCGCAGCCCTTCGTCCGTATTCATATGTGCCTGAGCACACGTGTAGACGATGTCGCAGTCAAAGAAGACGCAGTAGATCTTTCGATTCGGATTGTCGGCGGCGATCTGAGGAAACTCTTCCATCCCCTGCTCGAAGATGGCGTCCTCAACGGCTTGCCAGTCAACCGATACCGGCATGCTTATTTCCCGGTTGCCGCCCAGATCATGCCATTAATGACGTAATCAAGGAAGACCTTGTCCTCGAACGTTTCGTTGGAGTGACCGTAGGTCGTTCCGAAGACTCGCGCCTTGCCATACTTGTGAGCCCAGATCGTGGGATGAAGTTTGCCATCTCGTTCGCTGACGGAAGTCGCCAGGATCTCCGTGTCCGGCCAGACCTTTTCAATGATGTAGAGTTCGTCCTTCGGAGTCGTCCACTCTTTGGGGAAGGCCTTCATTGCCGGGTGATCCGGTTTGATGTTTTTTACCACGTAGTTGCTCTTGTGATCGTGACGGCGACTTGTGACTCCGAGCATCTGTCGCCAGTCGTCAATCTTAGTGGCGCGGTATGTGTGCATGGCGCAGTGAATGACGACCGCGTTGGCTCCATCATAATGAGCCTTCGTGATGCTGCGAATGTAGTCCTCATCAGTGGTGTTAGCGAAGCATTCGTTGTGTATGACTACATCAAACCCTTTTGCCCAGTCCGCTTTACTGTACAGGTCGATCTTGCCTTTGGTTCCATTGCCGCCTTCTTTGACAACCGTCCATTTCACTTTCACACCTCGATCTGCAGCTGCTTTCTGAAGTTGTCTGGACTGGAAGTCATAGTCGTGGCAGCATCCGCCCGTAATAAGCAGAACCTTAAGTTCTTTGGCGTCATCCGCACGCACGGAAGTCGAAGCTGTGACAACAATGGCAGTTAGAAGTAGCAGCAAAGTACGCATGGATATGATGTGTTCCAGAAAACAGTTGAGTGATTTGCATCCGAGCATAACCGCCCTGTCAGGTGCTGCCAACTGATTCTGCGACACTTAAAGTCGCTCTTCTGCGAGCCGCCTCGACTTTTGACCCCGGTTGTTGGAACAGTATCATGAGGAACAGTTGCCCTTCTGAAGCTCAGTGAGACTCCTGTGCGTTATCTACTGATTTTGTTGACTGCATTCACGACCGCTGCCGCAGCGGAGGAAGATTCGGACCGTCCGAATGTCGTGTTTCTCCTTGCCGACGACCTTGGGTGGACGGGTTTAAACTGCTTTGGAAGTGACTTCTATGAAACCCCGAACCTCGATCGACTGGCGGCCACCGGAATGAAGTTCACGGATGCGTACGCCGCCTGCACAGTGTGTTCGCCGACTCGTGCTTCCATCATGACGGGGATGTATCCCGCCCGACTGCACCTCACCGATTTCATTGCCGGACAGCATCGACCATTCGCGAAACTCAGTATTCCGGACTGGACGAAGCAATTGGAATCACGGCACGTGACGATTGCGGAAGCACTAAAGGACGCTGGCTATCGAACGGGCCACTTTGGGAAGTGGCACCTGAATGCGAAGGAGGGAAAGGTTAAAGGGACAGATGCTCTGAGTCAGGGCTTCGACGTCTCCATCGAGCGTCCGAAAGGCAGCCGTGGCTACCTTCTAAAGAATGGAGTTACCGCCGAAGCAGGTACGAACTACCTCACCGACTGGCTCACGGATGCTGCCTGTCGATTTGTCGAGGAGACCGAGGATCAGCCGTTCTTTCTTTACTTCGCCTACAACGTTCCGCACACACCCATTCAGGGGCGAGCTGATCTTGTCGAGTACTTTCGGGCACGAGTTGACGAATCAGCCGTTCATAAGAATCCTGTCTACGCAGCGATGGTGAAGAGTCTGGATCTCAGTGTTGGCCGAGTTCTTCAGCAGTTGGAAGATTCGGGACTGGCGCAGAACACTTTGGTTGTGTTTATTTCCGACAACGGAGGATTGACACAGCGGTACGGTCGACATGACGGCTTCACGGAGAATCTTCCGCTGCGACGTGGCAAAGGGTCTGCCTATGAAGGCGGCGTTCGGGTGCCGGCGATTGTGAGGTGGCCGGGGGTAACCCGCCCGGGAGTGACGTCAGACACCCCTGTCATGACCATCGACTTTTACCGGACACTGCTGGCGGCTTCAGGAACGAAAGGCAGCGATAGTCATAATAAGAACATTGATGGTGAGAACCTGCTGCCGCTGTTTCGAAATGCGGAGCATGAGTTCGACCGCAGCCTGTTCTGGCACTACCCCCACTACCATGCTGGCGGCGACAGTCCCTATAGCGCAATTCGCAGCGGCGACTGGCGACTGATTGAGTTCCACGAAGACCGGAGCACAAGGCTCTATAACCTGCGTACAGATCTCGGCGAGGAAACTGACCTGAGCGAAGAACATTCCGATCGGCGTGACGAAATGCTCAGGGAACTGCATCACTGGCGCAGTGAAGTCGACGCTCAAATGCCGACATTGAATCCGAACTATGATCCCGCAAAGCCGTTCGGGCGCGGAAACAGGAAATGAACACCTCGTGGAAAGTCAGTCCCAGAGCGATTGATGGCAAGCCGAAGGCGACAGTGCGTGCAGGATTTGATCAAACCGATTTGCGCAGTATGGCGATAGCGTTGTTCAGAATCCGGCAGCCTTCATTGGAACGACAATGATTAGAAAGTCTGATAACCCAAAGCGTGAGCAGGAGATGAATGTGCATGTAAGTGCAGATCCCTCGCTCACGTTTCCGGTTACCATTCAATCAGACGTCCACTTAGACTGAATGTGACGCAGCTATTTTTTCGGAAGCTGATCGAAGTCGATTTCGGGCTGCTGATCAGCCGTGGACTCTCGAGTAAATCGGGTTCCGGCTTTGACGTTTCCTGTGAAGAACCCACAGTTGCGAAGGAAGAAGTCTGTTCCATCGGCACCGCCGCTGAAGTCGATGCGGTGCCGATTCCCTCCGGTCCCGTCCACGCTGAATCGTGCATCGACGCACTGGTGCCAGTTTGCATTTACGTCGCAGACCCAGACATTGCTGTATGACGCGCGGCGCCCGATGTATCCGTGAGCAGGCGAAAAACTCTCAAGAAACGAATGGAACCCCTTCAGATGAGTGTCTGTTTTGGGGCGTCGAAAGCTGGCAATCAGTCTCCACTCGTCGGCCGCTTTGTCACCAAACCAGCAAGTGTAACGCGTGCTGCCTTCGCCGTCGGGAACAACTTTCGTGAGAAATCGATACGTGCGACCCGCCTTCCACGGGTATACCAGATAGCTCTGACCACCGGACCCCTCGTTGCCAAATTCTCCAATATGGACTTCCGGCCCTCGTGCCAGTGATTCGATCCGCTGATCTTTCGGGATGTCTTTGGGGTTGTCTGTTCGAAACGGGCTCCACACCGAGAACAAGACCCGGCGCTGCTGAGCACTGTTCACCTGCATGCCGAAGTAGCCCTGACCGAATCCATTGGCCATATAGAACGTTCCAATCGGATCCTGCCCCTTCGGAACTGTGACCTCAGAGTACGCGTAGGTGAGGTCCACATTTCGTGGAACGGAGTAACTCAGGTGCACAGACGGTCCGCGGCGGCCCCAGTAAAACATGCCTCCGTTATTGTCGCGAACATAAGTCAGCTTAAGGTCCGGCGTGTCGGACTTGATCAGAACCTCCTCAATGCGTCCAAAAGACCGACCGGATTTCTTAACCCCCTGAAAGTCGACGCGGACGTACGCAGGCTCAGTAACCTTCACACTGCCAACCGAGATTTGCTCCGTCGATTGTCTAATCTGAACAGCAAACTTCTGCTCACCAACACGCGTCTCGATTTCCGAGGTGCCGTCGGTACCCGCCTCGATGCTGAGTTCAAGTGTCGCTGCTCGGTCGACGTGTACGTACACCGAGTGGACGACATCGGTCGACGTCCATGGATTTGTTCTGCCAGGAGCCGGCGACGTCTGGTAGATGTTGCCAGCAACCGGGATTGTCCAGTCAGCTGCGCTCACCACGGCAGGACAGAGCAGAGCAACAACAGAAAGTGTGTATGTGAGTCGCATGAATCGAACTTTCGGAAATAAATGGTCTTCCAGACCTCTGTGAATCTCCGTGTCCTCTGTGGTAAGCATACTGGATGGCTATTCACCACAGAGGACACGGAGATTCACAGAGTTCAATGAGACAGGTTATTCTGTGGGCTGCGAGAGTGAGTGGACAGCAAAGCAGGCATGTAGTGCGGTTCCAAGCGGCAGCGCGTCTTCATCAACCTTGAACATGGGATGATGCACGCTGTAGGTGGCACCACAGTCTTCGTTGCGAATGCCCAACCCCACAAAACAGCCGGGCACCTGCTCAGCGAAGAACGCAAAGTCCTCTCCGCCCATCAGAGCCGGTATCTCATGAACATGGTCGCTGCCGACCAGTTCACCAGCGAGCTCCTGAACTGTCTCCCACAGAGCGTCATCATTGACGGTCGCCGGGTAGGCATTGCCGGGGAACGCAACTTCCGCCCGACATTGTGCGGCAGCGGCAATCTGAGTGGCCGTTTCTTCAATCCGCTTCTGCAGCATCTGGAAAGTATCTGTGTCCAGTGCCCGAATGGTTCCCTGAAGCTTTACCTGTTCCGGAATCACGTTGTATGCCTCGCCGCCATGAATGGACGTGATGCTGATTACTGCCGAGTTCATCGGATCCAGTTCTCGCGACACAATCGTCTGCAGTTCGGTGATTACTTTGGCGGCCGTCACGACAGGATCGATACACTGATGAGGCATCGCTGCATGGCCACCTCGCCCGTGGATTGTGATGTCTAATTCGCCGGCCGCGGCAAGGAAAGTTCCGGCGCGTGAACCGAAGGTGCCGGTGGGTAACATGGGCCAGACATGCAGTCCAAAAATGCGACTGACATTCGGATTGGCGAGAACGCCAGCGTCGCTCATTCGTTTGCCGCCAGCGCCTCCTTCTTCGGCCGGCTGAAAGATCAGCTTTACAGTTCCTTTGAGCGACTCTTCTCGCTGCTTGAGGACTTTGGCCGCGCCGAGGAGCATGGCAGTGTGGCAGTCGTGACCACAGGCATGCATCTTCCCGTCCACTTCACTGCGAAATTCAACATCAGCAGCTTCCTGAATCGGCAATGCGTCCATGTCCGCACGGAGGGCGATACACGGTCCATCACCTGAGCCAAGTGTTCCGACAACTCCGGTCTCGGCGATTCCAGCCTCAAATGGGATCTGGAGTTCTGACAAAGTGTCCTGAACCAACTGGCTCGTCCGGAACTCCTCGTACATTAATTCCGGATGCTTGTGCAGTTGCCGACGGAGGGAAAGGATCCAGTTTTTCGCTGCCTCGGCTTCCCGGCGAAGATCGCTCCAAATCATTGGATTTGCCTGTTCGAAAGGAGAATTAGGTCGGAGGGAGGGACTCTATCCGGTCCGGCAACGCCGACAAATGCAGTCAGCCGTCCGATTTGGCTGGGAAATAGATAAAAATAGTGCGATTCCGAAGGTTCCCAAAACCTTGCCTGCAGCCGAGTCGTTTAATAACAATACAGCCTCTTGTTTGTGTAAGACCCAGTGTGGGTTGGGTTTCCGCAAACGGGATGCTGGTGACCAATTGGCTAGATGCAAGCAAGTGGCGAGCGAGTGAATGCCGCAGAATGCGTTCAATGAGGACCTTTTGAATCAGCTGGGGGAAGAATTTGCGCAGCAGGTACGCAGCGGTCTGAATCCTTCCATCGACGATTTTGCCCAACGCCATCCTGAACATCAGGAGGAAGTGCGGGACTTTCTGGAGTCGATTGAAATGCTGGAGGATATGAAGAAGCAGATGGCAGACCCCACATCGGAATCGCCACCAAAGCACTTTGGTCGGTACACCATTGAACGGACTCTGGGCGAAGGTGGCATGGGCGCCGTGTATCTGGCTCATGACTCACAGCTGGACCGCAAGGTCGCGATCAAGGTTCCGAAGTTTAAAGAGAACTCTGACCCAACGCTGATGGAACGCTTCTATCGTGAAGCTCGATCGGCTGCGACGCTGCAGCATCCCAACATCTGTCCGGTTTATGATGTCGGTGAAATGGATGGGATTCACTACATCAGTATGGCCTTCATCGAAGGTCGACCGCTTTCCGATTACATCAAGTCCAGCAAAGCTCCACCGATCAACAGCATTTTGCGGATCATTCGCAAGGTGGCGCTGGCACTTCAGGAAGCCCATGATCACGGAGTGATTCACCGCGACCTGAAACCTGCCAACATCATGATTAGTCGGCGTAATGAGCCGATTGTGATGGACTTCGGACTTGCTCGACAGTTTGACGATGTTGACGACACCACGGGCAACGCAGTTGAGCTGGACCCCGAACAGACTGTCGAAGCGCGACTAACTCAACACGGAACACTTCTCGGCAGCCCCGGCTATATGGCTCCCGAACAGCTGCAGGGACAAAGTAGCGGGCCCGTCAGTGACATCTACGCGCTGGGGGTCGTGATGTACGAACTCCTGACGCAGCAGCTTCCATTCCCGGGCAACGGCACGCTGGTGTCTGTCGTGTCTTCTGTTCTTGCTGATCCGCCACCAGATGCTTCGCGGATTCGGTCTGAGGTCGATCCGGCGATCGTAGAGATCGTCCGCAAGGCAATGGCCAAGAAAGTTCGCGATCGATTCGAGTCGATGCAGGCACTGGCAATGGCCCTTACGCGGGTGCTCAAGTCGAGCTCCTCGTCGTCTGCACTCGCCACGCTTGTCAGAACGAGGCGGTCTGCGGTTTGGATGTCCCACTCAAGCCATTGTGCATGGGCGTTGGGAAGCCCTGCCAAGACGAGCGTCGCGAAGAACCCCACCGTGGGGATTGCA